>NZ_LWUD01000014.1 GCF_001654615.1 Ligilactobacillus aviarius
GAAGGTTGCTTCAAGCAGCAAGCAGTCATCAAGTTTGAAGAGTTCAAGTAAGAAAGTTGCTTCAAGCAGTAAGAAGAGCTCAAGCTTGAAGAGTTCAAGTAAGAAGGTTGCTTCAAGTAGTAAGAAGTTATCAAGCTTGAATAGTTCAAGCAAGAAGAGCTCAAGTTTGAATAGTTCAAGCAAGAAAGTAGTTTCAAGCAGTAAGAAGTCATTAAGCTTAAATAGTTCAAGCAAGAAAACTGTATCAAGCAGCAAGGAATCATCAAGCTTGAATAGTTCAAGCAAGAAAGCTGTATCAAGCAGCAAGGAATCATCAAGCTTAAATAGTTCAAGCAAGAAAGTTGTTTCAAGCAGTAAGAAGTCATCAAGCTTAAAGAGCTCAAGCAAGAAGATTGCTTCAAGCAGTAAGGAATCAACAAGCTTGAAGAGCTCAAGCGCAATCAAGAGTTCAAATACGAAATCAACAACAGGACGTAGTCACCGTGTTGTGATTCGTTCAGTTAAGTCATCAAATGCAGTCAAAGGATCAAGCAGTGCAAAGAGTTCATCAATTGTTTCACAATCATCGAGCTTAAATAGTTCAAGCAAGAAGGCTATTTCAAGCAGTAAGCAGTCATCAAGCCCAATCAAGCACTCAAGTATGAAGATTGTTTCAAATAGTCAGTTGTCAAGCATCGCTAAGCGTTCAAGCGTTAATGCAGCGAAAACGTCAATTAGTAAGGAAAATTCAGAAGAAGTATCTGAAGAGCCGCTTGTGAAATCTTCAGAAGTTGATTTATCCAGTGTTCAAAATGGTAAGAATGACGAACAAATTAATGGAAATAATGATTCTAAGGAGACAACAGTTATTAGTTCGAAGGTTATTAATGTTTCATCAAATAAAAACATTCCAGTAACCGTAAATAGTACTAAAGAAGTCCCAGTACCGGTTAAAAACGGTTCTTCGATTAGCAGCAGTATAAAGAATGAAAGTATTCCAGTGACGTCGATGACATCAACGACGGTGATCTATTCTAAGGTAATTGGAGTACCAGTTAAATCTGAACTTTTAGTTTCGCACAAAGAGAATCAAAATCCTGGAAACGGAACACCAACTTATCATTCACATTCGGCTGAAGATTCGGCTAGAAAAGCAACTGGACAATCAGAAGAAAATTCTCAGGTGATTAAAAAACAACAAAATTTAATGGATATTAAAACAACTGCAAAGTCGATGGAACAATCATCGTCTTCAAGTAAAAAATACGCACCATCGTTTACAAATAAACGGAGTGAAAAACAGCTTCCACAAACGGGAGAAGCTGTTTCACTGTTCGAAGTGGTGATTGGAATCATGACGATTGCATTGGGTTATAATCTTTTAAAGAAGTTTAAGTAAAAAGAAAAGAGGCTGTGACAAGTCACAACCTCTTTTCTATATCCGCATAATTGGGTCGAGCTACGACGCGAAGCTAGAGGAAGTTCGAAAGCCTTCGAATCTTGTGCGATTCGTTCGACTTTCTGCTTCCACCACGTTTATTTTTAACGTTTTGTCACACCTTCTTTATTTGAATTGTTTGTTTAAAATTTTTAAAATATTCATTAGTGTTAATTTTTAAATGTTAAAATTTAGTATATTTTTAATTGATAAGTAAGTTATATAAGGACATAAAAGGTATAATATAATTCTAGCAAGAAAATTGAGAGCAAGGATCACTATGTTACAGTTTATATCACTTTTAATTGAGCCATTGCATGTGATGTGCTTTTACATGTTATTTTTCGCTCAAAATTGGTCACGGATGAAAGAGGTACGAACCAATAAATTTGTTAAGCTTGCAATTACTATTATTACGATGCTAGTAATTCAGGTGGTTATTGAAATCGCAGTTCCGATTCCGTGGTTGATGATTTTATGTACAAATTTAGCAACGATTTTATTTTTGATTTTATTTACATACCTGTGTTTGCGACAACATGATAGTTCAGATTTGACGTTGAGAATTAATGTGTTGCTTTCAATGGATATTTTCATTGCGATTCAAATTTTCTGTGCTTTCTTAGATAAGTCACTAATTGTTTTATGTCACAATGCTGATCTAGTTCATCCGATGTTTTTAGTGGTGATTTTACACAACATTATTGAAGCGATTTTGTCTATTACTTTGGGAATTATTTCGAGTCGATTATATAATATTGATCGAATTATTGATCGAAAAATTGATAAACAGATTCAACGGATTGTGATTGGAATGTTTATCATCACGTATGCTTTAACCGGGGTTTATACCATGATGCAACAACTTTATGATCATGTTGAAAACTTGTTAATCTTTTTACTGATTCAATTAGTTTTATTTTGGGTTTTGTATTTTTCAGTCAATCGACGGGAAAAGCAACGGATTCATAATAAAATGGTTGAAGATCGCTTAAGTAATTTAAAAGAGTATACGGATCATTTGGAACAGGAACAACGCCGTTTACGAAAATTTAAACACGACTATCAAAATATGCTGTTAAGTTTGGAAGAGAACTTAAGATCCACTGATTCGGAAGATGCAAAAAAATATGTTGAAACGTTTAAGCAGTATAGTGACACTTATATAAGTGAAAGCGGATTATGGGTATTTAATGATTTTGATAATATCAAAACTCCATATTTAAAGAGCATTTTGATTAATAAAACTTCACAGGCAATTAAGCAGAAAATTGATATTCATTTTGAGTGCAAGTATGATGTGGATGAAATTTCAATGAAGCCATATGATTTAGTCAGAATCATTGGGATCGCATATGATAATGCAATCGAGGCAGTTAAGAATCTTGATCAAAAGTATAGAAAAATCGATCTTTTAGTTTATCGTACTCAAGGGCAAGTTGAAATTACAATTGCTAACCCAGTTTTAAAGAATAAAAACTTATCACATATCAAAAAGGAAGGAATAACCACTAAAAAAGGTCATTCTGGTTTTGGCTTGGCAAATATTGAAGAAATTAGCGACCAGTATCCTAATTTATTAGTTAATTATCAAGAAAAAGACGGCTGGTTTACGATTCAATTTGTGATTATGGATACAAAGAATGATAAATAAAGTATTTAATGATGGAATAAATGCGACTGTAGGAAGCGTTTATTCCATTATTTTTTTGTAGGAGGAAAACCAAAAATATTATTTTAATAAAAAACTTTATTTATTAAAATAATATATGCAAAACCGGAAATTAATTGGATGTAACATTTTCTTAACTATTTTTTAATATTTAATAAAATTATTTCAATTTATTCAATAACAGTTCTTATTTTATTTATTGAACCAATGGCTATAAATCGCTGATTTGTTAGTCATTAAGCAGGAAAAATAATCAATAACAATTACCAAAGACGAATGGATTTTAGATTAATGTTATTAACAAAAATTCACAAAATTAGCAAAAATAATTCATGATATATTGACAATTAGACTTTGATATGAGAAATTACATTTCAGTGATTAGCAATCATTATATAAAAAAGATAAGGAGTGAGTAATGAAATGGCAAATCACAAGAATCTTAAAAAAGTAATCGCGGTTTCAAGTATGGCAGCCGCAACAATGGGTGCAGGTGCAATGGTAAACGCTGATAACGTTCACCAACAACCAGTATCATCACAAAAATCAAGCATTTCAACAAAGGTTTCATCAGAATCACAATCTGTTAAATCAAGCAGCAAAGTTGTATTGAAGTCATCACAAGCTTCATCAGCTAAAGCAGCAACATCATCAGTTGCTTCATCAAGTTCAAGTGCAGTTGCTTCATCAACTAAGCAAGCTGCTCAACCAATGAACTTGGCTGCGACAGTTACACCTTCAATGACAAGTGCTCAACACGACACAATTCAAAACGACATTAACAACGTAAATAATGTGATCAACAAGTACCAATCAGATAACTCAATGGCTGTTTCAATGGCAAGTTCAAACTTTGGTACAGATCTTGTTACAGACGCACTTGGCGACTACACAAGCGGTTTGGCAACTAAGGAAGAACTTCAAAAGGATGTTCAAAAAGTTCAAGGTGTCCTTAACGATGACAAGGATGCTTTAGCTAAGGAAACAAATGCGCACGCAAAGGAAATTATTCAAGCCCAAGTAAAACTTGACCAAGATGTATACAACTTGTTATCACAAGCTGTAAACGGTAATGCTTCACAAGCTTCAAGCTCAAAGGCATCATCACAATCATCAGCTAAGACTTCATCACAAAGTTCAAAGAAGAGCGAATCAAAGGTTTCATCATCAAAGAAAGCTTCATCAAGCTCAAAGGCTGATAACAAGAAAGCATCATCACAATCATCAGCTAAGGCTTCATCACAAGCTTCAAAGAAGAATGAAACAAACGTTACTCCAGCAGTAAATGCGTTGAAGAACGATGCTGATAAGTACCAAAACTCAAGTGACGCAATCACAAAATCATATGCTCAAGAAGCACAACAATGGTTAGATACCGTTCAATCATTTGCAAACAATGGCCAAAACGACTCAAATGATGAAATCAACTTTCTTAAAAATGATATGAAGTCACTCGAAGACACATTGAATGCTAGTTGGTTTAAGGGTAATGCTCAAACAAAACAAATTATGCAAGACCAAATCAATGCTGACAAAGCAATGTTGGCTTACTTAACAGGTCAAAACCAAGCTTCATCAACATCATCAAAGAAGAATGATGTTAAGGCATCAGCTAAGAAAGCTTCAAGCAACAAAGCTGTTAAGAACAACGGCGTAAAGAGCAATGCCAAGGTTGCTGCAAAGGCAGTTAAGGCTAACCACCAAGCAACAGTTTCAAGCAAGAAAGCTGCTGGAAAGCACGCAACAGCTAACTCAGCTAAGAAAGCTTCAATGCCACAAACTGGTGAAGCAAACAACGCTGGTATTTTAGCCGGAATCGGTGCCCTTGCAATTGCTGCAGCTGGCGCATTCTTATTCCGTAAGCGGGGATAATTAAAAATTAAGAACTATCTTTAAGTCACAGGCGGTCACGTCTGTGGCTTTTTTTATGTGGTTGGGAATAGTGTTGGAAAAGATGTTTGATATGATAAAAATCTTAAAAAATAAGAACGGCACAAAGAACCCTAATTAGGGTTCCTCGAAATTCCATCAATCCATGCAGGCACGGGCGTACGCCTTTACAAGGATGACAAAAGTTTGGTGAAAAGGGTGAAAAATTTGAAATCCCCCCTTTTTAATAGATTGTACTCTAAGTACATTTATATCTTAAGCGAAAGTATGTTCGATGTAAATAGAATGATGATTGATTTTTTTTATCGGATTTATTAAAATGTAAGTGAAAAGGGTGAGGCTCACACAGCTGTGTGGGCTTTTTTTATTTTGACGTTATGTAAGCGTTGTCTTGACTAAAATTTACTTATATAATACAAGTAAACGTTAATGGAGGAAAAGCAATGAAAAAGTACAATTGGGCAATTGTCGGCACTGGCTGGGCAGCTAGTGACATGGCAGATGCATTAAATAAGGAAAATGGCGAAATCTACGCAGTGGTTAATCCACATAAGGAGCATGCCGATCAATTTGCAGAAAAGTATCAGGTAAAAAAGACGTATTATGACTATGCGGCAATGCTTGCGGATTCCAACGTTGACATTGTTTATATTGCAACCCCGCATACATTTCATTATGAACAAATCAAGCAAGCGTTAAATGCAGGTAAACACGTCTTTTGCGAAAAGGCGATCACCGTTAACGCAGCTCAATTTGATGAAGTTGAACAGCTTGCACGCTCAAAAAATTTGATTTTGACAGAAGGTTTTACGTTATATCACATGCCGCTTTATCGCCAAGTTAAGCAATTGATTGCAGATGGTAAACTGGGTGAAATCAAAATGGTTCAGGTCAACTTCGGCAGTTTAAAGAACGATGATCCAACGCAACGATTCTTCAGCAAGGATCTTGCAGGCGGTGCGTTGCTTGATATTGGAGGATACGCAACGGCATTTGCACGGATGTTTCTTGATACGCCGCATGTGGCTGAAACGTCGGTTAAGTTTTTTGAAACCGGGGTTGATGAAATGTCAGGGATCATTTTGAAAAATGCGAAGGAACAAATGGGAGTAATCAGTCTTTCATTCCGGGCTAAACAACCGAAACGCGGCGTTGTTTCCGGAACAAAGGGATTTGTTGAAATCAATAATTATCCGCGAGCAACGGAAGCTGAGATTACGTATACATCTGATGCGCATACTTCAACGACTGACAAAATTAGTGCAGGGAAAACCGATGAGGCGCTGCAATATGAAGTGCGCGACATGCAACGGTACATTGAACAGGGGCATGATGATGGCGAATTAGAATTCAGTCGCGATGTGGCCCACATTTTAGATGATGTGCGTTCTGATTGGGGAATGCGGTATCCATTTGAGAAATAGAAAGGCGAGGCGTGGTTGGAAACCAACGCCTCATTTTTTTGATATCATTTTATTGGATTCGATATCAAATCACCCTAAATGATATCGAATAATTGGCAATGATAACGAATATTCGATATCATTTACTTACAAATGATATTGAATAATGGAGACTGATAATGAAAAAGTTTGATTATAAGACCTTAAATCATTTGAAACTTACAAATTCAATTGTTAATAAACTAAATAAAATATATGAGATTCGCGGGCAAACAGTAAGTTATCAAGCGGAAGCGACAGAGGTTCTTGAACGATTGACAGAAGTTGCAAAAATTCAAAGTACGGATGCTTCTAACCGAATTGAAGGAATTTACACCACCGATTCACGATTGAAAAAGATCGTTGAAAGTAAAGTTGAACCGCATAACCGCAGCGAAGCTGAAATCTCGGGATATCGGGATGTGTTGAAGCTGATTCACGAAAATTATACTTACATGCCGGTTAGTAAAAACACAATTTTAGCAATGCATAAACAGTTATTTGAATATACTGGTGATTCATGGGGCGGTCAGTTTAAAGATACAAATAATCAAATTATTACAAAATATGCGGATGGCAGCGAGGAGATTCGATTTACCCCGTCGGCTGCGTTGATTACCCCTGAACTGGTTGAACAGTTATGCGCTGCGTATGATCAAGCCGTTGAAAGGTCAGATTTTTCGCCGTTAATTTTAGCCGGAGCGTTTATTTTTGATTTTGTTTCAATTCATCCATTCAAAGATGGAAACGGGCGAATGTCGCGGCTGTTAATGCTGTTGACTCTTTATAAAACGGGATTTGATGTCGGTAAGTATATTAGTTTGGAAAAAATCATTGAGGAAACCAAACCGTCCTATTATGAAACTTTAAAGCAAAGTTCAGCAGGATGGAATGATAATCAGAATGATTACGAACCGTTTTTAGATTATTTCTTGGGAGTAATCGTAAAGGCATATTGGCTGTTTGAAGAACGTTTGGGAATTGTCGGTCATCAATCATTGTCAGCCTCGAAACTGGTAATCAAAATTTTACGCCAGGAATTACGGCCACTTTCAATGAGCGAACTTAGTGAAAAAATTCCTCAATTTAGCAAAATTACCATTCAACGAACGGTACGTAAATTACGCGATGAGCAACGAATTGAAATGATTGGTAAGGGAAAAAATACAAAATATATTTTGAAGTGATTATTGAGAATCATTTTAATTGATTCGATATCAAATCACCCTAAATGATATCGAATAATTGGATATGATAGCGAAAGGCAGAAAATGAAACAAGCAGAATTAGTAATAATTGCTGGAATCAATGGCGCGGGAAAGACGACCTTTTACCAGCAAAACCAGCAACGATTTAATCGATTTACGTATGTCAGTGCGGATGAATTTTTGCGAAAGATGCATGGTAATTGGCGCAAAAGTGATGATCAAATCAAAGCACTGTTGCAGACGGATGCAGCAATTCGAAAGCTAATTAATCAGCAAATAAATATTGTTTATGAAGTTAACCTGGGTGGCAATGCCCGCAGTTTGATTAAAATTATGGATTTAGCGCATTCAATGCAATATTCTGTAACGGTGGTTGAAATTCGAATTCGGGATGCAGCTCTTGCGGTTAAACGGATTTTACATCGCTTCAAGGCAGGCGGTTTTGGTGCTGATCCGGCATTGATCACGAAGCGGTTTACGAATCTTGAATCAGATTTTGCCGAACTTGAACAGACGGCAGACCAAGTGATCAAGTTTGATAACACCCAGTCGTTTATTAGGTGTGATTGATTTTAATTATTATTGAACTATAATTTTAATATTAGTGAAATAAAGAAGAGGAAATTGAAATGGCAACAATCAAAGATGTGGCACGCGAAGCCGGCGTGTCACCATCAACGGTTTCGCGAACTTTGCATGACAGTTCGTTAATTAGTCAGGAAACCAAAGAGAAAATTTGGCGGGCAATGAAAAAATTGAATTACTCACCGAATTTTGCGGCGCAAAATTTAGCAAATAACACTTCAAATATTATTGGGGTAATTCTCCCGCCGAATGAGGAATCGGTTGCAAATAACCCATTTTTCGGTCAAATTTTACAGGGAATTACTTCAGTCTGTAACCAGCAGGCCTACATGGTATCAGTTGCGACGGGGAAAGATAACGCTGAGCTGATCGAAAACGTTCAAATGATGATGGAGCGTGGGCGGGTTAAACGGTTTATCGTGACTTTCTCCCAACAAAGCGATGATGTTTTGGAATATTTAGATCAGAATAATGCAGAGTATGTTTTGATTGGAGAGCCGATCAAAAATATCGCTGAAACGTTGTATGTCAACAATGATAATGTGGCTGCGGGAAAGGATGCAACGGAGTACCTGCTTGGTAACGGTTATCACCATCCAGTTTATGTTTATGAAGATTTAGAAGAAATGGTGCAAAAGGATCGTTTTATCGGTTATTCGCACGCAATGGAAGCGGACGAGCGGACACCGTTAAGCTATCAAATCAAAAAAGAGCATACCAAGGAAGAACTTCAAGAATTCATTGACCAGCACCCCGAAGTTGATTCAATGGTTGCTTGTGATGACATTATGGGCGTGACCTTGCAAAACGGTTTGTTGGCCATTCATCAGAATTTAGCTGATTACGGCATAATCAGCTTTAACAATTCGCTGTTTGCCCGGGCTTCGCACCCATCATTAACCTCAGTTGAAATTTTCCCAACTTCTTTGGGAATGGAAGCGGCGGTATTGATTTTAAACGTTGATGATCAAGATTTTACCAAATTGCGGTCAATCCTTTCGCATGTGGTTATTCCGCATAAAATTGTTGAGCGAGAATCAACTAAAAGAAAATAATTAATGAGTAAGAGCGGGTGAAAGGCCTGATTTTTGTGTATTTATATTGATTAATCACGAAATTTCGTGATAAACTTAAACAAAATGTTGAATAAGGGGTGAAATTCATGATCGTTGATTTTACAGTTGAAAACTTTCGTTCATTTAAGAATCAAGAAATTTTATCTGCTGAAGCGGGGGAACGATTGCGCAAATATAATGCGTCTAATACGCTGATGATCAGTAAAACACGGCTCTTGAAAAATCTTTTGTTATTTGGCCCGAATGGTTCTGGGAAATCAAATATGTTGATCGCGTTAAAGTTAATGAAGCAGATGATTTTGAACGATCCAGTGAATGTAACGCAAAAGTTGCCGTACCAGCCATTTGCGTTTTCAAATGATCAAGGGAAACCAACATTGTTCCAAATTGATTTTTTCTATGAAGATACAGAATATCAATATCGTTTTAGTTATAATGCGGAAAAAATCTTATCAGAGTCTTTAAAAATCAGACCTCCACGGCATTCAAAATTTAAAGTATATTTTGAAAGAAGCAAAAGCAAGGATTTTGTTCCGCAAAGCTTGCGGCAAATTTTAAAGCAAACTAAGCAAAACTCACTATTACTGTATAACGCACAGAAAAATAATGACCAACCGGCAATTAATGTAATGAAATGGTTCAGTGAAAATTTAATTTTCTTCGATGATTTTCAAGTTAATGAAAATATGTTAGAAATGGTAAATCAGCCGGACATCAAGAATGCGATAATTGAATTTCTTCAATTCGCAGATTTTAATATTGAAGATGTAACGGTTGAGAAAATAGCTGTCCCACCAATGCCGCAAGAATTTAAGAAGGTTCTCAATCAAATAGGTGGCAATGTCCAACTTCCAACAACCCAGTCACGTTTATTTACGATTCATAAAGTATATGATGCCAATGGAAAGGTAGTTGGAAAGCGTCAATGGGATTTAAATTCAGAATCTTTAGGAACACAAAAGATATTTTTGATTGCCTTGGCATTACTTTATGCCCGAAAATATGGAGATAATAAAACGTTAATTTTTGATGAGTTTGATGATTCTTTACACGTTGAATTATCCAAAAATTTAGTTCGAATCTTTAATTCAACGGAAAATATGAATCAAATTATTTCAACAACGCATGAATTGCAATTGTTGGATCAAAATCTGCGAGTTGATCAAATCTATTTATTTGAAAAAGATTTTGAGGGAATTTCAACTTTGGATTCAATTTTTGACTTTGATGATAGTCGAAATAAAGGAAGAACCGATATCGGATATATGAAACGATACATTAAGGGAAAGTACGGGGCTTATCCTCAAATTGAATTGGAAGAAATGCAGGAAGCGTTAAAGGGAGTAGAAAAGAAAGAGTAGAAAATGGGAAGAAAATCAAAATTAAAAAAATTAAAATCACAAAAGTATATTTTATGCGAAGGAAAATCTGAGGAAAAATATTTTTCAATGCTGAAACGGAAGTATCGTAGGAATTTGATTAAGATTAAATGCGTTGACTGTGGAAATAAAAAGATTTTGACAGAGGCAGCAAAATTAAAAAAAACTCACCTTAATGGTGAAATTTATGTGGCTTTTGATGCTGATGAAATGAGCAAAGTGGATATCGAATGGTGTAAACAATATGCTCAACGAAATAATTTACATTTAATTTTTTCTAATGTATGTTTTGAGGTTTGGATATTATTACACTATGAATATTTTATAAGTAATCTTAGTAAACAGGTGTTGTTTCATAAAATAGCAGATAAAATGGAAATATCAAATTACGAGAAATTTAAGGGCGAACGATATGACAGATGGCTTTATGATCGAGTGAATGTTGCTGCTAGTAATGCAGATAAATTAAGAGATAATAATCCTGAGTTATATCAAAATCCATATACTGATTTGGGAAGAAAAAAGTTAATGACTTTGTTTGATACAGAAAAATTGTAGTTAATTAGTATAAGCAACATTGACAAATCTCATAAGCAATATTATATTGATGACGTGTGAGAACACATTTTACCTAAATCATTTCCCGACGAATGTCGGGAT
This sequence comes from Ligilactobacillus aviarius, assembly GCF_001654615.1. Taxonomy (GTDB): domain Bacteria; phylum Bacillota; class Bacilli; order Lactobacillales; family Lactobacillaceae; genus Ligilactobacillus; species Ligilactobacillus aviarius_B. The sequence continues at coordinate 11,330 of NZ_LWUD01000014.1, forward strand.
TTTTTTATCTAAAAAAATAACTTAATATTATTGATAACTTTTATTTAATAAATATTAATTATTTTTAAAATGATTAATTTGGGTGGATAATAGAAGTGTAGTAAGGGATTATCTACATTATAAAATATAATAGGGAGGTATCTTATTATGAGTAATAAGGATATTAATATTGATGCCTTATTTATCGGTGAAAAAGCCGAAAACGGTGACATGTTTAAGTCAATTTTAACTGACTTAATTGATGAACACCTTGGTTGGCGTCAAAATTATATGCCACAAGACAAGCCGTTAATTTCTGAAAAGGAGAAAGATTCAGCTGAATATCAAGAAACAGTTGAAAAGATGCGTGACGTTTTAGACGAAGTTTCAACACGTTTACGTAGTAATTCAGTTCCTTGGCATTCACCACGTTACTGGGGACACATGAACTCAGAAACGTTAATGCCTGCTATTTTGGCATATACATACGCAATGTTATGGAATGGTAATAACGTTGCATATGAATCATCACCAGGTACATCACAAATGGAAGAAGAAGTCGGCCATGACTTTGCTGACATGTTTGGTTTCAAAGATGGTTGGGGCCATATTTCTGCTGATGGATCAATCGCTAACTTGGAAGGTTTATGGTATGCACGTAACTTAAAGAGTTTACCAATGGCCATCAAGGAAGTTAAACCAGAGTTAGTGGAAGGTAAGTCAGACTGGGAACTTCTTAATATGACTACTGATGATATTCTTGACATGTTGGAAGAATTGTCAGATGAAGAAATTGACGCTGTAAAGGCACGTTCAGCTCGTGGAGGCGAAAACCTTAAGCAATTAGGTAAATGGATTGTTCCACAAACCAAACACTATTCATGGTTGAAGGCTGCCGACATCATTGGTATCGGACTTGATCAGGTTGTATCTGTTCCTGTTGACAATAACTATCGGATGAAAGTTGATGAACTAGAAAAGACAATTCGTTCATTAGTAGCTGATAAGACCCCTATTTTAGGTGTTGTAGGTGTTGTTGGTTCAACAGAAGAAGGTGCGGTTGATCCAATTAACGAAATTGTTGAACTTCGTAAGAAACTTATGAAGGAAGGCATTTACTTCTATCTTCATGTTGATGCTGCTTATGGTGGTTATGCACGTACAATGTTCTTAGATGAAGACAATAACTTTATCCCATATAAGGACTTAAAGAAAGTTCACAAAGAATATGGTGTATTCCAAGAAGAAAAAGATTACATTTCAGAAGATGTATATAATGCATTCAAAGCAATTGAAGATGCTGAATCAGTAACTGTTGATCCACATAAGATGGGTTACATTCCATATTCAGCTGGTGGTATTGCAATTCGTGATATTCGTTTGCGTAACATTATTTCTTACTTTGCCACATATGTATTTGAAAAGGGATCAAAGGCTCCTTCAATGTTAGGTGCTTACATTCTTGAAGGCTCAAAAGCTGGTGCAACTGCAGCATCTGTTTGGGCAGCTCACCATGTTTTGCCATTGAATGTTGCTGGATATGGTAAATTAATTGGTAAGAGTGTTGAAGCAGCTCACCACTTCTATGATTTCTTGAGTAACTTAAGCTTTAACATTGATGGCCAAGAAATTGAAGTACATCCATTAACAAATCCAGACTTTAATATCGTTGACTGGACGTTCAACATTAAAGGAAACAAGGATCTTGTTAAGATGAATGAATTAAATCACAAGTTCTACGATGAAGCTTCATTCATGAGTGGTCCAATTTATAACAATGACTTTATTACTTCACATACTGACTTTGCAATTCCAGACTATGGTAATAGTCCGTTGAAGTATGTTGAAGGCATTGGTTATGATGAAAAAGAATGGAATCGTGCTGGTAAAGTAACAATTTTACGTGCATGTGTTCTTACACCATTAATGTATGACAAGAAGCACTTTGAAGAATATGCAGAAAAGATCAAGAGTGCTATGGAAGAAAAATTGACTCGCATTTTAAGCAAGTAATTATTTGATTATATAGCCCGGAGATTTATGGTCTTTAGGGCTATATTAATTTAAAAGGAAATATAAAGAGGTATTAAAATGGCAAAAGAAAGTAGTAAGATTGGTTTTGTTACATTTGTTGGTATTGTAATGGCCATGGTTGCTACAGTTCGTAGTATTCCAACTTTGGCTGCTGCAAGTTGGCAAATGATTTTTTGGATGATCTTTGCAGTTTTGTTCTTTGCTCTTCCAGTTTCATTGATGTCTGGTGAGTTATCTACAATGTTGCAAGATGAAGGTGGCCCTCAATTGTGGGTAAAAACTGCAATGGGTTCAAAATGGGGATTTGTTACAGCATGGTTACTTTGGGTTCAAATGTTTCCTGGAATGGTAATGGTTGCTTCAACTCTTGGACCTTTGTTAGGAAATGCAATTGGAAATACAACCTTAGGGAATAATCACTGGTTCACATTAGGATGTATCTTAGTTATCTATTGGATTATTACAATTTTAAACTTGAAGTTTGATATGGCTAAAATCGGTGGAAGCATCGGTGTATGGCTGGGTGTATATATTCCAGTTGCTGTAATGGTAATCATGGGTGTACTTTCATTTTTGAAAGTTGGTATCCAAGCTCACTCAGTATTAGGTTCATTTTCACCAATGAAGTTATTACCAACAGATACTAGTTCATTGAAATATGTTGGTGCAATCGCATTTATCTTTACCGGAATTGAAACGGCTGGGGTTTATGTTCCACGTCTTAAAGAAGCAACAAAGAACTTCTCACGTGGCTTGATTGTCGCATTAATTGGTTTAATTTTCTTAAATATTGTTAATGCTTTCTTTGTAGCTGATGTTGTTCCAAAGGGAAGTACACAATTAACAAATATTACACAACCAATTTTAATTTTCTGTCATATTTTAGGCTGGCCAACTATTATTGCTAATATCTTTAGTTTGCTTGCATTTATCGGGGTTATTTTGCAACTTTCTGCTTGGGTAACTGGTCCATCACAAACAATTATTCAAGTAGCTAAGGAAGGTTTAATTCCTGCTAAATGGCACTTCCAACGTGAAAATAAGTATGGCGTTTCAAAGAATGTTGTATTGACACAATCAATTTGTATTTCATTATTTGCTTTAATGTATGCATTACCAAATATTAATACAGTATTCTTAACATTAGTTAACACAACAACATTGTTATACTGCATCATTTACTTGTTCATTGGTATTGCATTTATTAAATTGCGGTACTCAAAGGCAGATGTTGAACGTCCATATCGAGTTGGTAAGAATGGTAACGGCTTAGCATGGACTATGACCGTAATGTTCCTTTTTGGTATCATTTTAATCGGAATTGTATCATTAGTTAGTCAACCTCTGCTTAATGCTGTGATTATGCTTGTGATTACAGTTGTTTTGACAATCATTCCAATTATCATTGATAAGTTCAAGAAGGATGAATGGTATACGGATGCACAAGAAGATTTGAAAAACAATAAATAATTAAAGTAAACAGCATAGGAAGCAGTTTCTTATGCTGTTTTTTATGTTAAGGAATGAGGATTTATGAAAAAAGAAAATAAAACTGTACATATTGGGGTAGCAGAAGCAGTTTTAATTTTAATTGTTCTATTTTGTATTTTAGGCTTTTTAATTATTGGCCTTCATATTTCTCCACAAGTTCCTATTTTGACTGCATTAACTTTTTTAATGTTTTACGGTAAAATTAGAGGATTTTCTTGGAATGATATTATGGATGGTCTAGAGTCTGGAATTAAACCTGGGATTATTCCATTGATGATTTTTCTGATGATAGGATCATTGATAGCATGTTGGATTTTTTCGGGCACAATACCAACTATTATGTATTTCGGATTTAATATAATTTCGGCTAAATTCTTTTTACCAACTGTATTTATCGTATGTTCATTAGTTGCAATTACTTGTGGAAGTTCGTTTACGACGGTATCAACGATGGGGATTGCTTTTATAGGTATCGGAACAGTATTAGGAATAAATCCAGGTTTAACGGTTGGAGCAATTGTTTCAGGTGCATTTTTCGGTGCGAATGTATCGCCATTATCTGGAACAACAAATTTGGCAGCAGGAATTGGTGAAATAGATCTTTATACTCATATAAAGTCACTTTTATTGACTGATATTCCAGCCTTTGTTATTTCATTGGTGATTTATTTCTTTTTAGGATTAGGAACAAAGTCAGTTCGATTAACTCAAGTAACTTTAATGATGCAACAGATAAAAGGTCATTTCTGGGTTTCGCCTTGGACTTTAATCCCAGTTGTATTATTATTGGCCTTGGCTTGGATGAAAGTTCCTGCCGTACCTTCATTAATTGCAGGCTCGGCTATGGGGTTACTAGTAGGTTTTATACATAATCCTAAAATCTCAATTTCTACGTTGGCAAGTTACGTTATGAATGGTTATGTGGCACATACAGGAAATAAAATGTTGGATGCCTTGTTTTCAAAAGGGGGCATATCAAGTATGTTGTCATCTGCTGCGTTAATTATTTTAGCCTTAGCTTTGGGTGGTACATTAATTAAATTTAACATTATAGGTGTATTAATTAATAAAATGTCTTCGTTTGTTAATACGCCTGGGAAACTAGTTTTATTGACTGCTTTAGGAAGTGTAGGCGTTAATTATTTAGTTGGCGAACAATATCTTTCAATTATTTTGCCCGGACAGACATTTGAAAAATCGTATGATAGACTAAAGCTACCACATAAATATTTAACGAGAACATTAAACGATGCAGGTGCGGCGGTTAATTCAATTGTTCCATGGGGTGTAAGCGGAACGTTTATTTCAGGGGCATTACAAATTGAAGCTTTGAAATATATTCCATTTGCCTTTTTCCCAATTATTGTTCCGCTGTTGACAATAATACTTGGATTTTTTGTGAAAAAACAAACAATTACAAAAAAATCGCTTGACAAATAAAAACCAATGTTTTTTAATATAGATAAATCATAATAGTCTAAAACATTAGAGATGAAGTAGGATTTACCCAACATTTAAGAGAGTCAATGGTTGCTGTGAATTGATATGTGGTAATATTTCGAATTACGTCTCTGCATAAAATATGTTTAGCTAGCTAGCGTTAAAAGCAAATGAGGCACATGTTTATTTGTGTGCGAACATGGGTGGTACCACGGAGATTAATTCGTCCCTAGATGAAGTTTTTCATCTAGGGACTTTTTTAATCTGGGTTTTTGTGGGTTTTGATTTCAATTGGAGGTTTTTTTATGGATATCTTAGAAGATTTAAAATGGCGTGGAGCTATAAATCAAGAGACTGACGAAGAAGGATTACGTAAACTGTTAAGTGAAAAGAAGATTTCTTTATACTGTGGAACGGATCCGACAGGTGATAGTTTGCACATTGGACATTTGATTCCTTTTATTGTTTTAAAACGGTTTGAACTTGCAGGGCATCATCCATATATTTTAATTGGTGGCGGAACAGGTTCTATTGGGGATCCTAGCGGTCGTAAAACAGAACGCCAATTACAAACAATGGAAAAGGTTCAACATAATGTTCAAGCATTAACAGAACAAACTACAAGAATTTTTGGTGGCAGCGGTCATATTACTTTTGTTAATAATTATGACTGGTTATCAAAAATTAATTTGTTAGATTTCTTGCGTGATTACGGTAAAGAATTTGGTGTTAACACAATGATTAAGAAAGACATTGTTGCTAGCAGACTAGAAAATGGAATTTCATTTACAGAGTTTACATACCAAATTTTACAATCTGTGGACTTTCTTCACTTGTACAAGAAAGAAAATATTCAACTTCAGGTTGGTGGAGCAGATCAATGGGGGAACATTACATCAGGTGTAGATTTAATTCATAAAAAAGAAGGACAAGATGCTCAAGTTTATGGATTAACAATTCCATTGATGCTCAAAGCAGATGGAACAAAGTTTGGTAAAACAGCAGGTGGAGCAGTTTGGTTAGACCCGAAGAAGACTTCGCCATATGAATTCTACCAATTCTGGTTGAACCAAGATGACCGTGATGTTGTCAAATACTTGAAGTACTTTACTTTCTTAAGTCATGATGAAATTGATGCTTTGGCTGAAAAGGTTAAGACACAACCTGAAAAGCGTGAAGCACAAAGAGCACTTGCGCGCGAAGTGACAACATTTGTTCATGGCAAGGAAGCAATGCAAGAAGCAGAAAAGATTTCTGAAATTTTATTTAGTGGAAATATTAAAAAATTGACACCAGATGAAATTGAACAAGTATTTGGTAAAATGCCTTCAGTTGAAATTTCAAGCAACAAACAAAACATTGTTGAGTGGTTGGTTGAAAATAAAATTGAATCTTCCAAACGCCAAGCACGTGAAGATATCCAAAACGGCGCAATTACAATTAACGGAGAACGAATTCGTGATTTAAACTTTGAGATCGATCCATCACAATCGTTTGAAGGAAAATATGTAGTTGCCCGTAAAGGTAAAAAGAATTACACTTTGGCTAAAGTAAATGATAATGAATAATTTATGTAGATAATCCCAAAAATAAGTTATTTCCCTATTATTTAGTTGGTTGAATTATATTCAATTTACCTAAAAAGCTGCCTATATAGGCAGCTTTTTTAGTTATTATATTGTAAAGATTATTTTTTTACATTTTTATTAATTAATTTTTTGAAAACGGTTGCAAAGAAGAGCTTAAGCGTTTATAATAAGATTTGTAAGACGATGCAAGCGCTTGCATCATAAATAAAGTAAAGGGGAGTTGCGTAATGGATAACTCACAAGGAAAAAAACGAAAGCCAATGCCTAATTTGGCGATGAGCGTTTTAATGTTAATGACCTTTGGTAACTTGGGTACATCAATGGCCTTTTCATTACAAAGTTCACAAATGAGCCGGATCTTCCAAACAATTGGGGCTGACCCGACGAAATTAGGTTTCTTCTTTATTTTGCCACCATTAGCAGGGATGGTTGTTCAACCACTTGTTGGATGGTTCTCAGATCACACTTGGATTCCAAAGATTGGTCGGCGGTTACCATACTTGATCGTTGGTTCAGTTGTTGCAATGATTGTTATGTTCTTATTACCTAATTCTGGATCATTTGGTTTTGGATTTGGTTCAATGGCTGCTCTTTGGTTTGGTGCAATTTCAATTTTGTTCATGGACTTAATGTCAAACATGTCAATGCAACCATTCAAAATGATGATCGGTGATATGGTAAATGACAAGCAAAAGGATAAGGCTTGGGCATGGCAAACAATTTGGTCAAATATTGGTAGTTTTGCTGCTTACTTATTCCCATTTGGCCTTTCAGCATTAGGGGTTGCTAACGTTGCTGCTAAAGGGGTCGTTCCGGCAACTGTTCGTTACTCATTCTACATTGGAGCTATTATTTTAGGTGTTACAGCACTATTTACAGTATTCAAGGTTCACGAATATGATCCTGAAACATATAACGAATATCACGGAATCGATCCTGAAGCTCAAAAGAAAGAAAAGACTTCGATTAAGTCAATTTTAAAGAATGCACCAAAGGTATTCTGGACATTAGGATTAGTTGAATTCTTTAGTTGGGTAAGTTTCCAATACTTGTGGACATACGCTCCAGGAGCTTTGTCAGCAAATATTTGGCATACAACAGACGCAACTTCAGCAGGTTTCCAAGCTGCAGGTAACTGGTATGGTGTTTTGTCAGCCGTTCAAACGGTTGCTTCAATTCTTTACGGATATGTTTTATCACACTTGAATGATAAGACCCGGAAACCATTCTACTCATTAGGATTAGTTTTAGCAGCTGGCGGTTTTGCAATGCTTGCATTCTGCCACAGTAAAGTAATGTCAGTTGTTGCATTTATCTTTATTGGAATTGGCTGGGTAACAATTAACTCGATCCCATTCACAATTTTGACAAATGCTTTAGACGGAAAGCACGATGGAACATACATTGGGTTGTTCAACTGCTGGATTTGCTTGCCACAAATCTGCGCATCAGTTGCAAGTTTTGCATTGTATCCAATGTTTACCAAGATGAGTCATGGCAATGGTTCCGCAATGATGATTCTCTTTGGTGCAATCTTCTTCATCATCGGAGCATTTGCAGTATGGATTGTTAAGGAAACGAAAGGGAACAACGCCGCAGCTGCAACGGAAAAGATGGAAGCTGAAAACTTAGATACAAATGAATAGTTAAAATTAACTGTGATTTTACAAGAGAGTCGTATTATTTAAATGGTTTTAGTAATATATAAACTTGTAAATCACAGTTTTTTAGAAAGAAGGGATCAACAATGAATTATGCAGCAATTTATCACCGTCCTGAAAGTGAATATGCATTCTTGTTAGATAAAGAAACGATGCATATTCGAATTCGGACAGCTAAAGATGATATTCGCAAAGTTGAAATTGTATATGGGGATCCATACGCAATTCGTTCATTAAATAGTAACTGGTATTTGCAAAAAGTACCGATGAAAAAAGGTTTAAGTACCGATGTATATGATTACTGGACAATTTCGATCAAAGAACCCAAGCATCGGGTCGCATATGGATTCTACTTAACTGACACTGAAGGTGAAGAGGTCCTCTATAACGATCAAGGAATTAAGACGTCATACAGTCAAGAATATTTAAAAAATGAAAATAACTATTTCCGGATGCCGTTTTTCCAAGAAATTGATATGTTTAAAGCTCCGCAATGGGTTCGGAATACGGTTTGGTACCAAATTTTTCCTGAACGATTTGCCAATGGTGATCCGGAATTGAATCCTGAAGGGACAAAGGCGTGGGATTCAACGGTTCATCCGGGCAGACAAGACTTTTATGGCGGAGATTTGCAAGGCGTTTTGGATCACCTTGATCATTTAGTTGATTTAGGAGTGAATGGAATTTACTTTAACCCGATCTTTAAGGCTCCTTCAAACCACAAATATGATACTGAAGACTACTTTGAAATTGATCCGCATTTTGGTGACAAAAAGTTATTTAAAAAGTTAGTCGATGAAGCACACAAGCGCGGCATCAAAGTCATGTTGGATGCGGTCTTCAATCATATTGGCGATCAGTCACCGCAATGGCAAGATGTAATAAAGAATGGTAAAGATTCAAAATACGCCGACTGGTTCCATATTAACAAGTTCCCAGTCAGCTATACACCAACTGATAATTTTGAATTCAGTAATGACGCAACGTATGAGACGTTCGATTATACTCCGCATATGCCAAAATTAAATACGGCTAATCCAGAAGTTCAAGAATACTTACTTTCAATTGCCACTTACTGGATCAAAGAATTTGATATTGATGCATGGCGGTTGGATGTTGCCAATGAAATTGACCATCACTTCTGGAGAAGATTCCATGATGCAACAACGGCCCTTAAACCTGACTTCTACATTTTGGGTGAAATTTGGCACACTTCTCAACCATGGTTGCAAGGTGATCAATTTACAGGAGTTATGAACTATGCATATACTGAAGCAATTAAAGAACATTTCTTGACCCATGAAATTGATGCTTTGGAAATGAAAAACAAACTGAATCAGCAGCTAATGCTGTATAATGATCAAGCAGATTCAATGATGTTCAATGTCCTTGATTCGCATGATACTGCCCGAATCAAAACATTGGCGAATGATGATATGGAACTTGTTAAGCAGATTTTTGCATTTACTTTTGTTCAGCCCGGAACACCAAGTATTTATTATGGAACAGAATACGGAATGACCGGCGAAAATGATCCGGACGACCGGAAACCAATGGTCTGGGATGAAAAACTGCAAGATCATGACATGTATCAGTTCATGCAACACTTAATTGAAGTTCGAAAACAAATTACGAATGAGTTGAATGTTAAGGATTTGAAGTGGAATATTGCAAGTGATGGATTGATTGGATTAAATTACAATGATATCCATGCAGTATTTAATACAACGCAATCAGCGGTCGAATTAACGATTGAAAATCCGTTGATTTCAAATCTTTATCAGGATCAACAATTGATGCCAAAAGGATTTATCTTATATAAGGATTAGTGATTTTAATAGAAAAAATCCTTATAACCTTTGTAAATTTTGTGCAACCGATTGCACAAAATCCGAGAAAGCGGTATACTTTTAATTGTATTATTTTTGGAAATCGTTTACATAGTTTGAGCAATTATTTAAGTAATCGATTGGAAACAATTTAGGAGGAATCGCGAAATGAAAAACGATCAACCGAAAGCAGGACTTCCTAATTTGAAACCAAGTATCATTTGGATGATCAACTTCGGCTTCTTAGGGGTTCAGATGGCTTTCACATTGCAAAGTTCACAAATGAGCCGGATTTTCCAAACAATCGGGGCTAACCCGAATGATTTGGGATGGTTCTTTATCTTGCCACCATTGGCTGGATTAGTTGTTCAACCATTAGTCGGCTACTTCTCAGACCGGACATGGGCACCGAAACTCGGCGGCCGGCGGCTTCCATACCTTCTTTTAGGAACGATTGTTGCGGTTATCGTTATGTGCTTGTTACCGAACTCAGGAAGTTTAGGATTAGGTTACGCTTCAATGGCCGCAATGTGCTTTGCCGCAATTACCGTTGCCTTTCTTGATTTGTCATCAAACGTTGCAATGCAACCATTCAAGATGATGATCGGTGACATGGTTAATGATAAGCAAAAGAGTTACGCATACGGAATTCAGAGTTTCTTATCAAACACCGGTGCGGTTTTAGCAGCTGTTTTCCCATTTGTATTAACATTCTTTGGAGTTGCTAATACTGCTCATAAGGGTGACGTTCCAATGTCAGTTAAATTATCATTCTACATTGGCGCTGCAATCCTAATCGTTACAAGTTTGTTCACTGTTTTCCGGGTTCACGAATATGATCCGCAAACATACGCTAAGTATCACGGCATTTCAGAAGAAGACAACGAAGAAAAAGTTGGCATGTTCACATTGTTGAAGAAGGCCCCAAAGGCATTTTGGACAGTTACATTAGTTCAATTCTTCTGCTGGTTTGCTTTCCAATACTTATGGACATACTCAAACGGGGCAATTGCTGCCAACGTATGGCACACAACGAACACCGCTTCAGCCGGTTTCCAAGCAGCTGGTAACTGGTATGGGGTTTTAGCTGCCGTTCAATCAATCGCCGCTGTTATTTGGTCATATGTTTTAGCTAAGTTACCAAACAACATGCACAAATTAGGCTATGCCGGAAGTTTAGCTCTTGGTGCAATCGGCTTCGGTTCAGTCTTCTTTGTTCACTCAAAGATGTTATTGATCGTTTCATTCACGTTAGTCGGAATTGCATGGGCTGCAATGAATACTTACCCATTGACAATTGTTACAAACGCATTGTCAGGAAAGCACATGGGAACATACCTTGGCTTGTTCAACGGTTCAATTTGCTTACCACAAATTGTTGCCTCACTTGCCAGCTTCGTCATTTTCCCATTGCTTGGCGGAAAGCAAACCAACATGTTCCTTTTGTCAGGAATCGTAATGCTTTTAGGTGCCGTTGCAGTATTTGCAATTAAAGAAACAAGTGCTGAAGCACCTGAAGAACCACATACTCCAATTGAAGAAGAGTAATTAAGCAGGTGAAAAGATGAAAAAAGAGATGTATCAGGGGAAAGAAATTGAACGTTTCACGTTAACGAATGCGAATGATACGCGGGTAACGATTTTGTCACTTGGCGGAATCATTCAAGAATATTCGATCATGCACAATGGTCAACGTGAAAACTTAGTTGTTAATTTTGACAGTGCTCAAGAATATGCGGATAATCCATATCAAATCTGCAAACAAATTGGGCGGATTGCAGGCCGGATCAAGGATGCGCGCTTCGAACTTAATGGGCGCGAAGTTCAGGTCCCCGCAAATGAAAACCATAACAGTCTTCACGGCGGTGACCGGGGCGTAAGCACGCAAGTCTTTGATGGGTATCAAGTTTCAGCCAATGAAGTGACATTGAGTTTGAATTTGGATCCAACGGTTGACGGGTTCCCGGGAAGCTTAACGCTGATGATCAATTACACCTTGCACGACAATGACCGGTTGGATGTTACTTATGACATCACCGCTCAAAGTGCAACGGTCTATGATCCAACGATTCATATTTACTGGATGCTTCCGCAAGGCTTGAAGAACGTTGATGTTCAAATCAACGGCGATCAACGCCAAGAAGTTAATGCGGAAAAGATTCCAACCGGAAAACTGTTAGCGAATAAAGGAACAGCGTTTGATTTTTCAAAACCGCGTGATTTGGCAGAAGCCGTTGAAACATTGCGGAAAGAAGAAAATCAAAAGGGATTCGATAATGGCTATGCGGTTGAACCGTCAATGACGAGTCCCGTTGTTGAAATTAATAAAAAAGATCAAAAAGTTAAAATCAAAGTCTTCAGCAACCGGAACGGATTAGTGATTTTCACTGCTGATCCGCAAAACGGCGAAAATGATCGTCAGGGTATTTTTGACTCGCTGGCAACTGAAGTTCAAACGTTACCGGATGCATTGCATCACGATGAATTCGGCAATGTGCGGTTAGCGGCCGGCGAACATAAACAAATCAAAATTGCCTATCAAGTTGAAGGTTACTAAAAAATAATAAGAGGTGACACAGATGAAAAGAATCTTTGAAATCGATCCTTGGAAGATCGTAACACATGAATTTAATCCTGAAGATAAGCGTCTTCAAGAAAGTATGACAAGTATCGGGAACGAATACATGGGAATGCGTGGAATGTTTGAAGAAAACTATTCTGGCGACACCCACCAAGGAATTTATCTTGGCGGTGTATGGTATCCTGACAAGACCCGTGTTGGTTGGTGGAAGAACGGTTATCCGGAATACTTCGGTAAAGTTCCGAATGCCATCGATTATATCAGTGTTGACATCAAGATCAACGGTGAATCAATTGATTTGGCAAAGGATTCATTCTCAGACTTTGAACTTTGCTTAGACATGAAGCGCGGCGTCTTAGACCGTTCATTCATCGTTGAAAAAGATGGTCACAAGATCAAAGTGACATCTGAACGGTTTGTCAGCATCGCATTCAAGGAATTGTATGCTAACAAGTTGACATTCACAAACTTAAGCGACGAACCAGTTAAGATTGAAGTTCAATCATTGATCAACGCTGATGTTTATAACGAAGATTCAAACTACGGTGAACAATTCTGGGGCGTAATCGACAAGTCAGTTGCTGACAAGTCAGGCCGCTTAGTTGGAAAGACTGCTGAAAATAACTTCGGCACACCTCGTTTTACTGTTGAAATGGCAATGAGTCACGAAACAGACTTGAAGGCAGTTCAATCAGAAAATGAAGAAAAATATGTTGCTAATAATTTTGAAGGCTCAATCCAACCTGACCAAACAGTCTCATTTGAAAAGCGCGTAATCGTAACAACTTCACGGGATTATGATACGGTTGATGCTTTGGATAAAGCAACCAACGACTTGATGAACAAGGCCGGCGAACAAACATACGACCAATTAGCAGATGCACAAGCAAATGCATGGGCAGAACGTTGGGAAAAATCAGACATCACAATTGATGGTGATGAAGCTGCTCAACAAGGAATTCGATTCAACTTATTCCAATTATTCTCAACATACTATGGAAACGATGCCCGCTTGAACATTGGTCCGAAAGGATTCACTGGTGAAAAGTACGGTGGTGCTACATACTGGGATACAGAAGCATTCTGCTTGCCAGTTTACTTAGGAACATCAGACCCAGAAGTTGCCCGCAACTTACTCTTATACCGTTACAACCAATTAGATGGTGCCCACCACAATGCCCAACAACAAGGTTTGAAGGGTGCTTTATATCCAATGGTTACATTCAACGGAATCGAATGCCACAACGAATGGGAAATCACCTTTGAAGAAATTCACCGGAACAGTGATATTGCTTACGCAATTTACAACTACACAAAGACAACTGGTGACAAGAGCTATGTTTTGAACGAAGGTAGCGAAGTCTTAGTTGAAATTGCACGGTTCTGGGCAGACCGGGTTCACTATTCAGAACGGAACGGTCAATACATGATTCACGGGGTAACAGGTGCCGACGAATACGAAAACAACGTTGACAACAACTGGTATACCAACGTAACTGCTAAGTGGGAACTTGACTACACTGCTCAAATTGCCAAGGAAATCTCTGATGAACAAGCTAAGAAACTTGGCATTACAGATGAAGAAGTTTCAAAATGGCAAGAAATCGCTGATAAAATGTACTTACCAGAAGACAAGGAACTTGGAATCTTTGTTCAACACGATGGCTTCTTAGACAAGGACATCACATTGGATGAAAACAACAACCCAATCAACAAGATTCCAGCTGATGAATTACCAATCAACCAACACTGGTCATGGGATAAGATTTTACGTTCACCATACGTAAAGCAAGCTGATGTCTTACAAGCAATGTGGTACTTCATGGATGACTTCACAGAAGAACAAAAGAAGCGTAACTTCGACTTCTATGAACCATTGACAGTTCACGAATCAAGCTTGTCAGCTTCAATTTATGCAATCATGGCTGCTGATTTGAAGTACGAAGAAAAATCAGTTGAATTGTATGAACGGACAGCCCGGCTTGACTTGGATAACTACAACAACGATACCGTTGACGGCTTGCACATCACAGCCATGTCAGGTGGTTGGTTAGCAATCGTTGAAGGATTTGCAGGCATGCGGGTCAACGACGGCGAATTGCAATTTAAGCCATTTGTACCAAAGGCTTGGAACGGATACAACTTCCGCTTAACATTCCGTGGCCGCTTATTAGAAGTTAAGGTTGCCAAGGACAATACTGAAATCAAGTTAATCAAGGGTGAACCATTAACAGTTAAGTTAAACGGCGAAGAAATTGAAGTTAAATAATAACGGTTAAACGTTAAAAACAATGAGGCTCTGGAGTTTCCAGAGTCTCATTCATCAAAAGAAGAAAGAGGGCAGATTTTTATGCAAATGCAAGGTGCAGTATTTGACTTAGATGGGGTTATTACTGACACAGCAAAGTATCACTTTGCTGCATGGAGTAAATTAGCAAAGGAAAACTTGGACATCGAATTACCAGCTTCATTTGAAACTGAATTAAAGGGTGTTAGCCGGATCGATTCATTAAAGAAGATTTTGGAATATGGTAACAAGCTTGACCAATATTCAGACGATGATATTCAAGAATTAGCTGCCAAGAAAAACGGCTACTACTTGGAAGCGATCGAAGGCTTATCAAAAGATGACATTTTACCGGGAATCACTGAATTGATTGCTCAATTAAAGGCCCACAACGTTAAGATGTCACTTGCATCAGCTTCAAAGAATGCGCCGGCAATTTTAAAGAAACTCGGATTATTTGACGAATTTGATGCCATTGCTGACCCTGCAAAGGTTGCACATGGCAAACCAGCTCCAGATATTTTCTTAGCTGGTGCAGCTGCTGTTGACTTGAAACCAAGCGAATGCGTCGGGGTTGAAGATGCGGTTGCTGGGGTTCAAGCCATCAAAGACGCTGGCATGGTTGCCGTTGCAGTGGGCGACGCAAACGAATTAGCAAAAGCTGATAAGGTTGTGCCAACAACTGCTGATTTCAGCTATGATTTGTTTGAAGAAACATTTGAAAAAGCAAACGCATAATTTAATGGTCAATAAAGGAGAACTCAAAGGAACTTGCCTTTGGGTTCTTTTTTTGGTTTATTTAATGTGTCGGAGAAGGAGATTCAATCTTTTACGAGGAGAATTTTGAAATGCAAAATGATATTAAGCTTGTTGCAACCGATATTGACGGAACGTTTACTCACGCTGATCACACTTATGATGTAGAACGATTTAAACGAATTTTAACACGGATGAACGCTGCTGGATGCGAGTTTGTGGTTGCAAGCGGTAGCCAGTATTTTACCATTCGCGATTTATTTGCTGACTGTGCAGACCAAATCAACTTTATTTCAGAAAATGGGGCAATGATTGAAAGTCATGGGAAAATCATAACAATCAATGAAATGGCAACCGATGTTGTTGATGAGATGATTTTGTTTGCGCACCATCATCCGGAAATTGAATGGGTGATGTGCGGGGCAGCAAATGCATACTGTGAACGCGGACAGGTTGATCAAGCCTTTTTTGATCAAACCAATTTTTATTATCACCATTTAAAGTGGGTCGCCGACTTTAACGACGTTGACGATCAAATTTTAAAATTTGCGATCAATGTGCCGGAAAAAGAAACTGATCATTATTTGGAATTGTTCCGCCGTGAATTTGCGGGAAAAATTGAACCAACTTCAAGCGGCTTTGGAGCAATCGATTTAATTGTTCCCGGTAATCATAAGGCGGCAGCATTAAAACACCTGGTTCAAAGATGGGACATTACCCCAGCGCAGTGTGCTGCTTTCGGAGATGGCGGAAATGACATCGAAATGCTGCGGTATTGCAACCATAGTTATGCAATGGCGAATGCACCGGCTGAAGTTAAGCAGGTTGCCCAAAATATTTGTCCATCAAATGAAGATGATGGGGTTTTAGTGACATTAGACCAATTGTTTTAGGAGAAGGCGTGACCTTTTAGGCCCATCTTCTTTTTTGCTTAAAAGTATAAAGAAGTATAAAATAAAATCAAAAGTATAAAGGAGTATAAAAGAGGTGAAAGCGATGAATCCATTTAATCCAAGTTTTGGAAAAGTTCCAGAATTGTTTTTGGATCGCAAATCATTAGTGAAAAAAGTAACAGATGGGTTAGAAAATGTTAATAGCCCTTATCAAACTTCATTGGTATATGGGCTTCGCGGAAGTGGAAAAACATCATTTTTAACTGATATCAGTAACTTAATGCAGCAAAAAGAAAATTGGATCGTTGTTAATTTAGCGCTTGGAAGTAAATTAATTCCGACGTTGATCGATTCAATTTATAAAAAAGCAACCTCAACTCTAAAAAAAGCACTGAGCCGAATTGAAAATGTAAAATTCTCTGCTTTAGGACTCCAGCTTGAGGTTCACCAGAATGTTCAAGTGTCACATAATTATCAGATTTTATTGGAATCAATTCTTCAAAAATTAAAAGAAAATGGCATTTCACTGTTGGTTACGATTGACGAAGTCAGTTCAACCCCTGAGATTCGCGAATTCATTTCAATTTATCAAATTTTGATTCGTGAAGGATATCATGTTGCATTAATGATGACCGGATTGCCAGGAAAAATTTCGGAACTTCAAAATGACGATGTGCTTACTTTTTTGCTTCGCAGTGCGCGCATCACGTTGAAACCGCTAGACCTTGCATCGGTTAAATATGCTTATCTTGATGCGTTTGAAAAGGCAGGACGTCGAATTGAAACGGCGGCTTTAAATGAAATGACAAAATTGACCCGGGGCTATGCCTATTCTTTCCAATTAATGGGATATTTGATTTGGGAAACAAATCAAAAAGTGGTTGGGATGGATGTTTTAAGTTCAGTGATTAGCGAATATCAACAACAACTTTTCCGGAATGTATATACCAAGTTATATCTTGAACTGTCGCCAGTCGATCGTGAATTTGTAAAGAAGATGGCAGCGTATAGAGATGACATTGTTCCGGTTGCCTATTTGGGAAAAGCCTTGAATAAAGATAAAAATTATATCTCGGTATACCGTAAAAGATTGCTTGATGATCAGCTCATTGCGGCAGCAGCTCACGGACAATTAAGTTTTACATTGCCGTATTTCAAAAACTTTGTAAATGAAAACGCGATTTTGTACGAAAGTTGATTAAAACACTTGCAAGCGATAACAAAATGTGAAAGAATAGTGGTTGTAACAAATGGTCTATTCCAATTTTGGCGAAACTAATTTAGAAAACGAGGAAGAATATTATGGCATATTACATTCATGCAGCAAAATTCTTTTTAAAGAATACAACTGAAACAAACGGCTACTTGGAAATTACCGATGACGGCAAGTTTGGTTCATATTATCCAGAATCAGCAAAGCCAGCTGGCAAAATCGTTGAATACGGCGACAAGTGGGTTGCCCCAGGATTGTTTGATACTCATATTCATGGTCTTCTTGGCCATGATGTTACGGATGGCGACTGGGATGCAATCAATGAAATGTCAGAAGGGTTGTTAAAAGCCGGGGTTACTTCATGGTTACCAACAACGGTTACAGCCTCATTTGACCAGTTGAACAACGTATGTAAAGCAATTGGTGATCATCAAGGACAAGAAACCGGGGCCAAGATCCGCGGTATTCATTTTGAAGGTCCATACTTCACGGAAGAACATAAAGGTGCTCAAGACCCGAAGTATTTACGCGACCCAGATATTGATGAATTCCACAAATGGCAAGAATCTGCGCATGGCTTATTGAACAAGATCTCAATTGCGCCTGAACGGAAAGGGGCTGCAGAATTTACCCGTCAAGCGGTTGAAGAAGGCGTTGTGGTTTCAATCGGTCACAGTTCAGCAACCTATGAACAAGCTAAGCGGTGCATTGAAGCTGGCGCATCAATGTTTACGCACACATACAACGGAATGAACGAATTCGGTCACCGTGACCCTGGAATGGTCGGCGCTGCTTACACGATGGATGATACAACATGCGAAATCATCTGTGACGGACATCACAATGCACCGGCTGCTGTTCGGGTATTGATCGATCAAAAGACGCCGGACAACGTTGCGTTGGTTACCGATTGCATGCGGGCCGGCTTAATGCCTGATGGCGACTACATGCTTGGTGAACTTGAAGTTTACGTTAAAGACGATATGGCACGGTTAAAGGTTGGCAATAACCTTGCCGGAAGCATTCTTCTGTTAAAGGATGCCTTGAAAAACGTTGTTGACTGGAACATTGCAACGCCAGAAGAAGCTGTTCGGATGGGCTCATTAGTTCCTGCCAAGAGCATGCACATGGAAAATAAGGTTGGCTCAATTGTTCCAGGTGCCGATGCGGACTTCTTGATTCTGAATTCGGATATGACTTTAAGTGAAACATACTTGGATGGAAAGTCACGGTATCAGGCTTAAAGAAGAAGGTGTGACAAAACGTAAAAAACGAGCGTGGTGGAAGCAGAAAAGCGAACGGATCGCGGAGCATAGATTCGGAGGTTTTCGAACTTCCACTCAGCTCGTTTGTTTTGGAACCCGATTATGCAGAGGTTGCGACGGATGTCACAGCCTCTTTTTTGTTGCTAATCAACATTAATGTTGACAAGCAACAAAAATAATTAGATAATACTTTGGGAAATTAATTTGGGAGGTAATTAAATGACAAAAGTATTGGTAATCAAGGCGCATCCGCATGCTGAGGATAGTATTTCAATCAGTGTCGCTGACTATTTCATTAAGAAGTACCGGGAACTTCATCCCGATGATGAGATCATTACGCATGATTTATATGCCGAAAAAGTCCCGCCGTTAAATGACACAACAATGGAAGCATGGAAGCACCAACGGAATGGGCAACCATTATCTGATGAAGAACAGCAGGTAATTGCGGCGCATAATCAATGGTTAAACGAGTTTTTAGAAGCTGATAAGTATGTGTTTGTCAACCCAATGTATAACTTCTTTTTGCCGGCAGAAATGAAACAGTATGTGGACATTATTGCGGTTCCACGAAAGACGTTTAAATATACGGAAAAGGGCCCGGTTGGTCTGCTTGAAAATAAGAAGGCACTCCACATTCAAACAGCCGGAAGTGTTTATCATGGAACGCCACTTGAAAAATTTGATTTTGGTGGGACCTATCTTAAATTAGCGTTGAAATTGTTTGGCGTGGACGACTTTACTGATCTTTATATTGAAGGGGTTGATCAGTTTCGTGATCGGCGTGATACAATTAAAGAAAAAGCAATGCAGGATGCTGCAAAAATCGCGGAGAAGTTTTAATCAATGAATAATAAAATCAATCAAATTACAATTTTAATTTTCCAAATTCAAAATGCACATAACAGTGAATTAACGGTTGCCCAAGAATGGATGCTTGAGCACGTTAAGGATCCGGAACTAAAGAAGAAGGTTCCGAAACTTTCAGTTGTGGCATATCATATTTTGGATACGTTAAGCCAGCATCAAGAGCTTACCGGAATTAAAATTGCTCAAGAGCTGGGAGTTACCCGTGGCGGAATTACCCGGGCGGCTCGCAAAATGCAGGATGAAAAATTGATTGTTGCTGTGCGGCATGAAGACAATAAGAAGAACATTTACTATCAACTGACCCCCGAAGGCCAAAAGATTGCCAACTTACATGCTGAAATGCACCAAGAACTTTACCGCCAGCTTCAGGAAAAAATTTCGACTGATTTTACCAGTGATGAGCTCGATTCGATCATTCGTTTTTTGAGTTACATCAAGGATCATGTGATGTAAGAAAGATTGAATACAACGTTGAGATTATCCAAATTGTATTTCAAGAAATTATTTATTACGCAAATGCTCTTAAAGATAGTCCGTACCAAAAGTAAATAATCTTATGAGAAATCTGGTTTCATGCGGATTTTTCTTTTTTTATAAGGAGTTCCATAAGTTTTTTAATTATTATTAAAGAATAAAATAAAATAATTCTATCAAAATTTGGGCGTAAATGTTTTCATTTATTTATCTGATTTGGTAAAATAATAGTCGTTGAAAGTTTTAAGCAATTAAAACTTTTTCTAAGGATTTTCCTTAAATAATTTATGAGGTGATATAGATGGCTAACACAAGAACATCAAGAAAAATTGCTATCGTCGGTGTCGGCGGTGTAGGTATGGGTTGTGCATACTCAATCTTAAACCAAGGTCTCGTTGATGAAATGGTATTAATCGACGTTGCCGGTGACAAGGCTGACGGTGAAGCTCGTGACTTAATGGACGGTGTTACATACGCACCAGAAAACTGCAAAGTTTACCATGGTGACTACTCAGATTGTAAAGATGCCCAAATGGTTATCATTACAGCTGGTATCAACCAAAAACCAGGCCAATCACGTTTGGAATTAGTTGGTACAAACGCAAAGATCATGCGTTCAATCGTTAAGGAAGTTATGGGTTCAGGTTTCGATGGCAACTTAGTTATCGTTTCAAACCCTGTTGATGTATTGACATATGTTGCATGGGATGAATCAGGCTTACCACAAAACCGTGTTATCGGTACAGGTACATCACTTGACTCAACTCGTTTACGGATGCAATTATCAAACAAGACAGGTGTTGACGCACACGACATCTCAGCATACATCGTTGGTGAACACGGTGACTCAGAACAACCATTATGGTCACAGGCTACAATCGGTGGCAAGCCATTAATGGACTGGATCGAAGACGGCGACGAAGGTGTTATCAAGAAGGATGAACTTGAAGACATCCGTAAGACAGTTCGTGACGCTGCTTACTACATCATTGATCGTAAGAAGATCACAAACTGGGGTATCGGTTTGAGTACAGCTCGTCTTGTTCGTGCAATCTTAGAAAACGAACACGCAATCTTGACAACATCAGCATACTTCAACGGTGAATACGGTTTGAAGGACATCTACACAGGTATCCCAGCAATCGTTGGCGAAAACGGTGTAGAACGCATTGTTGAAATGCACATCACAGACGAAGAAATGGCCGGCTTACACAAGTCAGCTTCAGAACTTAAAGAAGTTCTTGACTCAGTTCGTGAAAAATAATCTAATTGAAAGTTAGACAATTAAGTCTGTTGGGTGATTGTCGCCTGACAGGCTTTTTGTGTTTTAAGAGGTTAAAATGAAATATCCTGAAGAATTAGTAGCACGGGTAAAGCAACGGGCAGCTGGTTATCGGCTTGAAGGCTTTTTATCCGGTCAGGGAAAAATCAATCCGCCGTTGATGATCGTTGGTGAAGCTCCCGGAAGAAAGGAAATTACGGCCCATATTCCGTTTTCTGGACAGTCCGGGCAGGAATTGATGAAGTCATTAGCGATTACCGGACTGACGCGGGATGATGTTTACATTACAAGTGTTGTTCGTAGTCGCCCGTACTCAGTTAAAAAAGTTAAGAATAAAAAGACTGGTGAAATTGAAACAAAAACGCCGAACCGGACACCAACGAAAAAAGAAGTGTTAGCCTATGCCCCACTTTTTGACTGGGAATTAAATCAGGTTGATCCGGAAGTCATTGTGACGGTTGGCAATACGAGTTTGCAGCGCATTTTAGGGCCTAAATTCAACGTTGGGACCCATCACGGTCAAGTATTCCGCCAGCCAATCCAGCAGTTAAATGCAACGGGAGACGGCTATATTTTATCTGATCGGGAATATACGGTGATTTCAACATTCCATCCCGCAGCAGTTTTTTATAACCGAAAATTAGCCCCTGAAATTGAAAAGGACTGGCACTTGATCGATCAGGTATTAAAAAAACGCCAGTCCGCCGCAAATCAAGACTAAAAGAATTAAGAGGCCCCACTGAAAAATTGAAATCGAATCGTGATAAGTTTCGGTGCGGGGATAATCGTTGGAAAATCCTTGAAGGGTCATTGCAACGGCAAGGTTATCTGACCAATTTAAACAACTAACAATAATTTTTAAGTAAAGCATCGGATTCCACCAATTCAGCGTTTGGTTATGCATATTGGCGGCAATCCGAATTTTTTTGATTTGAGTCTTTACATTCTGAACCATGCCGACTGCAGCGAGAATCCCGTAAACAAATGTGTTTGAAAGGTGAAAATGCTGATGCAGACTTAAAAGGACTGTTTTCAAAGAATAACAAAGGGTAACGAGGGCGCCCAATGAGAAATAAGTATAGATCCGGGTCGCATACAGCCAGGCACTTGGATATGAATGACTAAATGAAACAAATGATAACCAGCTTCCAAGGGCAAACGGAAACGCGATCAAAAAGGCGATCCCGATTTTTTTAAAAGAAACCCGACAAACCGCAAGATATAGTAAACATCCAATGAAGATAACAACGTTTAACCAAATTTTCGAAGCAAACGTCAAAATTAGTCCGAGAACCAGCATTAATAAAACGGCAATCGTCGGATTAAGACGGGGGTTAGCGGTTGATTTCATTTAATGACTCTCCTTTCGGTAAAGGTTGAAGCTGCAAGTTATGAATTTCAAGAACATAGTCATAATGGGTGAGCGATTGAAATTGATGATCGATGATCAAGATTCCACATCCAAGTTGCTTAAGCGTTTCGATTAGTTTCCATGCAAGCGCAACGGAGGCGCGGTCAAGGCCGGTTAAGATCTCGTCAAGCAAAATTACGGGACTGCTGATGATCGCTAAGGTCAGAAGCTGGACTTTCTTTTGCTGGCCGCCGGAAATAAAATATGGACTTTCATTAAGGATATCTTGCAAGTTAAGTCTTTGAATCCATGAGCTAATTTGCGAATCTGTCCAAAAGTCCGGGTGATGCGAAGCCTGTTGTGCACTTTGCAGTTCTTTGCGCACCGTTGCTTTGATAAATTGATCTTCGCTATTTTGGAAACCGAGGGTAATTTGCCGGATCCATTTCCGGACGTTGGCCCGTTGTTCATTTTGCTGATCATAGGTGATTTGACCGGAATACGGGTGTTGTTTGGTAAGCACATTCAAAAGGGTCGACTTGCCGCTTCCGTTTTTGCCAGCTAACAATCCAACCATTCCCTGAGGTAACTTAAAGGTACTTTCGGTAACGAGTGGCCGCCCGGACTGACTAAACGTTAATTTGTGCCACTGAATTCGGGACGGTGTTGAAGCCGGCAAGGTTGCGGTTACACGTGAAACAGCCCGCGAATTTTGAAATTCGGGGCGGAACGGTTGTAATTTTTGTGCGGTAACAGTGAGCCAGTTATCAGCTAAATCTTGATAATATTGTAATTGATGATCCGTCACAATGATTGCAGTGTTATTTTTTTTATTTTTTAACATGTGGATAAGCCAAAGTTGGTGGTCGCGGTCCAGGTTCGCAAACGGTTCATCCAAAAGCAGATATTCAGGATCAAGACTGAAGATCATCGCAAGCGCCATCTGCTGCAATTCGCCACCGGAAAGCGTTGTTACCGGCTGGTCAATAAGGGCCTCCAATGAATTTTCACTGATGATTTGATGGATAATTTCTGGAATTTGGTCCCTTGGCGTTTGAAGATTTTCAAGCATAAAGGTCAGCTGTTCCCGCCCGGTTTTAAACGTAAAAAAGTGGCGGGTATTTTGCGGAAGGTATGCCAGATGCTGAATCCGGGCCGCGGGAACAATTAAGGCTGCATCTTGCTGATTCAGTTGAACTTTCCCGAATGATGGTGAAAGAATCCCTGCTAGCAATTGCAGAAGGGTTGATTTTCCGCTGCCATTTTGTCCGCCAATGACCGTTAATCCGCGAGTTGGAAAATGATAAGTAACATTTTCCAGCAATGACGGTTGTTGGGGATAGGCAAAGGTCATGTTTTGAATTTCAAGATCCATTATGCAGTCACCACCTTTGTTTTAATAAGTAGTTTCTGAATTGCCGCGACCATGAATCCGGCAAAAGTTCCGATTGAAATGAAGCGCAGAAACAATAAGATGATCAACATGTGCAGGGGATAGTGCAGATAACCGCTTTGAAAAAGATCCCACCCGAAAGTGATCAGGGTCGCCGTAATTGTGGATAAAAATAAGCCGAAGCGGTCAAAATGACGATATCCGGTAAGGGCAAATCCGCATTCTGAGCCCAGTCCTTGAATTAATCCCGAAATGATCGTCGCAACGCCCCAACTTGAGAAAATAAACATTTCTAAAATCGCAGCTAGCAACTCGCCAATCAGACAAGCATTGCGTTTTTTTAATAATAGGGCAGAAACCGGGCCGGCCATTAACCAAACACCAAGGGTCAAATCGTTAGCATACGGTTTTAATGGTGTTGCCGCAAGTAAGTAATAAACGTAATTCCATCCCTGATAGATCAATCCAAAGAAGATCGCGATCAGGGAAAGCAAAATCACATCATGAACTGTCCAATGTTGTTTATGGGGATTAACTGTGGGTAACTGCATAAGATTCACTTCATTTCTTTGATATAATTTAATTATACCGGATAATGGCAGGTGAAATCACAATGGAGCTTGATAATTATGTGAAACAAATTCAAGCAATTCGGCAAAATTTTCTTAAATTAACGCCGGTTGTGGAAAAATGTGATCAGATTTTAGCAACGATCAGCGCTTATCAACAGCGGCAATTACCAAATGTTGAATTAACAGAATTGGAACTTTCAACGGATCTGATTTTTGACAATTTGATTGGATATCCGCAACTAATGGATGTTTCCCCGCAATTTGAAAATTTAAGACAGGTACTGATTGAAAATTTTGGAATTTGGCATGTTTGCAATCAGCTTTGGATCAATGATCTGCAAGCTTTTTGCGGTCCCAATTCATGTAATTTGGAGATCATGGCGGGCAATGCGGTAATTAGTGCGAACTTGAAAAATACAATTGCAACGGATAACCTTGATTGGCAAGGCCAAGATAATGAGCGACCATGTCCGTGGACGGCAGTGGAAAAATTGGATGCGGTTACCGCGGTTCGAAAATATTATTCACATGTGGATAATATCATTATGGCCTGGGCGCCGGATAGTGGGGATGTTGATTGGCAAGTTTTGCAATTTTTGCGCCAAAATCACTTTCAAGGGAACTTGATCGTGATTGGTGAACGCAATGGCGCAACCAATTCGGCAAAGTTTTGGCAAAATGCACGGTTGCAGCTGATCGATCAGCTTAATCAGCATCATCGCCCGTTTGATTTTATTAATGATCAGGTTTGGCTTGTGAAATAAAAAAGACGTGGAAATTTTCCGCGTCTTTTTAACGTAGTTTAATTGATCAATTAGCCGATGATATCGAAGTTTTCAACAAAGTTTTCAAAGTCAGCTGCGGTGTAACCGTAACGAACCATGAAGACTAATAAGTGACCCAGGATCGTATCACAATCACAGTCTCTCAAATCAGCTGTTTCAAGTGAATTGCCGTCTTCCTTATTCAATTCATAGTAAGCAACTTCTTCAAATGAGTATACGCCAGTGTTGAACATGTCGTAAAAATCAAGGTCGCGTTTACCGTTGAAACCGTAATTTTCTTCCGTTAAGATTTGAACATTTCCGTCCTTTGAGACGTAGATGCGTGGCATTTGAACTTTGCCATCTTCTTTTTCAACTGGGAAAAGGTTCCGCAACGTTGAAGTTTCGATCAACCCTTCATCTTCTTTGCTGATTTCAGCAGGTAATGCCTTGACTGCTTCTTGGAATTGGCTCAACTTTTCTTTGAATGCAAGAAATGTTGGATTGTCTTCGTAAGCTTCGGTTGAGAAGTACATTCCATATTCAGCGTTGTATTTTGCAGGGAAGTCCTTGGCACCTAAAAGGGCGTTGTCATCTGTCCAAAGTAATTTCCGTTCCATGATTTGGCTGAATTCTGGACGGTTGTGTTCGATCTCACGGACCATTGTTCCAAAGTGGCCGATCAAGTTGACAACCATTTTATTAAAATTGTCTGATGTTAACGTGTTATCGATAAAGTCTTTGACTAACATCAAGTGATCCTCCTTCAAAGTTTTATACCTCTATTTTATGATAATTTTGAAATTTTGGAAAATATAAATTTAAAGAAAAATAAGAATATTTAATGAAATTCGATATTAATTTTTCGTTTAGTTAAATTTTTTGTTAAAATGAATAGAGTAGACTAGGTTATTTGACAGTCATGCCATCTAGAAATGGATGATTGGATACTACAGAATAGGAGAAAGATGCTATATGAAGATCTTAGTTGTTGATGATGATAAGGATATTGTCGAATTGATGAGCATTTACATTACAAATGAGGGGTACGATGTAGAAAAAGCTTACAACGGCAAAGAAGCAATCACAAAGCTCAATACAAACCCCGATATTGGATTGATGATTTTGGATATCATGATGCCGCAAATGGACGGCTTAGCTGTTTTACGCGAAGTCCGGAAAGATTCACAAATTCCGGTCTTGATCCTTTCAGCCAAAACCGACGATCTTGATAAGATCCAAGGATTGATCCAAGGGGCTGATGATTATGTCACGAAGCCATTTAACCCATTGGAAGTAATGGCACGGGTCAAGTCGTTGCTCCGGCGGTCACAACATGATGTTCGCAACGAAGAACCAGACCAAATTGAAATTGGGCCGCTTATTATCAAAAAGGATTCACATGAAGTGATGACTTCAACCGGCAAACCAATTCAATTAACAGCACTTGAATTTGGAATTTTGTACTTGCTTGCAAGTCATCCGAACCGCGTCTTTTCAGCTGACGAGATTTTTGAACGGGTATGGCAACAAGAATCAGTTGTTTCAGCAAAAACGGTTATGGTTCACGTGAGTCACTTGCGCGATAAGATCGAAGAAGCAACAAACGGTGAGAAAGTTATTCAAACAGTATGGGGTGTAGGTTATAAAATTGAAACACGTTAGAAATAGGGAGCGCGAAGAAGGCGAACAACAATGAAGTTGAAGATGACCTCCAAGGAAAAACGCGAACTCCTTTTGGAGATCCTGTTTACCCTTGTTTTGTTGTTAGCAGCCGATTTCGCAATTTATATTTTACTGAATGAGTGGACACGGCATATTCCCGGAATCACGAGCGGAATTTTTGATATTAAAATGTCGCTTACATTGGGACCGAATACCGTTAAATTCGGTAACTGGGGATTGCTTTTTGTGTTCATTGCAACTGTTTTTGACAGTTTTATTCTGTATTGGCGGATCGTCCACCAATATCGTCAAATTCAGCTTTATCACGTGATTTCTGAATTACATTACATTGCGTCAGGTCATTTTGACCACCGGATTCCATTTGTCCTCAACGGATCAATGCAGCGGGTAGTTGAAAGTATTAATGCTTTGGTTGATAGCACCGTTGAGTCAATGAAAGAGGAACGGCGAATTGAGAAATCAAAGGATGAGCTGATCACGAATGTCAGTCATGATATTCGAACGCCATTGACTTCAATTATTGGATATTTAGGACTGATTGAGAATAAACAATATCAGTCAGAAGAAGATTTGATCAAGTTTGCCCACATTGCATTTGTCAAATCAAACCAAATGAAGTCGCTGGTCAATGATTTATTTGAATATACAAAGGTCCGTCAGGCAGATACGCCGTTGAATTTAATGACGGTTTCTTTGATGTCGCTTTTTGAACAGCTCGAAGCAAGTTTTGAGCTGGAAGCTAAAGAAAAAGGAATGGCAATTTCAACTAAAATGCCTGACGGGGATTTGAAGCTTGAAGCTGATCCGGAAAAGTTTGCCCGGATTTTTAATAATTTGATCACGAATGCGTTGAAGTACGGTAAAGGTGGCAAAAATATTTACCTTTCAGCCCGGCGAATGAATGATGATGAAATTGAGGTTCAAGTTTCAAATGATGGCGAGCCGATTCCGCATGATTCATTGCCGCAAGTTTTCGAACGCTTTTACCGGGTTGAAAAATCGCGTAATCAAAAGACCGGTGGAACTGGATTAGGATTAGCGATTACCCAGCGCATTGTTGAATTGCATCATGGAACGATCAAGGTTGAATCGAATAATCACCTGACAACTTTTGTCATGCGCTTCCCGGTTGAACAACCGACAAAAGAGGAAAAAGTTGAAGAACTTGACTAGTATTGGAGATTAGAAAATGCATTTAATGAAGAAAATACAGAAAGTTTTAATTGGATTAGTAACGGCAGTAACGGTGTTTGCTGCGGGCGGAGCAGCGGCGGTTCAAGCTGCAAGCTCTTCGGCGACGGCGAGTTCAGCAGCAACTGCTTCATCAAAGACCAAGACTGCTCAGCAGACGCAGGGCTTGCATTTGGACGTTAAATCAGCGATTGCAATCGATGAAAAAACGGGGCAGATTTTGTACCAGCAAAACGCTGACCGATCAGTTCCAGTTGCTTCATTGTCGAAGTTATTGACACTGTACATCGTTATCCAAGCCATTCAAGATGGAAAACTTTCATGGAATCAAATGGTTAAGCCATCGAATAATGTCTGCGCTGTCAGTCAGGATACTTCTTTGAGCAATGTTCCGCTTGAACAGGGCAAACAGTATTCGGTAAAAGCTCTTTACCAGGCAACCTTGATTTATTCAGCTAACGGAGCAGCGATGGCGCTTGCTCAAGCAGTTGCCGGAAGCCAAAAGAAATTTGTTAACATGATGCGGCAGGAAGCCAAGAAACTTGGAATCAATGACGCGCAAATCTATACCTGCAACGGATTAACGAATAAATTAATGAAGAGCGATGCTTATCCGGGAGTTTCACCGAATGCCGAAAATAAGTTTTCAGCCAAGGATATGGCCTTGATTTCAATGAAACTTTTGCAAGAATATCCAGAAATCGTCAAGACTTCAAGTGTGAAGGAAATGAACTTTAATACTGGTAATCAGCAAGTCCAAATGAAGAACTGGAACTGGATGCTTCCAGGCGGTCAATGTTCATACACCTTACTACCAGTTGATGGGCTTAAGACCGGGACATCCGATGCTGCGGGAGCTTGCTTCGTTGGAACAACGAATAAAGACGGTCACCGGATCATTACGGTTGTTTTAGGCGCATCACACAAAAACGACTCTGACCCGGCCCGGTTTGTTCAGACTCAAAAACTAATGTCGTACATTTATCATACATACAATTACGTAACCTTGAAGAAGGGCCAAAAGACAGCCGCTTTACCTGTATATCATGGAAAACAGGTCAATGTGAAAGTTGCGAATGCATCGGCTGAAGGTCTCTGGTTAAAGAAGGGGACGAAAGCTAACAATGTCGCAGTCAAGGTTAACGTGAAGAAGAGTCTGCTTAACAAGAAAGGCAATGCGCTTGCCGCTCCATTATCGAACCATGAAACGGTTGGGACGATGAAGTTTACGGTTGATGGGCAAAACCTTGAAACTGTAAACGGAACGAAGTGCGCGGTTAATGCCCAAACAACGGCCGCCATTAAAAAGGCGAATATCTTTGAGATTGCATGGCGGTGGGTAACCAACCTCTTTTAGTCATGAGTTATTAAGTGCGGATATTGTTCGAAGTATGTTATACTCAAAATATAGGTACTTTTTTATAAATGGAGGTATGTTGTGACTAAAGAACAACCACGCTGGTTGGAAGTACTCAAAGTAGCACTTCCGCTTTGCCTAAGTTACATTCCAATCGGTCTTGCATGTGGAGTCCTTCTGCATGCAGCTGGTTTTAATACGATCTTGACGGGCTTAGCGTCAATGCTCGTTTTCTCAGGTGGGGCGCAGTTCTTGATTGCGTCGATGTTAACTGCAAATGCTCCAATGCATACGATTTTATTCATGTTATTCTTCCTTGAATTGCGGTATGCATTGTTAGGGTCAAGTTTGTCACAATATGTTCAAGGAACAAGTAAGAAATTTATTTACTTCTTTGCAATTTCGTTGAACGACGAAAACTATGCGGTTAACTATTTGAAGTTTGCAACTGATAAAGAGTGGTCACCGAATGATGCGATGATGGTTGAACACTATTCTCTTTTATCATGGACGGTTGCAAATGTAATCGGCAGTTTAGTTGGTGGAATGTTACCGAAGATCAACTTGGAAATTGTTGATTTTGCGTTAACATCGTTATTCTTGTACATGATTGTGATGCAGATTCGGAATAAACTCACGATTTTGATCAGTGCTTTTTCAGCTGTTTTGGCAGTCATTTTTATGTGCTTGCTTAAGAGTACGATGGGGCTGGTTGTTGCAACCATCATTGCCTCATTGACAGGGTTTGCGATTGAAAATTACTTACGCAAACATGGTCGTGAGAAAGGGTTCTTGTTGAAGAACATCAAGCCGAATAAGCAGTGATTTTAGGTAGGAGAGTTTGCTATGCATATGTCGAGTACAGATCATTTTATTTTGATCATCTTATCAATGTTGGTTGCGTTAGGACCACGACTATTGCCAATGAAATTTTTTACAACACGGAAAATCCCGGAATGGTTCAATGAATGGATGAAGTATGTTCCGGTTTCGCTGTTTACCGCATTAGTCGTGAAGGATATTTTCATTAATACATCGCACTATACGTTTATCGGATTTGGTCATTTGGCCAAATTACTTGCAGCGGTCATCGTAATGGTTGTTGCATACAAGTCACGGTCAATGGGGCTTTCAGTTGTGCTAGGACTCGCAGCGGTTGCCTTATTGTCAATGGTAATTCCAGGATAATTACATATTGAAACTTAAAAGTCACTGAATGATTGAAGAGGTCAGATTCAATAATTCAGTGACTTTTGTTGTATAATTGAAGTAGATTTCAGATAGAAAGGTTTAATCGCGATGCAATATTTAAAGGAAAAAATTAAGACATCATTTGAAGATGCAGAATTAACAGGATATGTTTTAGATAATTCACCAGAAATCGATGAAAACCGGGTTCGGCCAGCCGTTATTATTTGCCCCGGTGGCGGTTACAAGATGGTTTCTGAACGTGAAGGGGAACCAATTGCCGTAAAGCTTTTAGGAATGGGTGCTCAAGCATTTGTTTTGAACTATTCATGCATGCCAGTTCACCATCCAGCCCAATTAGCTCAATTAGCAACGGCCGTTAAAATGGTCCGTGATAACGCTGCTCAATGGCACGTTGATCCAAATAAGATCATTGTGATGGGAACATCTGCTGGGGGTCACTTAGCAGGAATGCTCGCAACAATGTGGAACTCACAAACAATCAAAGACCTTGGCTTCAATCCGGAAGATGTTAAACCAAACGGCTTGATCATGGGTTATTCAGTTGTTACAGCTGATCAACAATTTGGCCACCAAGGTTCATTCGATCACTTGTTGGGCGAAGATGCAACGCCAGAAGAACGCGAAAAGTTATCTCTTCAAAAGCATGTTTCAAAGGATACTCCAATGGCATTTATTTGGACAACAACTGAAGACACCACGGTTCCAATGGAAAACAGCTTAATGATGGTTGAAGCTTTGCGGAAGAACGGTGTTAACTTTGAATTCCACGTCTTTCCACACGGTCAACACGGTCACAGTTTAGCAACCAAGGAAACAGCGAACAAGGATGCTCAAATTGTTCCAACGTTGCAAGTTTGGCCAGAATTGTTGGAAACATGGCTTCACGAAAACTTTTAATTTAAAGTGGGGAAATTGAATTGCGAAGAAAAGTTCTGATTGGATTAGGAGTTATTCTTCTTGCGGTTGTTTTTATCGGCTTCGGGTTTACGAAAAACGTTGAAGTCCAAAAGGAATATGAACAAGCAATGGAACGGGGAATTACCCAAACAAAAAAATGTGAGTACCAGGCTGCAAAGATCAGCTTTCAGAATGCGGCCAAGCGAAAGCAGGATGACCCGCAGGCTGAGCGGAATATCAAACAGCTTGATTTGTATATGAAAGCCAAATCTGCTTTAAATCAGCGAAACTATGATCAGGCCAAAAAGTTTTTTGATCAAGTCGCTGACGCAGATCACGGTTTAAATGTTTTGGTTCGGCGTTCGAGTGCATATGCGACTGAAATTGAAGAAGCGCAAAATCAGCTTGCATCATTTGAAAAATTGTATGATGAAGCGGTTGAGTGCAACGAAGAAGGAAACTATGCCAAGTCAAATACATTACTGACTTCGATTCTTAAATATCGCGAAATCAATGAACGATATTACGATTCGATCTTGGCAAAGGCTAAACATTTGAAACATGAAAATGACCGGTTTCTTGCCCCGGCTTATCCAGTAAAATCAGAACATAAATAAAAATGGTTGTGAATCATCACAACCATTTTTGTTTACTTAATTATTGAAAGTGCCGACCTTCAGAATTAGCAACATCAACTTTTTGTTTGAAAAACTTGATCCAAACCATTACGGCAAATTCCCAAACTGCGCCAGCTAGTAACAAACTGCCGAATGTGTCAGTTGGATAGTGAACCCGTAAGTAAATGCGTGAAAGCATAATGAAAATTACCCAGATAACTGCAAGAACGCGGATCACTGATTGGGTCGTGTGGTTCTTGATTCGCGGAACGATCAGCGTAAGTAAAAGAAGAACGAATAACGTTGTTCCAAAAACGTGGCCGCTTGGGAAACTATAACCGTGCGCAGGAGCAAGCCGTTGGGCAAGCGCTGGACGCGGCCGGGCAGCGATGTGTTTAAAGACCCATGCCAAACCGTTTCCAATGATCAACGTTCCAAATCCCCAGATTGCAGCAGCGTATTCGCGTTTGAAAAAGACAAATGCCAATACTAAGCACGCAAGGATCAACGAAACAACTGGCGAACCAAAATTAGTGAGAATACTTATTAAAACCGTTAAATGTTCATTAGTGAATGAAAAAACAATTGACTGAACAATATGATCGATCCCATGGACAATTGGACTGTTTAATTTGACCAATAAAAGAAGGATTAAAAAGATGATTGCATAGACCGTTGCTAAAATCGGTCGGTTTTTGTTTTCTTTCAGGTCCAAGAAGTTTCACCTCAATTAATAATAAAATTACATTTAATATCTTACCATTATCTCACTGGATTTTTGTTAATTAAAGTTGTTTTTTTATGATTTTTTAAATTATGATAAAAATAATCAAATCAAAGGACAGGGAAAATGCAATATCTTATTCACAAAACTGATTCAAAAAAGGAAGCTGCTGGGAAAATTTTGCGGCAAAACGGAATTAGCGGAAGAACATTAAAGAAGATTCGCCAAGGCGCAGGGCGGATTCTTTATCAGAAAAAGCTGATCACTGAACGGACAAAAATCGATGGCGAAGCAACCTTGATTTTGGACCTGAAACCGGAACAACCGGATCCGAACGTTGCTCAAAGTACGTTGCCAATCGAAATCATTACGGAAGATCAGTATTTCTTAGCACTGAATAAGGACGCGCAAACGACAAGTGTTCCGGGACCGGCAAATTCAACAACGACTTTGGCAAACCGGGCATTGGGATATGCCCAAACGCAATCCCAACCATATGTCCCGCATATTTTGACCCGGTTGGACTTTGATACCAGTGGGGTTGTTCTGTTTGCTAAAAGCAATTTCATCCAAAGCATGGTTCAGGATCAGATCACCAATCACACAATGAAAAAGGAGTATCTTGCGGTGGTGAGTGGCCGTCTTCCAGATGATCACGGAATGATCGATCTTCCTTTAAAAAAAGAAAGCTATGAAAGTGCCCGTCGAATCGTCGCTTCAGATGGAAAACCTTCGCAAACTGAATATTGGGTCCAAGAACGTTTTGAAGACGCGACGATGATCAAGGTGCGGTTACATACCGGGCGCACACATCAAATTCGCGCACACTTTGCCCATCTGGGATTTCCGTTGATCGGTGATGAACTTTATGGCGGACCGACGCAATTAATTCACCGGCAAATGCTGCACGCAGCCCATTTAGAGTTAGTCAATCCGTTTACTGATCAGCCTGAAAGTTTTAATGCGCCATTGCCGGATGATTTCCAGAAAGCATTAATTCATTTACGAAAAAATCAGGCTTAATTGGGGCTTTAAATTAAGCCCGTTTCTGATATAATGAATGCGAATTAAAAAAATGAGGTGAAATCAATGACACCTAAAAAAGAAGACTATTTAAAAATTATCTTTGAACTAGGCGGTCGGAAAAAGAAAGTCTCAAACAAGCAGATTTCAATGAGTTTGAATGTTGCAGCCGGATCAGTAACGGAAATGGTGCGTAAGTTGGTGAAAGAGGGGTTAGTTCACCATGAACCTTACGGGGGAATTTCATTAACTGCGAATGGGGTGCAGATTGCCGAAGAGTTGATTCGGCGGCATCGTTTGTGGGAAACCTTTTTGGTTACAAAATTGAACTATTCATTACAGGATGTTCATGAAGATGCTGAAGTGCTTGAACACGCCACAAGCGGGAATTTAATGGATCATCTAGATGAATTTTTAGGTCATCCGCAACGGTGCCCGCACGGTGGCGTTATTCCGGATAAAAACGGCGATTATGAAGAAGATAGCCATGATATTTTGATGGATGTTCCGGACGGATCAACCGTTGAAGTTGATCGCTTTATTGATAATCATGATTTATTGACGTACTTAGCAGGGGTTAAATTAAAATTGGGTGAGCGAATTAAGGTTTTGGCCCACAAACCATTTGAAGGACCGATTGAAATTGAAGTGGAAGAGACCGGTGAAAAAATGGGAATCGGCTATAAAGCAGCCCACTATATTTTTGTTAAATAAAAATGAATTAAACTCCGAATGAGGCACTGACGATGGTCATGCCTCATCGTTTTATTCTGTGGAAAGTAACGAGGTGAAAAGGATGGAGGATGCAAACTTAATTATTGATACGGTCTTATTGGCTGGGAAGATCATGATCGAAAATGGAGCTGATATGGCCCGGGTCGATGATACCTTACAACGGATCGCGCGGAATGCAGGAATTCAAAGCCCGCGGATTTTTGAAACGACAACGGGGATCATGATGTCGATTCAAGGCGGCGAAAATTCCCAGGTTGAATCAATTGACAAACGGCGAATCGACCTTGAGCGAATCTCACGGGTCAATGATGCTTCCCGGGCATTTCAAGCGAAAAAATTGACGTTGCAGCAAATGTATGATCGGTTAGTAATTTTGGATGAATCCACTCCTGATTTTCGTCCCGTTTTAAAGGTGATTGCGTCGGCCTTGATCGGCGGAACGTTGGAAGTCGTTTATGGTGGTCGGTGGTCAGATATGCTTTTAACGATGGGAATTGCCGCGTTAGGATATGCCAGTTACGTGATCTTGAATCGATTTTTTAGAACGGAATTTGCCAG
Organism: Ligilactobacillus aviarius; assembly: GCF_001654615.1. GTDB lineage: Bacteria > Bacillota > Bacilli > Lactobacillales > Lactobacillaceae > Ligilactobacillus > Ligilactobacillus aviarius_B. The sequence continues at coordinate 47,054 of NZ_LWUD01000014.1, forward strand.
CGAATTCATTGCGGCAATGGTAATTGGAATTTGCGGGGTAAGTGCTGTTAAAGCCCATTGGGGAATCAATATGGGGATGATCATTACCGGGGGGATCATGCCTTTAGTTCCAGGGGTGTTATTGACCAATGCAGTCCGTGATCTGCTTGCAGGTCATATTTTAAGTGGTGCATCGCGGATGATCGAAGGGTTGATCACTGCATGTGCGCTTGGAATGGGAATCGCGCTGGTCTTACGGTTTAGTTAGGGGGTTGATTGAATGAACATTTTACCAATTACGGGGGATGGCTTGCTGGTGCATTTCCTTTTTAGCTACATTGCAACGATGGGATTTGGAATTTTGATCAACATCCCGCATAATGCGCTGTTAGGATGCGGAGCAGTCGGCAGTTTAGGATGGATGACATATATTTTGATTTTTCATGCTCATTTAGGAACGATGCTTGCTAACTTAAGCGGGGCGTTAGTTGTTGGGCTCGGAGCAGCTATTATGGCGCGGGTCAAAAAGATGCCGATGATTTTGTTTAACGTTCCGGGGATGGTTCCCCTTGTCCCAGGAAGTCAATCGTATAAGGCAATTTATAACTTTGCGTTTGGAAGGAACAGCATTGCTTTGCATTACCTGGTACAAGTTGCAATGATTGCTGGGGCAATTGCAATGGGCTTTTTCCTTGCCGAAATGATTACGCGGATGTATTACCGAATCAAGGGATCGGTGAAGAATAAGGCAGTTTGAGAAAGCAAAAAAAGGTTGCGGTTCAAGCCGCAACCTTTTTTAATATTGTCCTTGATATTGAGGTGTTTGATATGTTTGGTATGTCTGACCGGTTGAAGTGGTCGTATCATTCGAATTTCCGGTTCCGGTCCCTTCAAGCTGATTTGGCGATTCAAGGTCAGTGCCTTTCAAAGTATCGCCAGTTTCAGCATGGGGTAAATCAAGGGCTTTTCGTAAGACATCCGTAATTTCCTGTTTATTTTTCCGGCTTGCAACTTCAAAATCAGCTTCACCGATTACCTGGGTTGTTCCTTGAAGGTGGGTTGATTTCATGTGGTGAGTTGCTACCCGGTATTTCATGTTCAAAGAGACCATGTTGTTAAAGGACAAGTCAGTGCGTAACTGTTTCGATAACGAATTCAAGAAGTCATCGTTTAACAAACTGGTTAATTGAACTCCCTTAAACGCCAGGGCCATGATAACTTGCCGTTGCCGGTTTTGGCGTCCGTAATCTCCTAATGGATCTTGATCACGCATCCGGCAATATTGTAAGGCTTCAGTTCCATCCATATGGGTCTTTTTACCTTTCACAAAATTGTATCCGGCAAACGAAAACGACAGCAATGGCTTAATATCAACGCCGCCAACAGCATTGATTAATCCTTCCAGACCGCCCATGTTGATCGTGGCGTAAAAGTCGATCGGAACGTTGAGGTATTTTTGAACGGTTTTGACCGCCGTTGCTGAGCCGCCGTAAGCATATGCCGAGTTTAATTTACTTGGATAGTACTGTTCATAACCGTTGATTGCAACCAGGGCATCGCGCGGCAGACTCACAAGGGTCATGGTTTTATCTTTTGGGTTTAAAACGCAGACCATCATTGTATCAGTCCGTCCTTTAAATGACCGTCCAAGCGCCCCGGTATCGGTTCCCATCAGCAGAATTGAAATCGGCTTGCCTTCTTTAAGCAACCGGTCAACATCGCGCTGCTTTTTAACGCTGTTCGGGGCATAAACGGAATCGGCCGCTTTTCGGGCATTTAAGTAGTGTTCGTGTAGCACATGCCCACCAATTCCGAGTACAATTACTAAGATCAGTAAAATCCAAAAGAAAATTATTTTTTTGCGTGATTTTCTTCGGGGACGCGAAATCATTTCTTCGCGCTCCAACTCATCAGGTTGGTTTTCAAATTCTTCATGTTGTGAGCGATGTAAACTCATAAGGGTTCCTCCCTCATAAAAAAATAAGGTCGCATTTAACGACCTTGAATGATTGCAAAGTCAAAATAATCTACTAGAATCAATTTGACCTCATTATATCATGAATATTGATTTTAATGGTCAGCATGGCCAAGGAAGAAACTAATCAGTAAGATTACTAAAACGGCGGTGGTTACGATCGTATACAACTTATCGTGTTCCTTAAAGAACGTGTAGATCGAAGTTGCAACCCGCAATGCGGGGGTCAAGATTAATAAGAAGATTCCGCCCATCATAATTGCATATGGTTTTAACTGAATAATTCCTTGGCAAATCGCCGTTAATGTTGTTGGAAATGTTCCACCAGGGTATCCAGTTGAGTGTTTAACTACCATTAAAATGTAGCCAATCAGCATTACGACTGCAGCGGTTGCAACGCCGACTCGCATGATCTTCCCGATAATGATTTCCATGTGGTTCATTTCTTCTTGGGTTCTTTTATCCATTTTCATCTTAAATCGTCACCCCAAACGCTTTGAATGCCATTTGTAATCCTAAGTATGCCAAAATTGGAACGAAGATGATCCGCAACCATCTTGAAGGCATGTGTTGCATGATTCGGCTTCCGAGAGCGGCACCGACAATGATTCCCAGTGACAATGGAACCGCGATATCTGGCCGAATTGAGCCGTTAAAGAAATAGATCGTTGCACTTGCAGCGGCGGTAACGCCCATCATTAAGTTACTTGTTGCACTTGATGGCTTTAACGGCATCTTCATTACATTATCAAGAGCCATGACTTTAAAGGCTCCTGAACCGATTCCGAGCAGACCGGATGCAAGACCGGCACCGAACATGATCGTCATCCCACCAGGAACATTTTCAACTTCGTAATCGACTTGTTTGTGAAGGTTCTTGTCATAATATGAGTTATTCAGTTTTAATTTTTCAGCCAGTTTGTCTGGCGTTGCCCGGTGAAGGACCTCTTTTCCAGAACGTAATTTATGAACCATGTTCCAGCTTGCAAATAAAAGCAAGCATCCGAATAAGAAGTAAAGGATCGCCGGATTGAAGACCCCGGTTAAAAGGGCCCCAACAATGGCGCCGATACTGGTAGCAAGTTCAAGGAACATTGCGACCCGTAAGTTCAACACATCATCTTTCAAAAACGCAATGGTTGAACCCGAACTTGTTGCAATTACGGCAATGATACTTGCCCCGATCGCATACTTGATTGGAAGGCCCATCCCTAAAGTAATAATTGGTGTGATGATCATTCCTCCACCAATTCCTAAAATTGCTCCCATGGTCCCGGCAAAAAGACCAATCAGCAACATTAAAAATGCTGTATGCATAATTAAATTCCTTCTCTCATTTTGTTTCCTTTTAAATCCTAACATTAAACTTTCATAAAGAAAAATATTTATTTGTTGTGATAGATATGCAAAAATTGTATATGATAATAGTGAGTAATTATTTAGGGAGCTAAGTTATGAATTTAAAACAATTGGAGTATTTTATTGCTGTTGCCGAGGAAAAGCAGGTTACAGCCGCAGCTAAACGGCTTAACATTGCGCAACCGCCGTTGAGTTATCAACTGAAACAGCTTGAAAAGGAACTCGGAGTTCAGCTGCTTAAACGAACGGCACATGGAGTTCAGCTGACCCCGGCTGGAAGTACGCTGGCTGAATATGCGAAGCAGATCGTTGATTTAACCAAGATCACGGAGTATAAAGTCAAAAATATTGATCAGGGATTTTTAGGGACGCTTCGAATTGGGGCAACGTCAACCAGCGGCGGCGTCTTACCAAATGACCAAGCCGCAGAGCTTATCAAAGCATACCCGGGAGTTAAGTTTGAGTTAAGCGAAGGAAATACTTATCAGTTATTGGATCTTTTAAATAAGAATTTGATCGACGTGGCGGTTTTGCGAACTCCATTTAACCGGGAAGGTCTTCAAGTGCGGATGTTTCCGGCTGAACCGATGATGGCGATTATTCCAGAACGCTTATTGACAACTGATTTGGCTAAACGGAAAAGCATTTCGATCGAAAAATTGAGTACCTTGCCGCTGATCGTCTACCGGCGCTTTAAGATCATTATCAAAGATTCCTTTGAACATCGGGGACTGCAACCAACTTTTGTGCTTGAATGCGACGATGCCCGGACAGGAATTCGGTGGGCTGAAAAGGGAGTCGGGGTTGCCTTGGTTCCCGCAACGTGTGCTCAACGGTATGCGACTTCGCAGGTCAAACTGATCCCCGTTCGCCACGAAGCATGGCAGACGAATCTCGCTCTTGTATGGAAAACTGATCAACAGCTTTCACCGGTTTTAGCAAAATTTATAAATTGTTACAAAAATGATACCATTAAAAATAAAGAGAAAGGATGATCACAACGATGACGTATTATTGTGAAAAATGCGGTCATAAGCTCGATGAAAATGAACGGCGCTGTGCCTTTTGCGGAGCAGTTCAAAAACGGTTTTCAGATCAGGATTATGAAACGAAAAAATGTAAAAAGTGCGGCAAAGATATTTATGTCAATGCTAACTTTTGTCCGTATTGCGGGACTGACCAAGCAATTTTAAACTTAAATGAAGACCTTAAACGCGACGATGCCGATCAAAAGACGACGTCAAGTTCAAATTTGAATTTAACTTCTGAACAAAAACTTGCTCAGGGATTAATGAACACGAACTTTGATGATCAGGATTCGTTGAATAATTTTATGAAGCAGATGCAGGATGCCGGAATCAAGGTCCGGGTCATCAAGCCAGAAGAAAAAAATGAAACCGGCAAGCCAGGATTGATTGCCTCAACGAAACTGTTTTTTCGGGACATGTTCAAAGTCAATAAACGGCTTGGAGTCAATGACTTCTGGTGGGGCTTTTTCGGCTTCTTCCTGATTTGTATGGTTGCTGCCATGCTATTATCTGAATTGCTACCATTTTTTAAGATTCCAATGACAATGAAGACGATGTTCAAGCTTTCAGCTGGCATTTCAGTCGTTTTTCGTCTCGGAGTCTTGACCGCGATCATTCGGCGGTTGCATGATATCCAAATGCCGGCGTGGTTTGTAATTCTGTGGTTTATTCCGATCGCTCAATTTTTCATTTGGTTTATTTGCATGATGGGACCGCGATTGGATAACAACCCATATACGTTTAATGTCGAAGATTGGAAAAAACGGCAAAATAAATTTTAAAAAAGAGTAAATTAGACTTGATTTAATAAGAATTAAAAGCGATAATAATTACATCGAAGAGAGGTCGCACTGCTTATCAGTACCCTTCATGAATTGCTAAAGCAATGGGGATTGAAGGTGAAAGGAATCGGTGCCGAAGTGATTGATTGCTTTAGAAGTCAACCGCTGGGGTCTAGCTTAAGAGGCTAGGAACTGTCGCAGTGAAAACATTGCGGAGCGCTATCGAAAGTCTATTATTATGATATTTTTTAATTTTAAATTTAAAAATTTTAGTCTTAGTAGAACTTCAACGCGCATGCTTCGAGCTGCGCGTTTTTATTTTGCTTTGTAGTGATTGAATCTGTGCTCTTTGACCGGATATATATTAGGAGGTTAAAGTTATGGCAGAGGAAAATCAAGTTAAGCGATCATTGAAGACTCGACACTTGTCGATGATCGCGTTAGGTGGAAGTATTGGAACCGGGTTATTTGTTGCGAGTGGATCGGCAATTTCACAAGCCGGGCCTGGTGGAGCGATCGTTGCCTATATCGGAATCGGGGTCATGGTATATTTCTTAATGACTTCATTGGGTGAAATGGCAACGTACCTTCCCGTTTCGGGATCATTTGCAACGTACTCGCGGCGCTTTGTTGACCCCGCATTAGGATTTGCAATGGGCTGGAATTATTGGTTTAACTGGGCGATCACGGTCGCAGTCGATGTTTCAACGTGTGCACTGGTTTTGAAGTTCTGGTTCCCCCACGTTCCGGGATGGGTTTTTAGTTTATTTGCCCTGTTACTTGTATTTTTGATCAATGCGATCTCGGTTAAGTCGTTTGGGGAAACGGAATACTGGTTATCGTTGATCAAGATCGTAACGGTCGTTATTTTCCTTGCAGTTGGGGTCTTAACGATTTTCGGGATCCTTGGCGGCAAGGCAACGTACTTACACAACTTTACATATAAGAAAGCTCCGTTCGTTGGTGGAATTCCGGCAGTTTTGAGCGTTTTCGTTGTTGCTGGATTCTCATTCCAAGGAACTGAATTAGTTGGGGTAACGGCCGGCGAATCAGAAAATCCGGCAGAAAGTGTTCCCAAGGCAATTAAGCAAGTCTTTTGGCGGATTTTATTGTTCTATATTTTATCAATTTTTGTAATTGCAGCAATTATTCCGTATACAAGCAAGTATTTACTTGGTTCAAGTGCTTCGGATATTGCGATCAGTCCGTTTACGTTAGTCTTTAAGCGTGCCGGATTAGCCGCCGCTGCCAGTGTGATGAATGCGGTTATTTTGACATCCGTGTTATCATCTGCCAACTCCGGAATGTATGCTTCAACGCGGATGTTATATTCGATGGCTCAGGATGGGGATGCCCCGAAGATCTTTGCCAAGGTCAATAAGCGCGGAGTCCCAATGGCTGCATTGCTTGGAACGGCTTTTGTTGGATTGTTGACATTCCTGACAAGTATTTTTGGAAATCAAATTTATCAATGGTTAGTTGCTGCCAGTGGATTGACCGGTTTTATTGCATGGGTTGGAATTGCAATTTCACATTACCGGTTCCGGCGGGCATATGTTGCTCAAGGACGCGATGTCAATGATTTGGTATACAAGGCAAAGTGGTTCCCGTTTGGACCAATTCTTGCATTAGTAATGTGTATTCTTGTGATTATCGGTCAAGATTTACAAGCTGTTGCTCACTTTGATTGGAAGGCAATGCTTGTAACGTATATGTCAGTTCCATTGTTCTTGATTTTATTCTTCTATTACAAGTTCAAGCATCACACGCACATGATTCCGCTTGAAGAGGTTGATTTAACAACGCCGGATATCAAGCAGGATTTTGATGAGGAAGATGACACCTTGGTTGAAGATCACTAGACTTGATTAATTATAGGTAAAAGGTTAAAATAAATTTGAAATAATTAAAACGTCATGGATCGCCATAAGTAGGTATACAGAGAAGCGGTGGGTGGTGCGAACCGTTACCGAAATTCCAGCTTTCTAAACGACGGGCAGGCAATGCTGCACGGGAGACCGTTATTAAGTTGAGTGTGTTATTTTGCATGCATTTGGAAAATAACAAAGTTGGGTGGTACCGCGAATAAGTCTTTCGTCCCATAGGTGGATGAAAGGCTTATTTTTTTAATTATTTTAGAAAAATTATCGGAGGAAGTTAAAATGTTAGATATTCGCCAAATTCGGAAAAATCCCGATGAATATAAGAAACGTTTAGGAACTCGGGGAGTTGAACCTGAAAAAATTGATGCTTTATTGGAAAAAGATAAGGAACGGCGTGATTTACTAGTTGAAGCTGAAAACTTAAAGAAACAACGGAATGATGTTTCAGCTGAAATTGCAAAAGCTAAGCGGAATAAAGAAGATGCAACTGCTCAAATTGAAAAAATGCGGGAAGTTGGAACGCGAATCAAAGCTTTAGATGAAGATTTAGATCGGGTTGAAGCTGAAGAACAAGACATTGCATCACGGTTACCAAACTTGCCAAATCCAACGGTTCCAGTTGGCTTGACTGAAGCAGAAAGTGTTGAATTATATAAGGTTGGAAAGCCAACTGAATTTGATTTTGAACCGAAGAATCACTGGGATGTCGGCGAAGATCTCGGAATTTTAGATTTCGAACGGGCTGCTAAGGTTTCAGGTGCTCGGTTTGTTTACTATTTAGGAGCTGGGGCAAAGTTGGAACGGGCCGTTTACAACTTTATGCTTGATGAACATGCTAAGGAAGGCTTCACGGAAGTTCTGCCGCCATACATTGTGAATGCTGCTTCAATGTATGGAACAAGTCAATTCCCGAAATTTAAGGAAGACGTTTACCAAGTTAATGGGGAAGATATGACGTTAATTCCAACGGCGGAAGTTCCATTGACGAACTACTACCGGGATGAAGTCATTCCAACTGAAAAGCTTCCAGTCTACTTAACAGCATTAACTCCTTGCTTCCGTTCAGAAGCCGGAAGTGCCGGCCGGGATACTCGGGGATTGATTCGGATGCACCAATTCAATAAGGTTGAAATGGTTAAGTTTACGAAACCGGAAGATTCATATGATGAATTGGAAAAGATGACGAAGTGTGCAACTAATATCTTAGATAAGTTAGGATTGCCGTATCACGTAATTACTTTATCATCAGGTGATATGAGTTTTAGTGCTGCGATGACGCATGATATTGAAGTTTGGATGCCTGCGCAAAACAAATACCGTGAAATTTCAAGCTGTTCAAACTGTGAAGACTTCCAGGCACGCCGGTCACATATTCAATACCGTGATGAAAATGGTAAATTACAATTCGTTCACACATTGAATGGCTCGGGATTAGCTGTTGGACGGACCGTCGCTGCAATTCTTGAAAATTACCAAAACGAAGACGGCAGTGTAACGATTCCAGAAGTCTTGCGTCCATACATGCATGGAATGGAAAAGATCACTTTAGAAAACAACAAGTAATTGACGTTTATTTAAAAGGTTGAGCTGGTGGCTCAACCTTTTTTGTTTAAGAAAAAGTTATCAAAAATTAAAAAAAGTGATTGACGAAAAGAAAGGAAGCTAGTAATATAGTAAATGTTCGCAAGAGATGAATGATTTGATAATTTATTTTAATGAAGATGGTTGACATCGATTTATTAAATTGATATTATTAAACAGTTGTCTTTTGACAAAAAGTTGTAGATCTTTGAAAACTGAACAATGTTTCGACACACACAAATGTGCAGGGCAATTCATGAAAATGAATGCAATAACATTTGCGAAGTCAATTCGCTAGTAATTACGAGTCACAAACTTATAAATTGAGAGTTTGATCCTGGCTCAGGACGAACGCTGGCGGCGTGCCTAATACATGCAAGTCGAACGAGAATTTCTTACACCGAGTGCTTGCACTCACCGTAAGAAATTCGAGTGGCGGACGGGTGAGTAACACGTGGGTAAC
>NZ_LWUD01000015.1 GCF_001654615.1 Ligilactobacillus aviarius
CAAGCAGTAAGAAATCATCAAGCTTAAAGAGCTCAAGCAAGAAAGTTGCTTCAAGCAGTAAAAAGAGTTCAAGTGTGAAGAGCTCATCAAGCAAAAAGTCAAGCTCAAGCAAGATTTCAAGCGTAAAGAGTTCATCATCAAAGAAGTCAAGCTCAAGCAAGGTTTCAAGTAGTAGTAAGAAGAGCTCAAGCGTTAAGAGCTCATCAAGCACGAAATCAAGTTCAAGTATAAAGGCTTCAAGTAACTCATCATCAAAGAGATCAGCAACGGCTAAGAGTCACCGTGGTGGCAACCGCCCTGTAAAGAGCTCAAGTTTGAAGAGTTCAAGCGTTAAGTCAAGCTCAATCAAGAGTTCAGTAAAGAGCTCAAGTAAAGCATCAAGCAAGAAGAGTTCAATGATCAAGTCATCAAGCAAGGCTTCATCAAAGAAAGCTTCAAGCAAGAAGTCAAGCTCAATCAAGAGTTCAGTAAAGAGCTCAAGTGAAGTTTCAAGCAAGAAGAGTTCAATGATCAAGTCATCAAGCAAGACTTCATCAAAGAAGGCTTCAAGTGGAGTATCATCAGTTGAATCAAGCAGTAAAGAAGTTGCAAGTTCATCATCAATGAAGTCAACAACAGCTAAGAGCCACCGTGGCGGGGCTCGTCCTGTAAAGAGTTCATCGTCAGTTGAATCATCAAGCAACGTCAATACTGAATCAAGTTCAGCTAACAAGCCAAGCAAGGACACTGAAACAAGTGTGAAGGTACCATCAAAGACTTCAACGATCAGTTATGTTGACAAGTCAACTGAAAAGTCGGTTCCTGTAACAGTAAGCAGTGAAACGAACACAATGGTTGAAAGTTCAGTTTCATCAGCAGTGCGGACAGGATCAGGTTCAAGTTCATTTGGAAGCTCAATGATCAACAAGCCAACGTTGGTATCAAGTTCAATGAACGTTCCGGCAACAAGCTGGTCAAAGGAAATTGTGAACGGAAGTTCAGCAACAACTGTTGGAACAACGGTGATCACATATTCACAAAGTGAAATTCCGAATACTAATAAGGAAAGCAATAGTGTGGTCAACAAGCCAACAGCTAACACAGCAACAACGCAAAACACAACTGTAATTAATAACAATCACAGTACAAACCAAGGCGAAGTAGCAGTTGTTGGCAACAACAATAACAACGGCAACAACGCTCAAGGTGGACAAACGAACCAAGGTGGTCAAGCTGCTCAAGGCAACAAGAGTGGTAAAGGCAATGGCAACGGTCACGGTGAAGGCTTACCACAAACCGGTGAAGCAGCCGCAACCGCAGCAGTTGGCTTAGGAATAGCAGTGATCGCAATTTCAGGGGTAGTTCTTCTTGATAAAAAGAAAAACTAATTTCTGAATAATAGTAATAAAAGCTTTAAAAATAGATTAGAAAATCTGTTTTTAAAGCTTTTTTATTTCAAAGAATTAATTTTATTGGATAATTTAACAAATTATTTTTAATAACCTGAATATTTTAATTTATTGATTAATAAATTATTAAAATGATTGGTTAACGCTAATTATGTATATATTATATGAATAAATATACGGCATATCATCGATAATAAAAGATTGCATTAGTAAAAAATTCATAATATATGGAACAATTAATGCCGATTTATTTGACAAAGTAATTCTAAATATTCACAATATTTTTTTGGGAACTTTAAACAAATTTAAAATTAACTTTGATGTTTATTGTATCCAAAGGTAAATGTAGAATTTCCATATTTATCAATTTTATGGAATTTTTTCGATGGAAAGGAATAAGTGAATAATGAGGAAAAAATTTAAATTAATCCTTATTGGATTGATTTCATTATTTGCATTGACAATCCCAGGGAAAATCAATGCTGCAAGTGATGATTATACTCCATCATCCAATTCGGTAACTGAGACACAAGATGTGTATACGTTACCACCACAACCTGTTGGTGAAGCACCTAAAGGAAGTGGACAGGACCGCCAGGCTTTGGGGTATATAATGAAGCCTGGAAGTACGATCACATTAATAAATAATTCGAATCTCACTCTTACGGTTCAATTATTGAATAATAATAGTGCTGCAACCATTAATAAAAAAATTCCAGCACATTCAACTATAACAATCACGGCACCGAATCCAGCTGTTCCGCAAACAAGTTCGAACGGTAAAAAGATTGATGATAATGCCAATGATGTTGATCTTGTTCCATTTATTCTTACTCCAAGAACAAATGATACGTCGGCTAAAGTTTCATGTAATGTTGAAATTCAAGGACCGCATTCTAAACTTCCGGTATTTAGTTACACCAATGATAATCAGTCAACATTTATGAATGAATGGAAACAAAGTGGAAGCTATGCATTAGTTGAAGGAAAAGATTTTCAGATCATGCTTCCAGCTGATGGTCAAAGTTATGTCGAAAATATGGATAAGGCACCAATGGGGATGAATTCTCAAGGTCAACCCAATCCTGTTCCAGAAGGTCAGAAATATGTTTGTCATAATTTAATGGATGTTCTTCATTTCTATGATGATGTGTTATATCCAACCTATGATAAAATTGCAGGACTTTCTACAGATGCAAAAGAACCTTATAATCGATTAGTTCCTGGCAAATATTTTTATACCGCTGATATTAAAGGCGCAGGGGGAGCTAATTACGGAAACGCACGAACGGAAGTTAGCTCAGCTGTCGATACGAATTGGCTTCAACCTAGTTGGGAATTGTTCCATGAAACTGGTCATGGTTATCAGACACGCGAATTAGGTGGAAAAGAAGCTGATCAACATGTTGGTGAAGTTTCAAATAACGTCTGGGGCAATTACATGTATTACTATATTTTATTTAATGGTAATACTAAACTGGCTGATCAATATTCTTGGAATTATGAAGGAATGGGTTGGTCAAATAAAGAGAAGATGGAAACTCAAATTCATGATATTTTGGTAAATGACAACTGGTCATGGAATCAAACTGTTCCTAACTTTGGTGGTAAAGGAAAACACGCTGGATTAATTTTATTGCAAAATATGGTTGAAAAAATGACTTACGCGGGTTGGACAAATGTAGTAGAAATGGACCGGCAACAGGTTTATGAAGCAACTCAAAATAAAGAAACGGACCTAAATAGTAAGTTAATGAATATCTGGGATTTAATTACTAAAGCTGCTTCAAATCAAGGCTATGACTATACAACGATCATGACTGAAATTGGAAAGACACCAGAGCTTCCACTTTCACAAGCTGCGCGTCAAAAACAAGATAAGGTAGTAAACTTCTTGTGGTATTTAATGCCTAAAGCATCATACAGTGAGGTCTATTCAGTTGTTCAGGAATTAGCAAAGGCTGATCCAAATTTAGTTTATGATTCAAACTTTACATTAGTAACTCCGGACCAGACAAAAGCGTTGAATCTTAATGGTAAATTGAATTTAACAATTTATGATTTGCCATCTTCATGGGCTGGTAAGACAATTAATATTATGAATGGAAATCAAGTATATGGAACGCTAACAATTGGGTCAGATGGAAAATGCAGTTTAAATAATGTGCCTCTAGGAACATATACATTATCAGGATTGCCTGATAATAATCATACGTTAACTAATTATTATGTAACGGTTACTGATGATCCGGCATATATGAATTCGACTGATGTAATTTTAAATTCTGAAAGTTCTTCAAGCTCACATAGCAGCTCAAGCGGTAAATCAAGTTCGAATAGTTCAAGCAAGAAGGTTGCTTCAAGCAGTAAGAAATCATCAAGCTTAAATACTT
>NZ_LWUD01000016.1 GCF_001654615.1 Ligilactobacillus aviarius
CCTGTTCAATACAGAACTCAGTCCCAGGTTGCCTAGCTAATAAAGTGTCCAACTTTTAGGGTTCACTTCAGAAAGTCCAGCCTCTTTTTTGTTAAGTGAGGGATTATGATGAATAAAACGGAATATCATACGCGAATCAAGAAGGTTCAAACCTTTATTGGGGATCATCATATGGATGGTTTTCTGGTAACTGATCCGGTCAATATTAATTATCTTTCAGGATTCACTGGTGATGAGGGGTTGCTTTTGGTTACTGATCAAACAGCTTATTTGATCAGTGATGCTCGGTTTCAAGTTGAGCTGATGACTCAGACGATTACAGATTATCGAATCACGAGTGATTATTTTCAAACCGCGTGTCAGTTATTTGAAGAAGATCACTTAGTAGCCGTCGGGTTTGAAGCCTCGATTAGCTATCATGATTATGATTATTTAGATGAAAATTCAGTTGCGGACATCGTTCCAACTGAAAATGTGATCGAATCTTTACGGGCAATCAAAAGTGATGCTGAAATTCAGACTTTAAAAAAGGCAGCGGCATTGGCTAAACAAGGCTATGCTCGTTTACTTACTGAAATTCTTAAACCGGGACTTTCTGAAAAGGAAGTGGCTGACCGGTTTGATTTTGAAATGCGGCGGTTAGGAGCTGATAAGGCGTCATTTGACCCGATTATTGCAACCGGAATTGATAATACGGTCAAACCGCACAGTGTTAATTCAACGCGTAAAATTCAAACCGGTGATTTGATTCTGGTTGATTACGGTTATTTTTATCAAGGATATACGTTTGATGTTACCCGGGTCTGCGGAATGGGAGTTCAATCACTCGAAATTCACCGGTTAACGGCGGCTGTTCAGGATGCGCTTCTTGAAACGATGCAAATTGTTGCTCCGGGATTGCCGGTTTCTGCTCTTTGGCAAAAAGCAAATGATGTTTTGCAAACCTACCACCTTGATCAGTACTTTACCCACGGAATCGGACATGGAATCGGCCGGTCGATTCATGAAATGCCAACGCTGAGCTATCGCAGCGATGAGCCGCTTCAAGTCGGACAAGTAATTACGATCGAACCGGGAGTATACGTTCCCAGAGTTGGCGGTATTCGATTGGAAAATGATTTATTAGTAACTGCGGACGGCTTTGAAAATTTGACTGATTTTGATCTGGGATTAACGGAACTCTAATAATCTGCTTGACAAAATAAAGAATTCACGTGAAAATATTCAGTATAGTGATTTCTTTAACTATGTATCGGAAATTCGAAATTTTTACCTGAGGAGGACAAAAAATGATTTCTGTAAATGATTTTAAAACAGGATTAACAATTCAAATTGATGGCGAATTATGGCGGGTCGTTGAATTCTTACACGTTAAGCCAGGTAAAGGTTCAGCCTTCGTTCGTTCAAAACTTAAAAACTTACGGACAGGTGCTGTTCAAGAAAAGACATTCCGTGCTGGTGAAAAGGTAGAACAAGCCCAAATCGATCGGAAAGAAATGCAATACTTGTATGCTGATGGTGACAACTACGTCTTCATGGATACTTCAACATACGAACAACTTGAATTAAACAAGGCTCAAATCGAAGACGAAATCAAGTACTTAAAGGAAAACATGCTTGTTAAGGTTATCATGCATGATTCAGAAACTTTAGGACTTGAATTGCCAAATACTGTTGATTTGGTCGTTGCTGAAACTGAACCAAACATTAAGGGTGACACATCATCGGGTGGTTCAAAGCCAGCTACAATGGAAACTGGATTAGTTGTTCAAGTTCCATTCTTTATCAACGAAGGCGATACGCTTACAATTAATACATCAGACGGTACTTACATTTCACGTGCATAATTTTGAAGGAGGCTATTAATAATGGCTGAAGATAATAACATCATTTTAGCAAGTCAAGAACCTAGTTTAGGCGAAATTAAGATTGCGCCCGAAGTTGTTGAGGTCATTATTGGAATCGCAGCAAGTCAAGTTGACGGCGTATACTCAATGCGGGGTTCATTAGCCAATAGTGTTTCAAAACTTTTTGGCAAGGAAAATCGGAGTAAAGGCGTTAAGCTTGATCAAAAAGATTCAGCATTAAAAGTCGACGTTTATGCATTACTTAACTATGGGGTTTCAGTGCCGAAAGTTGCATATGAAATCCAAGAAAAGGTAAAACAACAAGTTTTGTTTATGACGGGATTGAAACTGGATGTTGTTGATGTTCATATCCAAGGAATCGTTCCTGAAAAGCAAGAACCAACAATTGATCCAAATAATCCTTTTGCAGAAGAAAACGGTGAAGAATAGTGAGTATTACAAGACACCAAATTCGAGAGGTTGCTTTTCAAGCATTATTCGCGGTGAACAGTAATCCTGACACTGATGTGATGACCGTTGTTGATAATCTGCTTGAAGAGAAGCATGTTTCAAAATGCCCAGATTATTTGCGGGAATTGGTTCAGGGAGTTTTAAGCCATCAAGCTGAACTTGATGACGAGATTGCTTCGAAAATTAGTTCAAAGTGGACGTTAAGCCGGTTACCAAAGACGGATTTAATCATTTTACGCTTAGGATTATATGAAATTCAAAATTGTGATGAAATTCCGAATAAGGTTGCGCTGAACGAAGCCCTTCAACTTGCAAAGGAATTTAGTGATGAGAAGCAACGCGGCTTTATTAACGGCGTTCTTTCGAATTTTATTTAAAAAAGAAGGTGTGACAAAATAGTAAAAACGAGCGTGGTGGAAGCAGAAAAGCGAACGAATCGCGCAGCATAGATTCGGAGGTTTTCGAACTTCCACATAGCTCGTTTGTTTTGGAACCCGATTATGTGGATATAGTAAAGAGGTTGCGACTTGTGTCACAACCTTTTTTTCTTGTCCAATTTCTTTTTCAAATAATTATTTTGAAAGAGATATGCTAAAATCATAGTATGAATAATTACTTAAGGGAGATTGATTTTGGTGACAACGAAACTGGATGGGAAAAAGCTTTCAAATGAAATTAAAGAAGAATTAAAGACGCGGGTCCACCGTCTTCAAGATAAGGGGATTACCCCATGCCTAGCGGTTATCCTTGTCGGCGATGATCCTGCAAGTCAGGTATATATTCGCAACAAAAAACGGGCGGCACAAAAGGTTGGCGTTAAAACCCTTGATAATGTTTTACCGGCTTCCACAAGTGAAAACGAGATTATTGATTTAATTTATTCATTAAACAATGATCCGCAAGTTCATGGAATTCTTGTTCAGTTGCCGTTGCCGCAAGGAATCAATGAGGATCGGGTGATTCAGGCAATTTTGCCGTCAAAAGACGTTGATGGCTTTCACCCGCAAAATATTGGAAAATTATTTATGAACAAGGGTGAGCTTGCACCATGTACCCCAAATGGAATCATGCACTTATTAGCAAAGTATAATATCCAACTTGATGGGAAACGGGTCGTGATCGTTGGCCGCAGTAAGATTGTCGGGATGCCGATGATTGCAATGATGTTGAATGCGAATGCAACGGTTACGGTAACTCACAGTCATACTCATAATTTAAAGGAAATTACACGGGAAGCCGACGTGGTGATCGTGGCTGTCGGCAAAGCAGAATTTTTGACAGGCGATTACTTTAAACCGAACGCAGTTGTCATTGATGTCGGAATGAACCGGAATGAAGCCGGAAAATTAGTTGGCGACGTTGAAGCCGCTTCGACAGCGGATAAAGTGGCATTTATGACGCCGGTTCCTGGCGGAGTCGGTCCGATGACGATTGCAATGCTTTTAAAACAAACGATTGAAATTGCAGAGAGAAGTATTTAAATGGAACGGAAAAACTACTTAACCGTTACGGCTTTAACCAAGTACATTGCCCGCAAATTTACATATGATCCATATCTTGAGCGTGTGTACTTAGTCGGGGAAATTTCAAATTTTCGGTTACGGCAAAAGCATCAATACTTTAGTATTAAGGACGAAAATGCCAAAATTGAAGCGGTGATGTTTCAATCAAACTTTAACCGAATCAAATTTGTTCCTGAAGATGGGATGAAAGTCCTGGTAACTGGTAGGATTGAAGTTTATGAACAGACCGGAAAGTACCAAATCAACATTGAGACGATGCAACCGGATGGCGTCGGGGCCTTGTATCAAGCTTATGAACAGTTAAAAGCAAAATTGACTCAAGAGGGAGTTTTCAGTCGGCCAAAGCGCCCGCTTGTTAAGTTTCCGAAGCGAATTGCGGTAATTACCAGCCCGTCCGGAGCAGTTATTCGAGACATTATTACAACAACGCGCCGCCGTTATCCAATCGTTCAGCTTGTTTTGTTTCCAGCTGAAGTTCAAGGAGAATATGCAAAAGATTCGTTAGTTGGGCGTTTGAAGGAAGTTAATGCGCGCGGTGATTTTGACACGATCATTATTGGTCGTGGGGGCGGTTCGATCGAAGATTTGTGGCCGTTTAATGAAGAAGAGGTTGCCCGTGCAATTGCAGCCAGCAAGATTCCCGTAATTTCATCGGTCGGTCACGAAACGGATACGACGTTGTCAGACCTGGCAGCTGATGTGCGGGCAGCAACCCCAACAGCAGCGGCGGAATTGGCAACGCCCGTTTTAGCCGATGAAATATTGAAACTGAAGGACTATCAAGTCCGGCTTGCACAGGCAATGAAACGGATAATCCAGCTTAAGCAGCAACGGCTCTTAAAGTTGGAAAAATCATATATTTTTCGGCAGCCTGAACGGTTATATGATGGGTTTATGCAAAAAATTGACCTGCTTGAAACCCGTCTTTTAGGGAATGTTCAACAAAAATTACAAGCTGAACATCAACGACTTTTAGTTTTAAATGGAAGATTACAAAAGTGCAGTCCGCAGCAGTTGATTCAGGAGCGGCAGCATCGGGTGGCTAATTTAGAAGAACATTTGATTGAACGGACGAAAAACTTAGTGACGGCGAAGGAACAACAGTATCTTCGCGCAAACCATGCTTTGGCGCTGTTGAACCCCCTCAACGTTATGGGACGGGGATTTTCGTACGTAACGGATTCGGATGACCAGGTGATCAAGTCGGTTGATTCTTTGACCGTCCACGATCAACTGAGTCTTCATTTGAAAGACGGAACAGCGCAAGTTGAAGTTCAGAAAGTTAGAAAGGATCAATCATGACGACAGCAAAACCAACATTTGAAGAACAGTTAAATCAACTCGAACAAATCGTAAATCACCTGGAACAGGGCGACGTTCCATTGGAAGAGGCGCTTGATCAATTCCAAGCGGGAATGAAGTTAAGCAAACATCTCCAGGATACGTTGGAAAATGCGGAAAAGACATTGACCCATGTTGTTGATGATCAAGGAAACGAAAAGTTATTTGAAAAAGGAAATTCAGATGAAGAATAATCAAGTTGAAAAGTTTAAGCAGGCAACGATTGCGAAAATTGATCAGTGCCTTGATGAATATCTTGCTGGGTTAGAAAGTTACCCGGTTTTAAAGGAAGCAATGCGCTACTCGGTCGATGCAGGCGGCAAACGGTTGCGGCCATTTTTGATTTTGGCAATTTGCCAAACATTTAAGGGAACGTATTCTGATTTGGACCTGCAAGCCGCATCAAGTTTGGAATTAATTCATACGTATTCACTGATTCATGACGATTTGCCGGAAATGGATAACGATGATTTGCGGCGGGGAAAACCAACCAATCATAAAGTTTATGGGCAAGCAATGGCGGTGTTAGCCGGCGATGGTTTGCTGACGACTGCATTTGAGTGGTTAAGCCGGTTAGAGCTTGCCCCCGCAATTCAAATTAAATTAGTCCACGCATTAAGCAAGGCAGCGGGTCCTGAAGGCATGGTCAACGGGCAAGTGGGCGATATTCAGGGTGAACATCATCAGTTGACGTTGGCGCAGCTTCAACGCGTCCATCGCGGAAAGACCGGCGCTTTAATTCAATATGCCTGTTATGCGGGTGGATTACTGAGTAACGTTTCTGCGAACCAGCAGGATGCATTGAAGCAATTTGGAATTCAGTTTGGATTAGCATTCCAAATTTATGATGATATCCTCGACGTGATTGGAACGGAAGCGGAATTAGGAAAGAAAGTTCATAAAGATCAAGCTGAAAATAAGAATACCTATCCGGGATTGTTAGGACTTGAAGGCGCCCAGAAAGAATTACGCCATTCAGTGCAGTTAATGCGCGAAAGTCTTGCGGTGCTTCACCAGGATGGAATTGATATTTCATTATTAGCTGATTTTTTAAATTATTTTAAGATAAAGGATAAAGCATGAAAAAAGAACGAATTGATGTATTACTTGTAAAACAAGGCCTTTTTGACAGCCGCGAACAGGCAAAACGCGCGGTGATGGCGGGTGAAATTTTAGGTGAAAACGAAGAACGCCTTGATAAACCGGGAATGAAAATTGATCCGGAAATCAAACTGCATTTTAAGGGAACAAAAATGCCGTATGTCAGCCGGGGCGGATTGAAACTTGAAAAAGCACTTAAAGTTTTCAAGTTATCGGTGCGCAATAAAATTGTTCTGGATATTGGTTCTTCAACCGGCGGCTTTACGGATGTTGCGCTTCAAAAAGGGGCAAAACAGGTTTATGCGCTTGACGTTGGAACCAACCAGCTTGTATGGAAATTGAGACAAGATCCACGGGTCGTTGTCATGGAAAATACCAATTTCCGGTACAGCAAGCCCGAAGACTTTACCGCGGGACAACCGGAATTTGCAACTACGGACGTTTCTTTCATTTCATTAAAGTTGATTTTGCCGCCGCTTCATCCAATTTTGAAGGAAAATGGTGATTTGGTAGCATTGATTAAGCCGCAATTTGAAGCCGGTCGCGAAAAAGTCGGCAAGCATGGAATCATTCACGATCCAAAGGTTCATGAAGAGGTTATCAACATGATCATTAACTTTGCGGTTGAAAACCAATACGATGTTTGTGATTTGGACTTTTCACCGATTACGGGTGGTCACGGCAATATTGAGTTTTTGATTCACTTAAAGGCCGTTGACCGGGAAGGCCAAATTGCACCTGAAATCGATCCGCACCGAGTTGTTCAACAGGCGCATGCAACGTTACAGAACCAATAATCAAAGGAAGGGGATTAATATGCTTCAAGAATTAAGAATTAAAGACTTTGCAATCATTGAAGAAGCAGATATTGATTTCCAAGCTGGAATGACGGTTTTAACCGGGGAAACAGGTGCTGGGAAATCGATCATTATCGATGCCTTAGGTCTTTTAGCTGGTGGCCGCGGTTCAGTTGATTTTATTCGCAAGGGGGCTGCGAAGGCCATTCTTCAAGGACAATTTGTCTTGCCAGCTTCAGCCCCGGTTTTCCAAATTCTTGACGATTTAGGAATTGATCATGAAGATCAAACGTTGATCCTTCAACGGGATTTGTACCAAGCGGGAAGAAACGTTTGCCGGATCAATGGGGTATTGGTTAACTTAACCTCATTGCGGAAAGTCGGCGAAATGTTGATCGATATTCATGGTCAAAATGAACACCAGTCATTAATGCGTCCGGAAACGCACCTTAGTTTATTGGATGAATATGATCACCATTTACGTGATGAGCTTCGGCGTTACCAGGATGCATACCAGCAATATCGTAAATTAAAAACCGCGCTTGAAAAACGAGAAGCCAATGAAAAAGAATGGGCCCAACGACTCGATATTTTACAATTTCAACTTAATGAAATCGAAAGTGCCCAGCTTGTTCCGCATGAGGAAGAAAAGTTGATTGAGGAAAAGGATCAACTGGATAACTACCAAACGATCCATGATGCACTTGAAAACAGTTATCAGGCACTAATGGGCGAAAACGTGGATGTGATCGGTCAACTGGGAACGACGATGGATGAACTTGAAAAGATTTCAGATCTTTCAAGCGATTTGAATGGAATTTATGAAAAAGTTTCCGACGCGTTTTATAACTTGCAAGATGTTTCGCATGAGATCAACAACCAACTGGATTCAATGGAATGGGATGAAAACCGGCTTGACCAAATCGAGCAGCGCTTGGACTTGATTCATCAATTGAAACGGAAATACGGCGATTCAGTTCAACAGGTAATTGATTATGGTCAAAAGATCAAACAGGAATTGGCTGAAATGCAAGACAGCGCGGAAAGTTCAGAAGAACAGGAAAAAGCGGTCAAGACAGCGTATGATGCAGCTTATAAGTTAGCCCAGACGCTTTCAAGTCATCGTCATCAAGCAGCGCATGAACTGGAAAAGGCCATTCATCAACAATTAAGCGCATTATATATGGATAAGGCCGTCTTTAAAGTTAAATTCAGCGGCAATCAAGAATTAACTTCAACCGGATTAGATGATGTTGAATTTTACATTCAAACAAATCCAGGGGAATCGATGGGTCCGCTTGCCAAAATTGCATCTGGCGGGGAACTTTCACGAATCATGCTGGCATTAAAGACGATCTTTTCACAACAGCAAGGCGTTACAAGTATTATCTTTGATGAAGTTGATACGGGGGTCAGCGGTCGGGTCGCCCAGGCGATTGCCGAAAAGATCTCGCAGATCTCGCACAATTCACAGGTATTATGTATTTCGCACTTGCCGCAAGTGGCAGCGATTGCGGATCACCATTACTTTATTTCGAAGAAGGTTATTGATGGCCGGACCGAAACAAGTGTTCAAAAATTAACTGCCCAGACCCGAATTCGCGAAATTGCCCGGATGTTATCTGGTTCAGAAATTACAGAACTGACCCTGAAACATGCCGATGAATTGATTCAAATGGCTGATCAGATTAAAAATAATCAAAAATAAAGGATGAATTCCATTTTGGAATTCATCCTTTATTTAATATAATCACGATACAAACCAATTACTTTTCCTAAAATAGTTACGTGATCGAGAATAATTGGATCCATGGTGTCATTTTCCGGTTGTAAGCGATAATTGTGCGCTTCACGGAAGAATCGCTTGCACGTTGCTTCATTTTGATCAGTCATTGCGATTACGATCTCACCGTTATCAGCCGTTGACTGTTTGCGAACGATCACCTTGTCGCCGTTGAAAATTCCAGCGTTGATCATACTTTCACCGCGAATCGTCAGCATAAATAAATCATCAGCGGTATTGAAGTTCGGTGGAAGCGGGAAATAATCCGTTGTTTCTTCAACCGTTAAAATTGGTTGGCCAGCAGTAACCGTTCCAATCATTGGAATGGCATCTGGTTTGGAACTCGAAACCCCCAATGCTTCCATTCCAGCAGGAGTAACTTCAATTGCTCGTGGTTTGGTTGCATCTTTAACAATAAATCCGCGTTTTGCTAACCGCGCAAGGTGGCCGTGAACCGTTGATGTTGATGAAAGGTCAACGGCTTCACCGATTTCGCGAACGGTTGGCGGATAACCTTTTTCTTGGACCGTTTCATAAATAAAACGGAGAACTCTCATTTGGCGTTCTTCAGTCGGCTTACTCATAATAAACTCCTTTATCGATCTTCTTCTTGACTTAAATGTTAGCACATATTTTTGCCAAAAACAAACAAAGGTTCGCTATCATTGAAATTTAAGATTTTCTTTTGTAAAATTAAACTAAATACTTAAGGGAAAGGAGCACTGAGCGATGACGGAAGATAAATCAACGAACGAACAAAACGAACAACGCGGCGGGGCAATTCCTCAAGATCTGATCGATCGAATCAATGAACTTGCTCACAAGAAGAAAGACAAGGGATTGACTGAGGAAGAACAAGCTGAACAAAAGCGGTTGCGTGAAACTTACCTTTCACTTTTCCGGGAAAACTTCAGAAGTCATATCGAAATGCTTCAGGTTTACGATAAAGATGGAAAAGAAGTTACCCCCGAAAAGGTAAAACGGATTCAACGCGAACGCGGCTTGCGGGATGATTAATTATAATTTGGAATGAAGGCTTTATTTTTTAGCTTTTTTCGCTTAAAATGATAACTATGTTAGTCGTAAGGAGGAAAGAATCTTGTCAACAGGAATTGTAGTTTTACTTGTAATCATTGGCGTGATTGCTGGATTTGCAATTGGTTTTTTTGCTGCAAAGAAGTATCTTGAAAACTACTTGAAGAAGAATCCACCATTCAACGAACAAATGCTTAAAACCATGATGCTTCAAATGGGTCAAAAGCCATCACAACGGAAGATCAACCAAATGATGACTTCAATGAAGGCCAGCTATGCTAAAGAAAATAGCAAGAAGAAAAAATAATTAGATTGAATTACGAAAAAGACTGTGACGGAATCGTCACAGTCTTTCTTTTATGATTTAACTTTCTTCGCCGTCGGATCAACGTATACAAAATTCGGATCAATTTGATCATCCAGTTTATCAAAAGCTTGTTCCATTTGCGAAATGATTTTGTGTTGGTTTTCATCGTTCAATTTCATTTTCCGGTCAACGACGATCGGGTCGCCAATTGCAACGGTAATTTTTTTCCGGGAAAGTAATGTCTTAAAGGTTAATGGACCCTGATAAACTGCTGGAACGATCGGGACGTTGGCCATTTTAGCAATCAAGGTCACGCCGCCTTTCATTGCTTGTGAATGCCGGGTTCCGGATGGAAACATGATCAGTGACATGTCTTGATTACGGAGCCATTTAACAGGCGTTTTGATTGCCGATGGTCCCGGATTTTCACGGTCAACTGGAAATGCGTTGGCATGTGTTAAAATAAATTTTAAAATTGGATTTTTAAAGAGTTCTTTTTTTGCCATAAATGCAAACTGCTTTGGGGCAGCAGCAAGGGCAAATAAAAGTGGATCAAACCATGTTCGATGCGGCCCGACAAGGATATAATTGCCTTCAGGAAGCTTCTCTTTATTTAAAACGGTCAGTTTACCGTTGAAGATTCGAACAAGAAATGCAACGACCCGGCGCATAAAATTGTAAAACATGGTGTCACTCCTTTCGTTTTTAATCCATTTTAGTATGCAAAAAATTACAGCAACTTTCAAGTAAATATATTAAATTAGTGAGGAAGGATTATGGAAAAGGTCAAGTTATATGAAAATGAACGGGTAGATTCGCTGTTGGCGGAGAATTTGCAAATCATTCAAAGCGCTGATGTTTTTTCGTTTTCGCTTGATGCGGTTTTACTTGCTGACTTTGTGAAACCGGTCAACCGGCCGGACCGGAAAGCGGTTGACCTGTGTGCGGGAAATGGGGCAGTCGGATTATTTATCAGTAAAAAATTTGCGGGCCAAATCGATCAGGTAGAGATTCAATCACGACTGGCGGACATGAACCAGCGCAGTTTGGAATTAAACGGCCTGACCGATCGTATCAAGGTCTATAACCGGGATTTAAAGGATGCATTTTCATTTCTTGAGAAGGATTCGTATGACGTTGTGACGTGTAATCCGCCGTACTTTAAAACCTTGCCGCAAAGCAAAAAGAATCCGAACCAGTATTTGGCACTTGCACGGCATGAAATTGCGGTTACGTTAGAGGATACGGTTGAAATTACCAGTGGACTATTAAAAACGGGCGGGAAAGCATATTACGTTCACCGTCCGGACCGGTTGATCGAAATTTTAGATACGATGCAGGCTCATCGCTTGGCACCAAAACGGATCAAGTTGATCTATCCGAAGCAGGGACGCGATGCCAACATGGTCTTGATTGAAGCAATCAAAGATGGCAAATCAGATGGCTTGAAGTTTTTACCACCGGTGATCACCTACACTGATCAAAATGAATACACGCCAACGATTAAGGAAATTTTATATGGAAAGTAAATATTACATGTATGTCCTGTTGTGTGCGGATGGAACGTTTTACGGCGGGTTTACCAATGACGTTGCGAAACGGGTCGCCACGCATAATGCAGGAAAAGGCGCCAAATATACTAAAACCCGGCGGCCGGTCAAATTGCTGTATCATGAAGAATTTGAAACGAAATCAGCCGCTTTAAAAGCTGAATATGCATTCAAACATCAGTCCCGCAAAAAGAAGGAGCAGTTTTTGCTTAATCATGGTGTTTCACGGTCATCGTGGATATAATATAAGCGTGAACAGAAAGAAGGTTTTTGAAAATGAAGTTAATTGCATTTGGCGTTCGGAAAGACGAAGAACCATATTTTAAAAATTGGGAACAGCAAAACGATACGGAAATCAAGCTTGTGCCGGAGCTGCTTTCAGAAAAGAATATTGATTTAATTAAGGGGTACGATGGAATCATCGGCTTGCAAACGACCCCGTATAAGCGTGAATATTTTGAAAAAATGAAGGATGCAGGAATCAAGATCCTTTCAATTCGGAATATCGGAATTGATAATATTGATCTTGATGCTGCCAAGGATAATTTGATTCCAATTACAAACGTTCCAGCATATTCGCCAAGTGCAATTGCTGAATTTACGATTACGCAGATCATGCAACTTGTTCGGCATACCAAGATTTTCAATGAAAAAATGAGTCATCAAGATTATCGTTGGGAACCGAATATCAGCCGTCAAATCAACCAAATGACGGTTGGGGTTGCCGGAACTGGCCGGATCGGCCGGGCGGTGATCAATTTACTTGATGGTTTGAGAGCGAAGGTCATTGCATTTGATCCTTATCATAATCCTGAATTGGAAAAACGCGGAATGTACGTTGACTCAATGGAAGAGATGTACCGCATGGCAGATGTAATCACGCTTCACATGCCAGCAACAAAGGACAACTACCACTTATTGGATGACACTGCATTTGATCAAATGAAAGACGGGGTAATGATCATTAACACTGCTCGCGGAACGTTGATCGATTCAGAAGCCTTGATCAAGGCGTTAGATAGTGGCAAAGTCGGTGGCGCAGCGTTGGATACCTATGAACATGAATTGCCGATTTTTGATTATGACTTAACAGGGCAAAAGATCGATGATCCGATCTTTAATAACTTAAATGAACGGGATAACGTTTTGATCACGCCGCACATTGCCTTTTATACGACCGAAGCAGTTAAGAACATGGTGGAAGTTGCGTTGAACTGTGCAGCAACATATTTGAATGAAGGTAAAATGACGAATCCGGTTGTTGAAATTCATTAATTAGTTATTGCAATTTTAAAGGGATTTAAGTATAATTAAAAAAGTGTTTCATACACTAATTCACACCTTATGCGATGGAACGGGAAGTGCTTGAAAATTCAAGTTCCGGTTCAATTGAACATAGGGGAGGATAAAAAACTATTTTGGAGGTATTGTAATGTCAGTAATTACAATGAAACAATTACTTGAAGCTGGTGTACATTTCGGACACCAAACACGTCGTTGGAACCCTAAGATGAAGAAGTACATCTTCACAGAACGGAATGGAATTTACATCATCGACTTACAAAAGACTGTTAAGTTGATCGACCAAGCATACGACTTCATGAAGAACGTTGCTGCTGACGATGGCGTTGTATTGTTTGTTGGTACAAAGAAACAAGCTCAAGACGCAATCGAAGAAGAAGCAAAGCGTGCAGGTCAATACTACGTAAATCACCGTTGGTTAGGTGGTACTTTAACTAACTGGAACACGATCCAAACACGGATCAAGCGCTTAAAGGACATCAAGAAGATGGAAGAAGACGGCACATTCGAACGTCTTCCAAAGAAAGAAGTTGCTTTGTTAGTTAAGGAACGCGACCGTCTTCAAAAATTCCTTGGCGGAATCGAAGACATGCCACGGATTCCAGACGCAATCTTCATCGTTGACCCTCGTAAGGAACGGATTGCCGTTAAGGAAGCTCAAAAGTTGAACATTCCGATCGTTGCAATGGTTGATACAAACGCTGATCCAGATGAAATCGACGTTAAGATTCCATCAAACGATGATGCTATTCGTGCCGTTCGCTTGATCACTTCAAAGATGGCTGACGCTATCATCGAAGGTCGTCAAGGCGAAGACGAAGAAGACGTTACAGAAGATACATTCAAGAAAGACGACAAGCAAGTCGACTCAATCGAAGACATTGTTGAAGCCGTTGAAGGCGACAATGACTCAGATGCTGAATAGTTTATAATAATTGGCTGTCTCAGATAGTGGGCGTCGAGCCTTTTATTTGATGACAGCTTTTTTAATAAAAGATTTAAACACTTTGAGGAGGATGGCTCATGGCAAAAATTGCTGCAAAACAAGTTAAAGAATTACGTGATAAAACAGGTGTCGGCATGATGGCTGCTAAGAAGGCTTTAGTTGCAACTGATGGCGACATGGACAAGGCAATCGATTACTTACGTGAAAAGGGAATTGCAAAGGCTGCTAAGAAGAGCGACCGTGTTGCTGCTGAAGGGTTAGCTAACGTTGTAATTAGCGGAAACACAGCTGTAATCGTTGAAGTTAACGCTGAAACAGACTTCGTTGCTCAAAACGACCGTTTCCAAGCATTAGTAAAGCGGACAGGCGAACTTCTTGCTGAAAACAAGCCTGCTGATGTTAAGGCTGCTTTGGAAATCAAGACAGACCGCGGTACATTGAACGACGAATACATCGATGCAACTCAAGTTATCGGTGAAAAGATTACTTTACGTCGTTTCCAAATCGTTGAAAAAGCTGACGGCGATAACTTCGGTTCATACTTACACGATGGTGGCCGGATCGCTGTATTAGTTGTCTTAGAAGGTGCTGATGAAGCAACTGCTAAGGACGTTGCAATGCACGTTGCAGCTATCAATCCGAAGTATGTCAACCGTGATCAAGTTCCTGCTGACGAAGTTGCTCACGAAAAAGAAGTCTTAACTGAAGAAGCTAAGAACGAAGGCAAGCCTGAAAAGATCATCGAAAAGATGGTTGAAGGCCGGTTGAACAAGTTCTTCTCAGAAATTTCATTGGAAGACCAAGACTTTGTTAAGGATTCAGACCAAACTGTTGGCAAGTACGTTGCTTCAAAGGGCGGCAAGATCAAAGCATTCTACCGTTATGAAGTCGGCGAAGGAATCGAAAAACAAGAAGATAACTTTGTAGACGAAGTTATGAGTCAAATTAAATAATTAGTTTAATTTGCAAGTCCTATTCCCTTGGTTTGAGGGGGATAGGGCTTTTTTGATGTAAAAAAGGCGCGAACTTGATAAAACCAAGCTCGCGTCTTCTTTAGTTAAAGTTAATTGTTGCACCACTGATTAACAGCCATTACAACGATCAGAATTGAAACTGTTCCGATCACTTTCTTTAAAATCTTTTTTGGCATGAATAAACCTCCCCTGATTTTTAGCTTTTAGCGTCATCAATTTTTTGGACGAAAAACAAAGAAAATTCATTGTTTGATACGATATTAAACAAATTTTAATTGTTAGTCAACGTTAAAATAATCATTTTCTAATTTTAATGTTTATTCGAGTATTTATTAAGTATTCTCATTGAAAGGTAATATTAATCCGATATTAACGGAACAATTAAGTTAAATATCGAATAATATTCAAATAAAATCTAAAAATAACTTAATTGATTTAATAATTTGCTTTGGTATGTTTTTAATGAAGAAAAGTTTTGCAGTAGCTTTTTTTCAATTTTACACTTACCTTGAGAGGTTGGATCTTCCAACCTCTTTTTTTATATTCAAAAACGGTCATGACATTGTCATGACCGTTATTCTTAAATTAAATATGTTTCTTGAGCACCGATAATTTGCATAATTTCCGTTAAATCATTTTGCGGAAGGGTATGTTTAAATTGCGCAGCATATTCGCTTAAACGTTGATTAAGTGGAATGATTGACTTTGATTGAAGAATGCCATCTGAGTCTTGTTGGTTAGCAGCGACAAGGTGATGGGCCTTTTTAAAGAATTCTTTCAAGTCATCCGGTAACTGGTCTGATTGATATAACCAGTCTTCATCAGGATAGTAATAGTGAAGAAGACGAGCATACGCCGGCAACCAGACAATCGAATTATTATTTTCAGCTGCAAGTTGATTGATCGTTAGTAGCCGCGCCGGGTTAAACGGCACTAATTGATTTTGAAACCAATCATTATCATGCTTTTTGATTTTTTCAGTTAACTGTTTTTTAAATTCTTTTTCAGAATAGCTAACCTGTTTTCCGTCCGGATCAACGTTCGTGTTAAACATGATCAATTGATTTAATTTACTGTCGCGCAAATGCTTTTTCCATTTTTTGATTCGGTTGCGATGCTGCCCTTGTGTAATAAAGTTTGGGACGTATCCCAGCTTTTCACCGGTATTCATGTCTTCAATCAAGATTGCAAATGAACCGGTTAATCCATCATCGTTATCAAACGGGGTGATGCGAAATTCGAGTCCGAGAACTGACGGATAATTTGTTGGTAAAATGCGAAACTTGGGCATTACTTCGGGACGCTTTAACAGACCATTCCGCCAAAGTTTTTGCAGCAACTGCATCAAATCAAAGCTCACGTTGATTCTTCGGTAGGGTGAAGAGTTGCTTTCAATAATATTTAAAGTGTTCGCTGAAAGATGGGTAATTACAACATCCTTAAACGCACTTGCATTTTCCACGTCACCATCAATAATGACCTTTTTAATTGAGGATTTGATGATGATCCCGCGGTTATTGCTGATTTGAGTAATTTTCATTTGAAGTTTTACTCTCCTTTTTAAAGATTCATGTCAGTCTTGAAGTTCAATGGTGACATATCAGTTGCGGCGGTGACTAATTTGCTTGTTAAAGCTTGCATACGATCGATTCCAACTTGTTGGAAATAAATGCTTTGCTTTGTGAGGTAGTCAATTTGGGCATCACCAGATAATTCGGCAGCATGGTGGTCAGTTTCCTCAACTAAATGAGTAAATTGAGCGTATAAATCGTCCTGGGTATCAGCAAGCATTTTGCCAAATTCAAGGTAGTGCGGATCAACGAGAACACTTACAAGCTTATAGATCCAGTAAGCTGAGTCAGGGGAGTAATCCTTTGTTCCAACTTTGTATGCTGGGTGAACATCCGTTGCGCTTGCGTAGAACGGAACGAATGAACTTTGGGCAGTTACTCCCAATGCAAGCCAGTGAATTCCCTTGAGCGTTTCAGGAACGTTTGACCGAATTTGAAGAATGTGTGATTCCTGAGTTTTAGCCAAACTGATCGGTCTGAATTTCTTCTTTGATTCTTCCGGACCGTTTCCAATTGGATCATATTCAGTTCCCTTAAAGTGCGAAGCAAGAACTGCTTCAACGTCATCGCGGTGAAGCAACCGGTTAGCTTTGCGGATAAACGGCAGGCTTTCGTCCATTGGTTCTTGGTGAATTTCAGGATTTAATAACCGTTGACCGTCCCAAACTCGCGGCGTATTATAAATTTCATCTGAAAGTGAATGCGTTCCAAAAATGTTGCGGAAGTTAAAGCCGGTTTTAGCCGGGTTCAAATGATGTTCTTGAACAAAGTCCCGAATTCCAGGTGCCGTAATGAAATTCTCATGGTCACTAAAATCAACTTCTTGAATTGCAAGTTGGTTAGCAACAACTGCATAAGAGTCGGCCGGAATTTGTTGGGCAACCCAGTAGTGGCCTGATCCAATTTCAAAGTACCAAACTTCATTTTCATCTGAGAAGAGGACGCCATTTGCCTCGGCGGCACCATGTTCAGAAACGATTTGACCGAGCCGTTTAACCCCTTCGCGAGCAGATTTAATAAATGGGAGGACAACGTTGATCATTGCTTCTTCAGCAATTCCGCTTTTAAGGAGCGGATCGTATCCAAGAACCCGGCGATTAGCGTATGCACTTTCGGTTGCGCTCATTGCAACGTTAAATTCGTTGATTCCATCTTCTTCAAAGGTTCCAAATTCGTCAGTCCATTCAGGCGTCGCGGTGTATTTGAAACTAGTTGATGGAAGGTCAATTTCAAAATCATTATCTTTGTCAGGAGATGAGTAATGATTATTTTCAATTCCTTCTTGGTGAGGATGAACGGTCATGTGTTTTGGCCATGCGCTACGGCAATCTTCGTTCCGCCCAATCATTGTTGAGCCGTCTGCAGTTGCCTTTTTACCAACTAAAATACTTGTACATGCAGAGAGAGTTTGGCGATTACTAAACATCTTAAGGCCTCATTTCAGTTAATATTCTTACTTTAATTATATCAAGCTTTTAATTAAATTTAAAATTTGCTTTTAATAAAAAAGAAGGTGTGACAAAACGTTCAAAACGAGCGTGGTGGAAGCAGAAAAGCGAACGAATCGCGCCAGCATAGATTCGGAGGTTTTCAACTTCCAAGTAGCTCGTTTGTTTTGGAACCCGATTATATGAATATAACAGAGAGACTGCAACTTAAGTCACAGTCTCTCTTCAAATTCTAACGTGTTTTCTTTGCATTCAGTTTACGCATGATGAAATAGAACGGAACGGCGATGATCAGACCGCCGAACCCCCAGATCAGATTCTGCAAGGTAGCCTTTGAAAGTAACCAAAGACTTACTAAAATTGCGATGATCGGGATAATCGGGCCAAACGGAATTTTGAATGGCCGGTCAACGTCTTTTTTCGTTTTCCGGAAAATCAAAATTGATAAGCAAGTTGGCAAGTATTGGGCAAACCGGGAAACAACGCTGATCGCGGCCAACGTTGTAAATGAACCTGAAAGGGCGATCGGCAATGTGATCAATCCCGTAATAATAATTGCCCAAACCGGTGCATTATTTTGGGCCCGTTTTTTCATGAATTGCGGTAACAAGCCGTCGTCCGCTAAGGCAACTGCCGAGCGTGGGGTGATAAATGACGAAGCAATGTTGATTCCGCCAATTGAGATCAATTCGCCGGCAGCAACAATGATCAATCCGCCATTTCCCATAAATTCAGTCATTGCTGCTTGAACAGGGGTAGTTGCGGCAGCAAGATGCGAACCTAAAACGCCGATTGAAACGACCTGAATCAAAATGTAAAAGATTGAAACGATGGTCATTACAAGAAGAATGGCCCGCGGCAACTTCTTTTGTGGATTATCCATATCTTCTGCGGCAACGGCAATTGATTCAAATCCAGTAAAGGCGTAGAAAATCAATAAGGCGGCTGCTCCAAATGATGTGGATGATAATTTCGGCGAAATAACTGGATGGAAGTTTCCACTCTTAATAAAGAAGATTCCAGCGATGATAAAAATAACCAGCGGGATCAATTTACCAATCGTTGCAAAGTTATTAACAACCTTTGACCATTTAACTCCCAAAAGGTTAATGACCGAAAGCCCGACGATGATTGTGGTCATGACGGCAACCTGAGCTGGCCGATGATTAAATGCTGGGAAAATTTGGCCTAAAGCCGTTGCAAACCCATTTGCCATTGTTGCCCAAGCAATCATACTAATGATCCATTTGATAAAGCCGACTTCAAAACCGACAAAATCGCCAAAGGCCTCCTTGGCGTAAACATACGGGCCGCCATTTTCTTTAAATAGCCCGGCAGCTTCCGCAAAGCAAAGGGCAATCGTGATCACAAGGACGGCATCAAAAAGAAAAACGAATAAGCTGGACGTTCCAACAAGGGAATATGCCTTGTTGGGAAGTAAAAAGATTCCGGAACCGATAATGGCATTCACTCCAAGCAGGATGATGCTTAAAAGTCCCATTTTATTTTTAGTTTTCATATAATTAATCAACTCTCTTTGCATGGTCAATCAGGGTTTTAAAAATTATTTGTGCATTTGGATCAAAGCGGTGAAGCATTTCAGGATGAAATTGAACTCCGAATTCAAAGTTCGGCGACTTTATATTTTGAAATCCTTCAACAACGCCATCAGGGGCAACCAACCCGACCTCAAAATCCTCAGCAACCTGGTCAATGACTTGATGGTGGAATGAGTTTACCCGAATTTGAGAATCATTCAATAGTTGAGCGAAAAGCGTGTTTTCGTTAACGTTTAATGAATGGGTCCGGGTCGTTGGATCAGCCGGTTGGGCATGCCGCAGTAACTCATGATCAGCGTAGCTTAGGTCTTGAAGAATCGTTCCGCCATGATATGCATTCAGGACTTGAAATCCCCGACAAATTCCCAATACCGGAATGTTTTTTTCTTCGGCATATTTGATTAATGAAAAGTCAAAAACGTCGCGTTCAGGAAATGTTGTTCCCAGTTTTTGACGCGGTTCTTGGTGATAATTCAACGGATCAACATCGTGACCGCCGCTCAAAATGATTCCATCGAGGTGAGAAATTTCGTCCTTAATAACTTCCTTGTCAGTATTAAAAGGAAGGATAAACGGAATTCCGCCAGCTTGAATCACCGAATCGATGTAGTCATCATTTACATATGACCGGTGATAGCCTGGAAACGGAGCTCCCGAATCAACGATAATGCTTCCTGAGATTCCAATAATTGGTTTCTTTGTCATGTGAATCAATTCCTTTCTGCAATAATTATCATAATTATAATTTATTTACCCATAAAATGATGTTATCAATAATATATTAGATTACTTTTTGTTAGTCAAGCTAATTATAGCACAAATCTCAAATTGACTTTTAGGATTTGATTGGTTACGATGAATGATGATTAAAAGGCGAAAGGAGAGGTTGGCATGCCATTAATTCACGTTGAATTGATCGAAGGACGTTCACAAGAACAACTTAAGCAACTTGTAGCTGACATTACTGATGCAGTTACTAAAAATACAGGTGCACCTGCAGAACACGTTCACGTTGTCTTAGATGAAATGCGTAAAGACCGTTATGCGGTTGCGGGCGTTTTAAAGAGCGACGAAAAATAATACCGTCATATCAACGATTGAGAGACTCAGGTTCTTTCAATCGTTTTTATTTTTTGTAAGTAAAAACAAAACCTACCGACAAATTAACCCACATATTTATAAATAAAATGGTTACTTAAGCAATCGTTCATAGCGGCGATTGTTTTTTTATTAAGGCCTTAATCAATTTTTATAAATAAAATTCTTGATTATAATCTAGTGTTAACAATATAATTGATTCATCAAGTTAAGAGGAGGTCGTCAAATGACAAGTGATGCTCAAAAACGGGCTGCTCGTAAGTGGGATGAAAACCACCAGGAACGACGCAAGTATCTTAGTTGGCGTTCACGGGCAAGAAGTTTTATCGAAAAGGCAGCGATGCCAGAAGACTTAATCGACTTGAAAAAATTAATCAATGATCGGTTGGGAGATCTAGGAAAGGATAGATAGAGTGAAGAAGAGTTTAATTATGAGTGCAGGGGTGTTAGTTGGTTTGACTTTTGGAGGATATGTTGGCAACACAGTTGTTAACCAGTCAATAGAGGCAAGGACCACTCAGAAGTCAACAACGAGGAAAATTACTGCTAAAGTTGGTAAGAAATCAATGGCGTTGACAGTTAACCCTAAGAACATTCGTGTTCAAAAAATGACAGAGCCGGACGGTAAGGAAGTTCAGGTGTTATTGATTAAAGGAACATTCAAAAACACAGGAAAAGGAACTGACACACCTGCAGTTTCTTTTGGAGCAAAGCAAGAAACTGGTAAGGGTGTATGGTCACACATCGCCACATATGTACCATACGCAAATCAATTGACTGCTGAAGACGAAAACCTAAATAAGCGTCTTAATGATGAACTTGAACCAAACGCCAGTGTCGATGCGTTGCTCATCTACAAGCTTGAGGGAAATGGCAAATTTAAAATCAAATCAATGTTTGACGGTAAAGGCGCGTTAACAATCAATGTTGACAAGCTTATTAAGAATGAGCAACCACAATCTAGCCAGTCACACTAGCTCTTTTTTAGCATAATAATTAAACAAGAAAAACGCACTTTTCACGACGGAAAACAGAAGAGCGACGAAAAAT
This sequence comes from Ligilactobacillus aviarius, assembly GCF_001654615.1. Lineage (GTDB taxonomy): Bacteria > Bacillota > Bacilli > Lactobacillales > Lactobacillaceae > Ligilactobacillus > Ligilactobacillus aviarius_B. The sequence goes on from NZ_LWUD01000016.1 coordinate 21,704, forward strand.
AAAAAAACGGATGGCTGAATTTTTCAGTCATCCATTTTTATTAAGCTAAATTCTTTTATTAAGCTAAATTCAAATAATCTTCAAGATAGTAGGCCATGCCGTCATGCGCATTGTCAAGGGGCGTAACGTCATTGGCAAGGCTGCGGATCTTGTCCGTTCCATTCTTCATGGCAACGCCCCAGCCAGCATACGTTAACATTTCAGCGTCGTTGTGTTCGTCACCGAATGCAATCACGTTTTGACGATCAATGTTAAAGTAGTTCGCTAAGTAACGCACGCCGTAAGTCTTGTTGATTCCGCGCGGTGATAATTCAAGAATCGGGTTCGGACCGCCCCAAACGCCAACCGTGATTCGATCACCGAAGTTGGATTCAAGTTGATGAACAATGTTGTCCTTTTTATCAGGATCAACCAGTAACATCATTGATGTTGGATCGCGTTGCAAGTTCATTTGATTTAAAACTTCAGTTGATTTTAATGCGGTTGGGAAATAACCACCAAGGACGTTATTGGGAACGTCTGCAAGCGCAAGGTCTTTTCCTTCAGCGGCAATGATTTTAATCCCAAGATTTTCTTTTTCATGTAAAATATCAAATGCAATTTTACGGTTAAAGGTTAATTCATATTCTTTATCCCAGTGGTGGTGTGGAATATGCCCCAGTGAACCGTTGAAATTGATCATTGGCGTTTTTAATCCTAATTCATCATAGTAGTTAACGGAATTGCGGTTGGGCCGACCGGTAACTAATGCGACAATATGCCCAGCCTCTTGAGCCTTTTGAAGAACTTCCTTTGTTTTGGAACTTAATTGTGATTCGGAATTTAAGGTCGTTCCGTCAAGATCTAAGGCAATTAATTTCTGATCCATTAAAAATCTCCCTCCTTAAAGTAATTAAAAGTCGAATTAATTTAAAACTACCACAAAGTCAATATAATTACTAGGTTTTCATCATGATTTAGCGTTATAATTTTACTTATACGGTCAATATGGAAGGAGCATGATTATGATTTCAATTATTCATAAAGAGTGTCAAGGATTGCCTTATTTGGAGTTAATTGAGGAAGATAAAAAAGACCAATCACTTCCGTTGATTGTTTTTTATCATGGATGGACAGGACGAAAAGAAAATAATCTTACCCAAGGGTACGAAATTGCGAAGAAGGGGTTTCGGGTCGTAATGCCGGATGCCTTGTTCCACGGTGAACGGGCAGATGGTCCAGCTGAAAATCACCAATTGCAATTTTGGCAAATTATTGAAAAATCGATTGAAGAATTTCCAAAATTCGTCAAGTTGTATGCTGATCAAGGTCTGATCGATGGCGATAACGTTGCGGTTGGCGGCCTTTCAATGGGCGGAATTACTGTTTGCGCTTTATTTACGGTCTATCCGTGGATCAAGAACGCCGTTTGCCTTGAAGGAACACCGAACCCGGTTGCGTTTGCAAAAATTTTGGTTGACAATTTACCAGGAATCGAAGACGTTCCCCAAGAATATATTCACGAACAGTTAGCCGGATTGAATCAAATCGACATGTCATTAAACCGCGAAAAAATTGCCGGTCGGCCATTGCACTTCTGGCACGGAACGGCTGATGACATGGTGCCATACAACTTAACGAAGAAATTCTTTGATGAAATTCAAGGAAAAGATTTTGCGAAAAATGTTACAATGACTACGACCCCTGGAGCAGGGCACAAAGTATCATTTGAAACGACCGTTGAAATGGCCGATAAATTTGCTGAATATTTTGCAAAGTAAATTTTAATTTGAATTAGTTAGGAATGACATTTAGTGGCAAAAAAGAATTTTTTAACAATTTTGTACACCGCATTGCTTTCATTTCTCTGTGTGTTTATTTTTTCAAAGATCAACCAACGGGATTTGATTTTGCAATTGGATAACCATAATTTAACGGCTGAGGCATACCAGATCAATCTTCGGCAAAACGAAAAGTTAAGCAAGTTTACCAAGGAACTGGATGATAGTTCCGAGATCGATAATGTTCAGGTCCACTTTCAATCAAAGAAAGATAAGAACATTACATATTTCTACGGAAAGGGAAACTTCCCGGTTCCACCAATGGTTTCAGGCGAATTTTTCTCTAAAAATGACTTTGATTCGATCGTAAACGTTGCGGTCGTTGGTCAGAATTTGAAGAAGAAGCTTTATAAGCCTAAGGATCAAGCTTATTTGCATTATGGAAATCACTATATCCCGGTATTAGGAATCATGGGTGAAAACCGGGCCCATTCAAAACTTGATAATCAAATTTTCATTGCCGGTGGGCGCGACATTATGGAAAATTTGAATTCAAATGATTTCATCATCAAAATCGATGGGCGCAAGTCATTTTCAACCAGTTTATTGAAAAAGACCTTTAATGCAGCCAGCGTAAAGCGGGTCGTTCATCAAAATACGCTTGCGCAAAGCGGTTCATGGATTTCAAATCACTTTGCTCACTTGATGGGCTTGATTGCGATTGTCATTGGAACCCTTGGCGGAGCATTCTTGTGGTCAATTGCAACCCGGAAAGATTTCCAAGCCGAATTATTTGCTTCAAATGATAAACGACGCGTTGTTTTCCAAGAATGGCGCTCATTTACCATTTATAACGGGGTTGGAATGATCGTCGGTACGTTGATTGGGACGGTCGTCTTTACGTTGAGTACCTATGCTCAATTGATTCCGTTTATTGTCATTTTGTACATTGTAGCAATTTTGTTGTTCTACTTTGTAATCAAACATGATGTTAAGAAATTGAAGATCAACCTTTAATTTTTAGAAAGGAGCAGGGACGAAGTTATCCGTCCCTATTTTTATGTTAAAGTTACCGCAAGATTTTATTGAAAAATATCAAACCTTACTTGGCGATGAAGCCGAAGCCTTTTTCAAAAGCCTTGATGAAGATGTTCAAAAAGGGTTCCGCATCAATTCGCTTAAACCGCATGCTGATCATCTTCAGCTTGACACGTCCCATCCCATTCCGTTCATTAAGGACGGATATTATGGGACGGTCAGTGGGCGCTCGTTAGCCCATCAGGCAGGCTACGTGTACAGTCAGGACATCAGTGCGATGTATGTCGGCCAGGTTGTAGATGCGCAACCCGGCGAAACGGTGTTAGATCTATGTGCCGCTCCCGGGGGAAAGTCGACTCATATTGCCCAACAACTAAATAATCAAGGCTTGTTGGTAAGTAATGAGATCAACCATAAGCGCGCTTCGATTTTAGTGGAAAACCTTGAACGTTTTGGGGCTAAAAACGTCATTATTTTGAATGAGGATCCATCCCACCTTGCACAGAATCTCAAACAGCGGTTTGATAAGGTGGTCGTCGATGCGCCGTGTTCCGGGGAAGGGATGTTCCGCAAAGACCATAACGCGATCAAATACTGGCACAGGGATTACCCGGCAGAATGTGCGGCGCGGCAACGTAAAATTTTGGTCGATGCGATTCATACCCTTAAACCGGGTGGTGAACTGATTTATTCGACCTGTACATTTTCACCCGAAGAGGATGAACAGATCGTCAGTTGGTTATTAACAACTTATCCGGACCTTGAATTGGTTGAAATTCCGAAGTTTGAGGGAATGGATGCCGGGCGACCAGACTTTGCGGATGGTAATCCAGAACTTGCGAAGACGGTTCGGTTGATGCCACATCATTTTAAGGGTGAAGGGCAGTTCGTTGCGAAATTACACTTAAATGGCAAACCCGGAAAAGTTAAAACCAAAAAGAAAAATAAGAAACAAAATCAGTCGCAATTAACAGCTGATCAATTTGCGCTTTGGCAGCAAACAATTAATCATATCACGGATGAATGGGCAGATGTTAAGCGGTCAAACTTTAAGGTGTTTAATAATCATTTGTACTATTTTGATCGCAATTGGCCAGATATTTTTGCAATGAAGTATATGCGGCCAGGATTGTATCTTGGAGAATTCAAAAAGAAACGGTTTGAACCCAGCTATAATTTGGCGTTGACTTTAAACCCTGATGAAGGAACGGCAAAAGTTGAACTTTCAATGGATCAGTGGGAAAAATACATGCATGGTGAAACCGTGACGCTTTCAAATCCGGTTTCAAATGGATGGACGCTTTTAACGTGTGAAGGGGTCGGCTTTGCCTTTGGAAAAATTGTGGGATCAACGGTTAAAAACTTTATTCCAAAGGGATTACGGTTTTTGAATTAATAAAATCCTGATGATCCGAAATAAAAATAGGTTGAGCTGAGGCTCAACCTATTTTTTTACTCATTTAATTGTTTTTGATCACTGATTAACGCAGGACTCAGCAGGTAACGAACCTGATGCAGTTCTGGAATCGTGCGGCAACCGAGCATTACCATTAAGTCTTTGATCTGACTTTGCAACGTAGTAATTTGATCAACTAATCCTTCAGGGCCGTTTTTGATCAAGGTGTGAAGGAACATTCCGGAAATGCCGACTGAGTCCGCTCCAAGAACAAGGCTTTTTACGACTTCAAGGGCATTTCGAATTCCACCGGATGCAGTAATCGAAACTTGATCACGCAGCGGCTGAGCTCCAAGGAGGCATTCAGCCAGACTGAGTCCAATGTCATTTAGGAATGAATAATCGGCGTCATGCCGGCGTTCATTTTCAATCGCGACAAAGTTCGTTCCGCCTTTGCCCGCAAGATCGATGTTTTGAATCCCTATTTCAGCAAGCATTTTGACGGTTTCAGGAGTTAACCCTTGGCCAACGCCCTTGATCATTAACGGTTTTTCAAGATGATCGTTGATATTTTGAAGCTGGTCTTTCCAGTAAAAAATCCGGTCGCCTTCAGGCATTACTAGTTCTTGAGCAACGTTAAGGTGGACTTGCAGTCCATCTGCTTGGGTCAGTTCAAGCGCTTGCTTGGCCGTTGCGAGGTCATTTCCAGCCCCAAGATTTGTGAAAAGCAGGGTATCTGGTGTTAACTGGCGCAACTGCTTAAAGCCATCAGCATTTGCCGGATCCTTTAATGCAACGCTCACCGAACCGGTCGCAAAGGGGACATGGCATTGGTTAGCGACTTGCGCAAGCTGAAAATTAAGCTTGTCAGTTTGTGGACTGCCGCCGGTAATGGCATTAATAAAAAAGGGATTATCAACTTGATATCCCATGATGGTTGTTGTTAATGAAATTTCGTTTTTCGAAATTTCAGGAATATTTTTAAATAATAGTCGGACTTCATTTAAACGATTCCGACTTTCTGGCTGATAAAGTTTTTCAGCAATAAAAACATGCTCGTCTTTACGATGTGCTTGAATATCCATTATTATTCCTCATTACTTGTGTACGTCGATAACTGTAACGGCAAGATTTGGGCCTGCCGCCATTGTTCAAAAATCTGCTGGTAATTTGATCCATGTTTAACGAACCCAATTCCGCAATCGCCACCGCCAGCCCCGGACATTTTGCCGCTTCCGCCAAAGCGAACGACAAGCTCGACCAATTCTTTGAGCCGGGGAGTCTCCAATTCGACGTGGCTAATTTCACTTAATTCATTTAAAAGTTCCCGGTTGCGGGTAATTGCAGCGGTCATTTCTTCAAAGTTATCATTTTTGATTGCCTGAATTAACTTTTCAACGCATTGCGCACTTTGAACAACAAACGTATCATACTTTAAATGACTGCGCCGTTTAACTTCGGCAACAAGATGTTTGGTTGAGGCGGGGGCGCCGGTCCATCCGACAATCAAATCGGCAGTCGTTGGGGGAGTAAGCGGCTCAATTTTTAACTCCGGCCAATCAGCTGCAATTAACGGCTTGAGTGGTGTTTGCGGCTGATCAAGTAACCAATTCCGGTCAGGCGAGTAATAGGCGATCCATCCAGTAAATGCACTGGCCGCAATATCTCCCAAGGAGCCATTGCCTTGAACGTTATAGTGCGCAAGAGCGGCAAGTTTATATATTTCCATAGCAGTCAGGTGAAGGTGATAGAACGCAGCAATCGCCTTCACAACGCCAACGGTTACAGCCGCCGATGAGCCAAGACCAAATTTTTTGCCATCAGAACTATCAAGCTCGCTATCGATCTCAAGGTTGAAAAGCTGAAGTTGGTGACCGCATTCAGTAGCATAACGTTCGGTCAAGCGAATTGCTTCAAGCACAAATTCAAGTTGAACATCGTCTTCAAGTTGAATTTGGTGGTGAGCTGTTCGGTGCCATTTAACCGGCACGGTCTGATACTGATGCGAGTAAATGGTCCCAGTCTCAGTTGCCGATGTAATTTTGAGGTGGACAAACCGATCCACTGCAACGATCACGGCTGGGGTTCCGGGCTCAACGACGGCATATTCGCCAGCAAGATAAAGTTTTCCGGGAACTTTGACGTTAACCACTTAGTTACCTCCTTATGCTTTGATAAAGCGAACTCCTTCTCCAGGTTTAGCAAATTCAAACGTGATTTGGTCAAATTTTGAAGCTAAAATCCGCTGAATAGCAGGGGCATTCGCTTGCATACATAAAATTTTAACGTTTGGACCCGCATCAAGGGTGTAGTAACACGGGATGTGTTCTTCTTCACGAATCCGTTCGACTTCTTGCATGATCGCAAGGCTCATTGGTTCAAAGTAGTTAAAGTGCGGTTGGGCACTCAAATTTAATGCATGCATTTTAAGCGCGTTGCTTTCAGTGATTTCACCAACTTTTTGAAAATCACGGTTTTGAATTGCCTTTTTAATTGATTCTAAATCTGCGGTTGTTGATTGGATCCATCCTTGATAATACGGGGAAGTCTCAACGACGGTCTGCATTCCGGCCCGGGAAGAGATTTTCTTTTGCCCGGAGTTGACGATTCCAACCAACATTCCAATCGGCCAGTCAAGGTGTTCTTCAACGGGGACGGCATAGGATGTTTGATCATCCTTTCCCTGACGCCATTCAACAAATCCGCCATAGATCGACCGGCTGGCAGAACCTGATCCGCGACGTGCAAGGCGTGAAAGATCTTTTCTGTTCAAATCCAATCCTGCGGCCTTGCTGGCAGCAGCGGCAAGGGCAGCAAAAGCTGATGCCGAAGATGCCAGTCCAGCAGCTGAAGGAACGTGATTGATTGAATCGATTCGGGCGAAAGTTTGAATCCCTGCAAGTTCGCGAACAAGGTCCATAAAATGATCGACCTTTGGATTTTCAGCAGGTTCGCCGTTAAGGGTAAAGACATCCTGCGTTAATGTTTCATCAAACTTGACCGTTGTATCGGTATAAAAGTGGTCAAGGGTAAGTGAAAGCGAACTGTTTTGCGGAATGATCAAATCAACATCTTTTTTTCCCCAATACTTGATCAATGCAATATTTGTATGTGCACGGGCAGTAATTGGTGAACTATTCATGAACGGCCTCCTTAAGCAAAGGTTCGATCCATGTTTGGGTTGCACCGGCATCTAAAAGGGCTTGCGAAAGACCACTGGCATCGCCAATTGATTTCGTAAGGCAAATGAAACATCCGCCTTTGCCGCCGCCGGTTAATTTACTGCCGAGCGAACCGTTCTTCAAACTGAGGGCGATCAAATCATCGAGTTGCGCACAACTAACGCCTAACTGGCGCAAAATGGCTTGCGCAGCATTGAAAATTTCGCCGAGTTTTTCAATATCATCTGATGCAAGGGCATCCTTCGCATTAAAAGCAAGTTGCCCTAAGTCAGAAATCAATTTTTGGGTTTCATCCGGGTTATGCATTAACCGTTCCTTAACAACGGCAATTGCTTGACTTGTTTTGCCTTTAATTCCGCTGTCGGCAATTACAAGGTACCCGTGGGTTTTAATTGGAAAAGTTTTTAATTCCTGGTTGCGAACCATCCAAATTGGTTGTTCGCTTGCACAGGTTGCGGCATCTAACCCGCTTGGATTTTTATGGGTATCTTTTTCCGAAATATTTGCAAGGTTCAGTAACCGGGTCTTGGTTAATGGCTTGCCTAAATATGTGTAAAATGCCCGGATCAAAGCAACCGCCACCGCTGCTGACGAACCCATTCCGCGTTCGGCAGGAAGGTCGCTTTTGATCGTAATCCTTAATGGATTTTCAATTTCATTTTTATCGATTAAATAGTTAATTAAATGTTTAATTCCTGAAACCGGAAAATCAGCTAACTTTCCTGTAAAGTAGCTGCTGTTAATTGTGCTTTCGGTTTCGGCGTCTTCAACCGTTACTTTAACATTTACGGTTGTGAGTGGAAGGGCAATTGCCGGTTGACCATAAACAACGGCATGTTCGCCAATCAGAATAATTTTTGCGTTGCTCTTTCCGTGAGCTGGATTACTACTTACCAAGGTAAAGATCCTTTCAAAATGGATTTGAGAAGTTCAAAAAGAACATATTACCTTTTTGAAATTGTCAGTATAAACACATGTTAATTCAACGCTCATTATACCGTATTAATTGGGAATAGACCAATGAAATTTTAATTAAAGGATCTCTTAATGAGTAATAATTTGTTATTTTAACTATTTGAGAATTTATTTTGAGTTTAAACGGTAGTTTATTGTAAAATCAAAGTTAGAAATTAAAGGAATGACGGAAGAATGGCAAAGAATCAAACATTCGCGGTGGTTGATCTTGAAACGACCGGAACGAAGATGGACGGAACGAACCGGATCATTCAATTCAGTTGTGTTCTCGTCCAAAATCGCAAAATTGTAAATACTTTTAATACGTTAATTAATCCGTTAATGGCCATTCCGGCCGATGTTCAGAATTTAACGGGAATTCATGAAAAGGATGTGCGGCACGCCCCACTTTTTGATGACGTTGCGGGAACGATTTATGCGTTATTGCAGGATACCGTTTTTGTAGCGCATAACATTCAGTTTGATTATCGGTTTTTAAATGCTGAACTTGAACGGGTCGGGTACCCGGAACTGGACTTAAAGGGCGTTGATACCGTTCAGCTTAGTCAGATTTTATATCCATGTCTGGCGTCGTATCGGCTCCAGGATTTAAGTGCGGCCTTGAAAATTAGTCATGAACGGCCCCATCAGGCGGATAGTGATGCGGTCGTGACGGCCGAGTTGTTGATCAAACTAATGGATCAGATTCATCAACTCCCGGATTCGTTATTACGCCAGCTTGAATCAATGGGGGATGCATTATTATTTGAAACTGGAATGCTGTTTTCAAATGAACTGCGAAACCGGAATGCGCCAAAGAAGCATGACGCTGATTTGATTCAAGTCGGAAAAATTACTTTCCGGCGCCCCCGCAAATTTAGCGATCATTTACAGGGAAGATCGAAGCAACCATTGCTTGAAGCGTGGCCGTCAAGCTATGAAAAGCGGCCGCAGCAGTTAAATTTGATGGAAGATGTTGCTTCCCAGATGCGACATGGACAGCCGCAAGCCTTTTTCGAAGCACCAACGGGAACAGGAAAAACACTGGGATATTTGCTGCCGGCAGCCCATGAGCTCCAATATGGCCACCGCTTTTTGATCAGTACAACGACGAATGCCCTTCAAAATCAGCTGATCGACCAGGAAATCAATCAGCTTGATCAGTTTTTACCATTTAAGGTCAACGTCGTTTCGTTAAAGGGCAGTCAGCACTATATTGACTTAGATAAGTTTGCGCATACGCTTGATCAGCCGCAAAATGACTATACCCGTTTGATTCAGATGCGGTTATTAGTATGGCTGACTCAGACTGAAACGGGTGATATGGATGAATTGAACTTTACGGTTCAGCAATTACCGTTATTTGATGAAATTACTCATCATGGAGTTCAGGGATTAAATCAGGAAAGTCCGTATTACCAATATGATTTCATGCGGCGGCGAACTGATGAGATGCAAAATGCGGATTTTGTGATTACGAATCACGCTTATTTGATCAAGCATGCGGCGGAATTTGCAGATCAGCATCGAACTTTGATCGTCGATGAAGCCCAACAGCTAGTAACGACAACGTTGCAAAATAATAACCAGGTAATGGATCTTGATGCGGTCAAAATTCTCGCTGATACGTTGCTTGTCAAAATGGAGTCGCAGGTTTCATATTCATTTGCAAATTTGATCGAACAGCGGCTGCTGACTAAGGCTGAGTACCGGAAGATTCTCCAAAAAATTCAAGTCATCGACCATACGATTCCTGAATTTCGCGATGCAATGCTGCAGCGGTTCATGAAGTTGCAACGAATCGCCAAAATTACGGAAACTCCGATTCAGTTTAAAAAGATTTTTGGCTTTGTTAAGGAACATGTCAATCAATATCGTAAGGTGCAAAATGCAATTCGGTTCTTGGAAAATAAAAATCCAAAACTTTACCGGCACTTTATTGAATTGCTTGACCAACAGCGCCTTGATAGTCAGTCATTTAATCTGTTTAAAGCGTACTTTAAACTCAGTAATGAATTGCTTGCAAAGTTAAAAAACTGGGATCGGCTTGCGTTGGAAAACCTTGAAAAGACGGCGGACAGTTTACTGATGTGGCTCAGTTATCCGCAAGCCCAGGATGGCGCCCACTTAAGGCTTCACTTTGGGTTGATGGAGTCCCAAGATTTCTTGCAAACTAACGTCTATTCGTTTTTCAATCAGGTGCTGTTCTTTAGTGGAAGCTACTTTACTTCGCAAACGTATCAGTATTTCGTTGATCAGCTTGGCGCGGTTGAAAGCAAACATTTCAAATATCAGTCGGCTTTTGATTATGAGCATCAGGCGAAGGCCTTACTGGTTAAGGATGCCCCGGATGTCAATCAAGTTCCGGCTGACGAATATGCAAACTATTTAAGTGATCAGATTATTCAGATTTGCCAAGCACAACACCGGCAGACAATGGTTCTGTTTAATTCAAACGAAATGGTTGAAAAAGTTTACGACCAATTGCGCGATGACGAACGGATGCAGCCATGGCAGATTTTGGCGCAAAACGTTACGGGCACCGCTGAACGTTTAAAGAAAAAGTTTCAGTCAGTCCAAAATGTACCGCAGTTGTTGCTTGCAACGGGGACATTTTGGGAAGGGGTCGACTTACCGGCTGACCAGCTTGAAACCCTTGTGATTGCTAAACTGCCATTTCAAGCGATTCAAAGTCCGTATAACCAGATTCGGTATCAGCGGGATGAACGGGCCGGTGGCAATGCGTTCAACGACATTGCGCTTCCTGAAGCGGTTATGCGGTTTGCCCAGGGAGTTGGCCGCTTGATTCGAACACAACATGACCGGGGCTTAGTGATCACGCTTGATTCGCGAATCGTTAACCGCAGTTATGGAAAGCAGTTTGTGAATACTTTTCCGCAGGGAATGCCGGTCAAGGTAATTGAGAGCGAACAACTGACAGCTGAAATTACAAATTTCTTTAATTCCAAACGTTAGGTTATTTTTTTGTTATAATAGTTGATAACATGTAATAGAGAAGAGGCTCAGAATGGGACGGGTTCAACGCAAAACGAAGCGCATCAAACGGATGATCATCATTGGAATCATTGCTTTAATTTTGATCGTCATTTGGGGATACTATATGGTTGCCCAATTGCCGTACCGTGAAGCGAAGAGTGAAGCTTTTCAGATGGCGGCAAAATATGCGAAGGTTGATAGTGTTAAAAACTTTTATATTTATAACCGGAACAGTACATATTACACAATTGAAGGCGAAAACAATGATAACCAAGATGTGTACGTTGTAATTCCCAAGAAGGGCAATCGCGTAAATATTTACGAGAAAAACAAGGGAATTACAAAGAAAGCGGCTGAAAAAATCGTTAATCAAAAGTATCAACCGCAAAAGATTGTGAAAACCGTTTTTGGAATGAAAAACGGAGGCACACCATTATGGGAAGTGGCCTATGAAAATCAACAAGGTAATTTGTGCTATGCCCAGGTTGCATTTAAAGACGGGCAAGTCTTACAAAATATCACGAATATGTAGTGAATGATAATGACACATTTCGGAAGATAGTTTATAATTAAAAAAAGTAAATCTTTTTTTGAGATTATCAATTAAGATTAGAGGAGGAACGGCTTGTGGAAACGATCAGCATTATTGATTCAAAGAACCACGTAAACGAAAAAGTCAAAATCGGAGTTTGGCTTACAAATAAGCGTTCAAGCGGGAAAATTGCTTTCTTACAATTGCGCGATGGATCAGCATATTTCCAAGGAGTGGTTGTAAAAAACAACGTTTCTGAAGAAGTTTTTAAGATTGCTAAGGAAGTTAAGCAAGAAACAAGTATGTACGTAACCGGAACGATCCATGAAGATTCACGGTCTCACTTTGGTTACGAAATTGAAGTTGAAGATATTGAAATCGTTGGTGAAAGTGAAGATTATCCGATCACCCCAAAGGAACACGGAACAGATTTCTTAATGGATCACCGGCACTTATGGTTACGTTCAAGCCGGCAATTCGCAATTATGAAGATCCGGAACGAAATGATTCGGGCAACATATGAATTCTTCAACAAGGAAGGATTTATGAAGGTTGATGCTCCAATCTTGACCGGAAGTGCACCAGAAGGAACAACTGAATTATTCCACACGAAGTACTTTGACCGGGATGCATACCTTTCACAATCTGGTCAACTTTATGAAGAAGCCGGTGCAATGGCTTACGGTAAGGTCTTCTCATTTGGCCCAACATTCCGGGCTGAAAAGTCAAAGACCCGGCGGCACCTGATCGAATTTTGGATGATTGAACCCGAAATGGCATTTACTCACCAAGAAGAAAGCCTTGAAGTTCAAGAACGGTACATTGCATACCTTGTTCAAAATGTCCTGGATCACTGTGATTACGAATTGAATATTTTAGGCCGTGACAAGGATGTTTTGAAGCGGTATACCGAATTACCATATCCACGAATCTCATATGATGAAGCAATCAAGATGTTGCAAGATTCAGGTGAATTCCCAGATGTTGAATGGGGAGCAGACTTTGGTTCACCAGAAGAAACATACTTGGCTGAACAATTCAGTAAGCCAGTGTTTGTAATGAACTATCCGAAGGCCATCAAGCCATTCTACATGAAGCCGCACCCAACTCGGGATGATGTTGTTATTTGTGCAGACTTATTGGCACCCGAAGGATATGGTGAAATTATCGGAGGTTCAGAACGGGCAACTGATACGGATTACTTGAAGGAACAAATCGAAAAAGCCGGTTTAAACATGAAAGATTACGAATGGTATCTTGATTTACGGCGTTATGGAAGTGTTCCGCACTCAGGATTTGGTCTTGGGCTTGAACGGGCCGTTACTTGGATCACAGGCGAAGACCACATTCGGGAAGCAATTCCATTCCCACGTTTGTTAAACCGGATTTACCCGTAAAATTGGGACTTGAAAAAGAGGCTGGATATGTTCAGCCTCTTTTCTTATCTGAATGATTGAGGAGGGATTTTGAATGGATGACGCAATTGCATTGAAGTTATTGCAGACAGAAAGTACGATGATTCCAAATTTGATTTTGAAAAATTACGTCAAGCTCGGAATGACCGCGGAAGAATTTGTCTTTTTGCTTGAACTTAAAGCTGCATTGAAGGATGGGAACCAAGCCTTTGATCTTCAAACGATTGCCCAAATCATGAGTAAGGATGAAGCTCAGATTTATCAATTGCTTCACGGATTGATCGAAAAGGGTATTATCAGCCTGACATCAGTGGTGGACGATCAGGGACGGAATTCAGACCAATATAGCTTAGATCCATTGTATAAAAAGACACTTAAACTTTTACGCGATCAGACCCAAGAACACCAAATTCAAGCTCATCAGCAAACACGCAATGATGTCTTTGCTCGAATTGAGCAGGAATTTGGCCATCCCTTGTCTTCATTTGATATGGAAATGATCGATAGTTGGCTTAATGAGGATCATTACTCGCCTGAGATTATCATTTTAGCTTTAAAAGAGGCCGTTTTAAGCGGCGTTTATAATTTAAAGTACATGGATAAAATTTTGCTTGCATGGGAAAAGAAGGGCATCAAAACGGCGGCTGATGTCCAGCGTCAACGGGCCAAATTCAGACATCAGGGCCAAAGCCAACGAAAACAAGGAAATCGGGTGAAACCGAAGATTCCGTTGAATAAATGGTCGGAGTAACTGAAAAATGATTATCCAGATATAATAAAGAGGATGTGATTTTGATCACATCCTCTTTTTAACTATCGTGATTTTAAATTAAATTCCCCGAAGAATTCCCACAATTGACTGATCATTGATAACAGCTGGATCAACTAAGTCAACTTGACCGTCGTATACCAACGTGTCGATTGCAATTTCATTTGCTTGAATCTGTTCGTCAGTTTCGGTTTCGTTAACGGCAAGTTCGTGCGCGATCACGGTCGTATCGAGCCGACCTTCTTCAGCTGCCGCTTGAACGTCCTTCATTCCTTCAAGATATCTCTTCTTTGAGTGGGCAAGGTCAATTGCATCTTCAATCTTTTCCCGGCTTTCATCAATGAACCGTTTGGTAATTTTGGCCGTTGCCTTTTCAAGCGTTTCATGATTAATTACTGCTGGAATTGTCAATGTATCTTCTTTATCCAAGAAGTGGTTGTGGGATAATTTCTTGAATTCGCCTGCATCATCTTCAGTTGCCATCAAAACAACTTTTAAGTGATCCTTTAAGCTGATGTGTTTAGTAATGTATTCATCGACCATTCTGAAGTATTGATCCATGTTTGCTTGTTCAGCTTCTGCTTTAACATCGGTTCCTCTGAATTGGTCATATGAACCGCCGCCACGTTGTTCCATCCGAATCTTTTGATCAGGCGTATCAATGTTTAATGCTTGTTCAGCTGAAACCGGGGCGTCATCACTCAAATTCAATTGGGAAACTAATCCATTTTTAACGGTAAACATTTCAAATGAGGAACGAGTGATCTTTGCAATATTATAACTTGGCATATATTCATATCCGCGAATGATTGGCAAAATATATGGTTTATCAGCTACCCGAACTTGGAGATCAACTTTCCGTGGAAGGTAGTAGTGGTAAGCTGTTTCATTGCTAATAATGATCGCAAGTGACTTTGATTGAGCATAATCAAAGATAATATCGTTTTGCGTTGCTTTAATTTTCTTCTCGTACTTAGACCAGTTCTTTTCGCCATATTTTGCAATAAATTGCTTTTTGGCTTTTGAAAGAAGACTGTTAAATTCGGTGTCATCAAATTTGAAATTGTCTTTGCTAGGATAAAGTGGTAAAAACAATGAAATAAATGGTCCTGAAACTTCTTCATTAACTACAATATTTTTCAAATCATGTTTTAATGACATAATCAAAACCTCCTTTAACCTTTACATTTTTATTATATATTGGTTGGAATGAAAAGGTTATCAATATGCTTGGAAAAAGAAGGTGTGACAAAATAGTAAAAACGAGCGTGGTGGAAGCAGAAAAGCGAACGAATCGCGTCAGCATAGATTCGGAGGTTTTCGAACTTCACTAGCTTCGCGTCGTAGCTCGTTTGTTTTGGAGCCCGATTATGGGGATAGATACAACAAAAGAGGTTGCGATTTGTTATATCACAACCTCTTTTTAGCAGCTAAATAACATTAATGATGATCATTGTTATTGTTTTGATTATTATTATTGTTATTATTCTGCTGGTTATTGTTATTTTGGTTTTGATTATTGTTGTTATTGTTTTGGTTACTATTGCCGCTTTGTTGTTGCGGTTGGCTGTTTGCCTGAACCTTGCTTTGCTGGTCTGAATTTGAATTTGCCTGTGAGTTATTGTTTTGACTCTTTTGTGAATCATCGATCTTTGAAAAGACGCTTTGGAACTTAGCCATGCTTCCTTTCTTGGAGAAGATTTCACTTGAAGGCGGTTGAGAACCAGCTAAGTATAGTTGCCGGACACCATTGATGTATTTGACATAAACGTTGCTTGGTTTTACCCAATCAGTGTTTGATACGTCTTCGGACATGTATTCCATAATTTGCTTATAGAATTGCGAAGCGAGGTTGGCCGTTGGTTGCGTCATGTAATTTCCTGGTTGATACTGATGATCATATCCAAGCCATACAGATACGGAATAGTTCTTGGTGTAACCGTTGAACCATGAATCCATGATCGCGTTGGATGGGAACTCGTTAGCAACATCGGATGGATAAGCGTTTGTCCCAGTCTTTCCGGCTTGGTAAAGTCCAGGAATATTAGCTTCTGTCCCGGTTCCTTTTGGTGAGGTAATTACCTGTTTCAACATGTCAGTAATCATGTATGCCGTTGACGGTTGCATTGCCCGTTTTCCTTTAGTGGCATATTGTTTAACCGTTCCATCAGGAGTTTCAATGGCATTGACAAATTGCGGCTTGTAATAAATTCCGCCATTTGCGAATGCGGCATAGGCTGCTGCGTTTTGCAACGTTGATGATGGAAGGCCGATCCCGTTTGAATAGTGCAATCCAGACTTATAGTTGAACCCAAGCCCTTGAAGGAACTTTGTTGCTTTTGGAAGGCCAACGCTGGCTAACGTTTGAATTGCAGGGATATTCCGCGATTCGATCAACGCTTCCCGCATTGTCATGTTGCCTTCATACTTGTGATCAAGGTCATAAAGGGCAGTACTTGAACCTGGATAATTGTACGGTTCATCCTTCAACATATGGTACGTTGCCCATTGCTTGTATTCGATTGCTGGACCGTAATCCATCAATGGCTTAGCCGTTGAACCATCAGTCCGATCGGTTTGGACAGCCCGGTTCAATCCGAAAGTAACGTTTCCTAATTTCCGGCCACCGATCATTGCGACAACCTTTCCGTTGTGCGGGTTAACGATCGTTGATGCCACTTGAATCTTGTTATTCGGGAAGTAGACGTAATTGTTTGTGTTGGCAATTTCGTACAACTTCTCTTGAATGTTCATATCAAGGTTGGTATAGATTTTAAGGCACTGAGTAAACGGATCGTATCCTTTGGCTTCAACGTCTTGAATAACCTCTTTCAAATATGGATCAGCAATTTTGGCCTTTTCACTGTCTTCCACGTTGTTTTGGTGGACTGGAAGAAGGCCATTGTTGATATCTTCGGCTTGGGCTTGTTGTTCTTGAGCCTTTGTGATCTTGTGATTTTCATACATTGCCTGAAGAACTTCATTCCGCCGTTCTAACGCAAGCTTGGGATTTGAGTACGGATTGTATGAAGATGGGGCATTTGGAATTCCGGCAATCAATGCGGTTTGCGCCAAGTCAAGTTGACTTAATGACTTGCCGTAATAAAATTTCGCTGCCGTTTCCATCCCGTAATTTCCATATCCCATAAAGACCTTGTTAATATAGAACGTTAAAATCTGGTCCTTTGAGTAATGCTTATCAAGTTGCAAGGCCAACCAGGCTTCTTGGGCTTTCCGCTTAAGCGTTTGGTCAGACTTGGCAGTTGAGAAGTATGATAATTTGATCAATTGTTGATCGATCGTACTTCCGCCTTGAAGACCTGAATCAGGGTTCAGGTTGTTTAAAAACGCTCCCAGGATCCGCTTAGGGTCAATTCCTTTTTGTTGATAGAATTGCCGGTCTTCAATTGAAACGATCGCATCTTTTAACTGTTGCGGAACTTTATCTTCGGCAATCAAAGTCCGGTTGTCAGATCCAAGCGAAGTGATCTTTTTATTGTTGGCATCATAAATGATTGTCGAACCCGGGCTTGATAATTTGCTTGTTGAAAGTTCAGGGGCGCTCTTTGCATAGTAGAAGAAAAGGGCTGAACCAGCCGCAATTCCGAGGACAAAAATAATCAAAATAACTAGCAAAACACGCTTGATAATATGCCAAGGGCCCTTTGTGCGAACTGCTTCTTCAGCTTCGCGCCGATTAACTCTTGAATATTCTGGATCTTGATTACTCATTATTATCTCCTTCGATTTGGTTAATTAGTAAATCCACCGCTTTAAGATATGGAATTCGGGGTTGCAAGCCATATTCAATTTTAAAGCTCGCGTCTTCGATTTCCTTTTTCGGAATCGACTTGCGTCCGTGAGCTTGGTTGTCCCAGTAGCTAAATAGAAGGGACGTTGGCATCAAATATAACTCATCTTGCGAAACAAAACGAACGATCGTAAAGCAAATTCCGTGTTGCTTTTCACAAGCTTTCATATGTTTGATCTGGTGCTCATGAAAGTTGCTTAACGGAAATGCTGTTTTATTTTTAGTTTCTTTTGCTTCGAAATCAAGGTAATAGCCCCGATAAATTCCGTTATAGTCAGTTGTTGACGGCGTTTTGAAATACGCTTTTTTAATCACCGCTGCACTTCGTTTGGGGTAATCAACGTCAACAATTTGAATTGGAATGGGTTTCTTGTGGATGACGGCGATCTCGCGCTCAAGGTAGTATTGATTGCTATCATTGATCTCCTGTTCAAGCGTCATCCCGCGGTTACCATAGACAATTCGACTTGGCGATTTATGTTTCGCCTTGAATGTGTTACTCTGCTTTTGAGAGTAATGCTGACCATTCGGATAGTTAAGTGTCATCAAAATCACACTCCTATCCCGGTATTTTACCATTTATCAAGATTTTAGGCAAAATCATGAAGGGCAGGTGGAGCAGTTGCGGTTGTGGGTAACTGGTTATCGAAGTTATGAACTCGGAGTTTTTGCAAATAATGATCCGAAAGTCAAAGTTATTAAGTATTTGCTAAAAAAACATTTTGAACAGAAATTTAACGATGGGCTTGAATGGGTGATCACCGGCGGCCAACTGGGAGTTGAACAATGGGCTGCAGAAGCGGCAGTGGAATTAAAAGAAGAGTATCCGGAATTAAAAGTTTCATTAATGTATCCGTTCAGTGAGTTTGGCAGCCAGTGGAATGAACAGAATCGGATGCTGTTAAGTGATTTGGAATCCAAAGTTGACTTTTGTGCAAGTATCAGTAAGCAACCCTATCAATCGCCTGCGCAACTGAAAAATTTCCAAAAATTTATGTTAGCTCATACAGACGAAGCAACGATGATTTATGATCCCGAATATCCGGGGAAACCCAAGTATGATTTTCAAGCCATTGAACGGTATGGCGAAGCCCATGATTATCCGGTAACGATGTTTGAGATGGATAATTTACAAGACGCAGCGAATGAATTTCAAGAAAATCTTGGCAACTAAAAACAATTCTGCTATAATACTACTGTTATGAGTTAAGTACCTATCGGAGACGAGGTGTAATTTATGGAAAATGTCAATCTTACGCCTAAAGAAATCGTAAACAAGCATTTTAAGCCTAAAATGCGCGGTTATGATCCAGCGGATGTTGATGAATTTTTAGATAAAGTTATCCAAGACTACGAGACTTTCACTAAAGAAAATCAACGGTTACAAATGGAAAATGATCGGCTTGTAAGCAAAGTTGACGAACTTACAAAGCAAGTTGCTGTTGGTAAGTCTGGTCAAGCTGCAAGACCAACTTCAAATGTCAATAACATGGACATTTTGAAGCGACTTTCTAATTTGGAACGGCGCGTTTTTGGTGCTCAACTTAATGATGATAATGACCAAAATAGTCGTTTTTAATAATTAAATATGTTAATTAGCGTGTAGTGTTCGGGTAATCGCGGGCTGCAAATGCAGTCTGAGGAAAGTCCAAGCTTGCACAGGCTGCGATGCCTGTAGTGATCGTGCTTGCTGAAAAAATAAGGCAAGGTACCTACATTGTAGGTAACGGCAGATAAAAGGGCTAAAACTTCGGTCATGCCTGAGTAGTCTTGAAAAGTGCCACAGTGACGAAGTAGTATTGGAAACGGTGCTAGTGGAACGCGGTAAACCCCTCGAGCAGGTAACCCAAATTTTGGTAGGGGCGCTTCATGACGGAAATGAACTAATCATGGGGGCGAGTTTTTAACTCGGAGATAGATGATTACCACCGATTCCAGTCCTGGCTGGATGACGTACGGAACGTGGCTTATAGAGCACTACATATGACAGGAGGAGGTTGCGACATTGTTGCAACCTCCTATTTTTAATTAAGGATGAGGAAAATGGAAATAATCGCAACGTGCGCAGCTGGAATTGAAGGAATTCTTGGAAATGAACTGAAACACCTTGGATATCACGCAAACGTTGAAAATGGCCGGGCACGCCTTGAAGGCGACTTTCAGGATATTATCCGCTTAAATTTGTGGCTCCGGACTGCTGACCGGGTAAAAATCGTTTTGGCAAAGTTTATGGCGAAAACCTTTGATGATTTGTTTGAAAATGTAAAGCAAATCCCGTGGGAAGATTGGTTGGCCCTTGATGCGGCCTTCCCGGTAAGCGGTAAATCGCAAAAATCGCAACTGCATAATGTTCCAAGCGTTCAAGCAATCACCAAAAAGGCAATTGTCGAACGCATGAATCAAACTTATCACCGGCGGACAAAGTTTCCGGAAACGGGAGCTGAATATCCGGTTCAGGTTTCAATCAATAAAAACAAGGCAATGATTACCCTTGATACAACGGGATCAAGTTTATTTAAGCGGGGATACCGGTTGGACAAAGGGGGCGCGCCGATGAAGGAAAACATGGCTGCCGCCCTGGTTTTATTGTCGCATTGGTATCCTGAAGATCCGTTTATGGATCCGGTATGCGGTTCAGGAACGCTTCCAATTGAAGCGGCTCTTCTTGGACGCAACATCGCGCCGGGGATCAACCGTCATTTTGTTTGTGAACAGTGGCAGCAAGTTGATGAAGCGATGGTTACAAAGCTTCGCAAAGAGGCGCATGCAGCTGAAAACCAGGACATTGAACTCGACATTGCTGGATATGATATTGACGGGCGAATGATCAACATTTCAAAGGTCAATGCGAAGGCGGCCGGCGTTTTACATGATATTCATTTCAAACAACTCGCGGTCAAAGACTTTAAGACGGATAAGGAAAATGGCGTGATTGTCGCCAATCCCCCATACGGACAACGGTTAAGCGACCGGGATAGTGTTCACGTTTTGTATGAACAAATGGGGAAAATTTACCGTCCGATGACCACCTGGAGTAAATATATTCTTACAAGTGATTTAAATTTTGAAAAATATTATGGCGAACAGGCGACCAAAAGACGTAAACTATATAATGGTTCGCTGCGAACGGACCTCTTTCAATATTGGGGAAAGAAGAAACGTTAATTGAAGGTGAAAAAATGAAAAAAAAGAAATATTACAGTCAACCTGATGTTCCAACCTCGATCGTGTGCTGGTCATTTACATGGATGATTTTTCTTTTCAGTATGCTTTTATGGTTGGAAATTACGGTCTTTCAGATTTGGACCCTGATGACTTTGATTTTATTTTTGATCGTGGCCTTGGTCGAACTTCGGGGCCGGTATCTTCAAATTGAAGACGGAAAAATTAATTACCATGCATTGATCGTTTTTAATGGTCAAAGCATTAAGTTAAGCGATATTAAAGAAGTGAAACATAACCGGTGGGGTGTTGTTCGCTTTGTAACGGAAAAGGCAACTCACAGCTTTTTGATGATGCCGAAGACGGCTGCCCGGTTGGCGGCAGATGTTGCTGAATTAATTAAATAAAAGATTTAGAATGAAAGTAAAAAGAGATCGTAACTGAAAGCTGCGGTCTCTTTTTTGTTCGGCTTTATCCTTGGTAGTCCTTAATTCAATATAATTATTAATATTAAATAATTATAAACGAACAATAAAAATAAATGATGTTTACAACGTTCAATTTATTTGGTAAGCTTACCTTAATGAAGGAGGAAGAAATTCATGAATGCTCAAGTTAGTGTAGTTATGGGAAGCATCTCAGACTGGTCAACCATGAAGTTGACGGGTGAGATTTTAGATAAATTAAATGTTCCGTATGAAAAGCAGGTGGTCTCCGCTCACCGAATGCCGACTGAATTAATGAAATTTGGTCAAACGGCCCGTGAACGGGGAATTAAAGTAATTATTGCGGGGGCTGGCGGGGCAGCCCATCTTCCAGGAATGCTTGCGGCCAATACGATCATTCCGGTCATTGGAGTTCCAGTTCAAACCCATGCACTTGGAGGAATGGATTCATTACTCTCGATCGGTCAAATGCCGGCTGGCGTTCCGGTTGCCACCATGGCAATTGGAGCAGCGGGAGCCCGAAATGCGGCTTTGATGGCATGCGAAATGTTGGCTTTAAATGATGATGCGCTTGCAGACCGCTTGGCCGATTACCGGAAACAGCAACATGATGCTGCCGTAGAAAGCAGTGCGCATCTTGAATAAACGAATTGAACAGGGCGATACGATTGGAATTATTGGTGGCGGTCAATTGGGACAAATGCTGGCATTTTCAGCCAAAGCGGCGGGAATGAAAGTCATCGTACTTGATCCGGATCCACAATGTCCGACTGGACAGGCATGCGATCGCCAAATTGTTGCGCCATATGATGATGTGAATGCAATTCAGCAGTTAGCTGACGAAGCTGACGTATTAACGTATGAATTTGAAAATGTTGATTTGGACGCGCTAGATGCGGTCAAGGACGTTGTTTCAATTCCTCAGGGAACAGAATTATTGCGGATCACCAAGGATCGGATTCGTGAAAAAACATTTTTGAAAGAACACGGCTTTCAAACCGCCAAGTTTGCTGCAATTAACAGCGCGCAAGATTTTGAAGGTGAATTAAAACGAATTGGCTTTCCGTGTTATTTAAAAACGTGTGAAGGCGGCTATGATGGAAAAGACCAGGTCCGGCTTAACAGTGAGGAAGACCTAGGACAAACTGCGGAAATTTTGCAGCATTGCCCATGTATTTTGGAAAAGGCCGTTGATTTCAAGTGCGAATGTTCCGTGATGGTCGGACGGAATGTTGACGGCGATTCAAGTGTTTTTCCAGTCAGTGAAAACATTCATCGCAATCAGATCTTACACGAAAGCATCGTTCCGGCAAGAATTCCGAGTGCAGTTGCAACGCGGGCAGAAGAAACGGCCGTGGCCATTGCTCAGGCGCTTGACTTGTGTGGTATTTTAGGAATTGAAATGTTTATCGGAACTGATGATCAGGTTTACATTAATGAATTAGCACCGCGACCGCATAATTCAGGTCACTATTCGATCGAAGCATGTAATTTTTCGCAATTTGACATTCATAATCGCGCAATTTGCAACTGGCCAATGCCGCAAATCAAGCTTTTGCAACCCGTTGTGATGGTCAACGTTTTAGGCCAGCATGTTTCGGGAGTGCGGAATTTAATTTTTGAGAAACCTGACTGGCATTTTCATGACTATGGGAAAAGTGAAGTTCGGCTGAATCGAAAGATGGGCCACATCACAATTTTAACGAATCAGCTTGATCAGACGTTGAAGAAAATTGAACAAACTGGAATTTGGAAACAATAAAAGACGAACGTTATTAGCGATTTTGAAATCCGTAATTTAAACATTTAGGCAATTAAAAGGCATCTTTGAAGAAAGATGTCTTTTAATTTTATTCGAATAAAAGCTAAATAAGTAATTTTAATCTGTTATTTATAAAATAAAATAATGTAATTATGAACAATAAAATTGATTGGTCACAAAATTGTTAGAATATCCTGTTGACATCCGACCACTCTTGGAATATTCTGAATGTATAATAATTGATTATTTAAAAATGTTCGTTATCAAACGAACGATATAAAGGAGATTATGATTGATGGTACATCAAATTTATGCTGGGAAAGCAAAGGAAATGTGGACAACGGAAGATGAAAATGTTTTACGGGTCGTTTACTTAGACCAGGCGACAGCCTTAAACGGTAAAAAGAAAGACCATATCAATGATAAGGGAAAAACAAATAATGCAATTTCAACGTTGATTTTCAAATATTTTGAAGCAAATGGAATTGAAACCCACTTTATTAAAAAAATTTCGGATACTGAAGAACTTGTCAAAAAGGTCAAGATCATTCCGCTTGAAATGATCACCCGGAATTATTCTGCTGGTCACTTTGCAAGCCGTTACGGCGTTGAAGAGGGTAAAAAGTTTGAAACCCCAGTTGAAGAGATGTGCCTTAAAAGCGATGAACTTGATGATCCTGCAATTAATGCTTCCCAAGCAATCGCCCTTGGAATTGTTACCCAATCGCAATTAGATACGATGTGGGCAATTTCACGGAAAGTTGATCAATTATTAACCCCGTTATTTGAAAAAGCAGGGATGCAATTGATCGACTTTAAGTTGGAATTTGGAACTTTGCCAAACGGAAAGGTGATTCTTGCTGATGAATTCTCACCAGATAATTGCCGGTTATGGGATACGAAAACCCATCATCATTTAGATAAGGATGTTTACCGGAAAGACTTAGGCGAGTTGACCCCGGTTTACCAGGAAGTTTTACAACGGTTAGAAAAGGTAATTTCACTTTAAAGGAGGAGCACAATGAAAAAGTTTCGCGTATATGTAACGTATAAACCATCCGTTTTTGATCCCCAAGGTGATACGATCACTGACGCAGCCAAAGATTTAGGATATCAAACTATTCAGGCAATTCACGTCGGAAAATTCTTTGATATCGAAGTTGATGACACAGAGGGAACGGCTGCTCAAACGGTTGAAGAATTAGCTGAAAAGTTGCTCGTAAACTTTAACCTTGAAGTTTATCGTTATGAACAATTGGGGGAAGATTAAATGAAAGTTGCAATCATTGTTTTTCCAGGATCAAATTGCGACAGCGATTTGCATTACGTTTTAGAAAACCTGTGCCATGTCAACGCAGAATACGTTCCTTCAACGGCAACGAGCTTAGATGGATTCGATGCAGTCATGCTTCCCGGTGGATTTTCATACGGTGACTATTTACGATGCGGCGCCATTGCCGCTTTAACGCCGATTATGGGAGCAGTTCGTCAATTTGCTGATTCAGGGAAACCCGTGATCGGAATCTGCAATGGATTTCAAATTTTGACGGAAGCCCATCTGTTACCAGGGGTTTTAAAGAAAAATGACAATTTGAAGTTTATTTGCCGGCCAGTTGCGTTGCAGGTTGAAAATAATGCCACGCCTTTTACCAAGAAGTACACCAAAGATGAAAAAATCCATTTGCCGATTGCCCATTCAGATGGCAATTTCTACGCTGATCCGGCAACGATTGATGAATTAGAGCAAAACCATCAAATCGTTTTCCGTTATGTTGATCAAAATCCGAATGGAAGTGTGAACAACATTGCCGGAATCTGTAATCGGCGCGGAAATGTAGTCGGAATGATGCCCCATCCTGAAAGAGCTTCTGAAAAAATTGTCGGCAATGATGCCGGCTTCAAAGTTTTTCAATCGCTGCTTGCGCTTAAGCACTAAAATTGGAGGTTAATTTATGATCGATCAAGAAATGACGCCCCAAGAAATCAAAGACCAAAAGCCATACCTTGAATGGGGATTAACTGAAAAAGAATATGATTACATTTGCGATCACCTGATTCACCGGTTGCCGAATTATACCGAAACGGGATTATTTGCGGTAATGTGGAGTGAACACTGTTCTTATAAGAAATCCAAGCCACTGTTGAAACTTTTCCCTAATAAAAACGAACGGGTTTTACAAGGCCCAGGAGAAGGAGCCGGAATCGTTGATATCGGTGATGATCAAGCCGTTGTTTTCAAGGCTGAAAGTCATAACCACCCATCAGCCGTTGAACCTTACGAAGGGGCAGCGACCGGGGTTGGCGGAATTTTGCGGGACATCTTTAGTATGGGAGCCCGGCCGATTGCTTCGCTTGATTCATTGCATTTTGGTGAAATCAATAACGCCCATACCCGCTATTTGATCAACGAAGTCGTTGCCGGAATCGGGGGTTACGGTAACTGTATGGGAATTCCAACCGTTGCGGGCGAAACGACGTTTGACGAATGTTATGAAGGCAACCCGTTGGTGAATGCCATGAGCGTGGGGTTGATGAATAAAAAGGATATTCAGAAAGGCCGCGCTTCAGGCGAAGGCAATCTGATCATGTATGTCGGTGCTAAAACCGGTCGGGATGGCATTCATGGAGCGACCTTCGCATCAACGGACTTTGACAGTGAACATGAAACCCAACGGTCAGCGGTTCAAGTTGGTGATCCGTTTATGGAAAAGCTGTTAATGGAAGCCTGCCTTGAACTGATTCAAAAACATGCTGACTGGTTAGTCGGAATTCAAGATATGGGTGCTGCGGGCTTAGTTTCATCAAGCTGTGAAATGGCATCCAAAGCAAATAGCGGGGTCAAAATGAACCTTGACCTGGTTCCGCAACGGGAAAGCGGCATGTCAGCATATGAAATCATGCTGAGTGAATCGCAAGAACGGATGTTATTATGTGTGAAAAAAGGAAATCAAGAAGATGTGCGGCAACTCTTTGAAAAGTATAACCTTGATGTTGTCGTTATTGGGGAAGTAACTTCTGACCATCAATATGTATTAACACATCACGATCAAGTCGTAACCGATATTCCGGTATCATCATTAACCGATGACGTATTGCAAGAAAAGTGTCCTGAACGCCAACCGGAACGGTTAACCCATCTTAAAGCAAATTCTCTTCCTCAACTTGATGATCCTGCGCAAACGTTAGTTGATTTATTACACCAACCAACTGTTGCCTCGAAGAAAGTTTTAACCCAAACATATGACTCTCAAGTCCGGGCTTCAACCGTTGCTGGTCCGAATGCAACCAACGATGCCGGCGTGATCCGGGTTCGTGGAACGCAAAAAGGATTGGCGATGACCACGGACGGAAACGGTCGGTTTGGATATTTGAATCCGCGGGTCGGCGGTCAAATTGCGGTCCTTGAAGCCGCAGCCAATGTGATCGCGAAGGGGGCTCAGCCGCTTGCGATTACTGACTGTCTAAACTTTGGTGACCCAAATGATCCTGAAGTATACTGGGAGCTTCACCAATCAATCGCCGGAATGGCAGAACTTTGCCGGGAACTTAATACCCCAGTCATTTCAGGAAATGTTTCTCTTTATAACGAAAATAATGGTCAGGCGATTTATCCGACGCCAATGGTTGGAATGGTCGGACTGATTTCAAACGTTGACCATGCAGTTTCAAATCACATTACTCAGGATGAAAATCTGGTTTATGTCGTTGGCTCCACGGCAGATGATTTCAGCGGTTCAGAACTTCAAAAAATGCTGACCGGTAAGATTGATGGCAAGGTCAATGAATTTGATTATCATCAAGCCGCATCTGCTTTGCAAAAGGCACTTACGGCCATGCAGGATCAGCTAGTAACGGCTGCACATGATGTCAGCGAAGGCGGCCTTGGGGTAACGCTTGCTGAAATGATTTTTGACACATCACTTGGAATGGACGTTGAAATGAACGATCAGGCCAACCGGTTGTTTAGCGAGACTCCGGGACGAATCGTCTTAACGGTTAAACCGGCGGACCAAGCTGCATTTGAAAAGGTTCTTGGAAACGCGGCAACGTTGATTGGAAAGACAACCGCAACCCATGAATTAAAAGTTAAAACAACCGATGCGGAATTCAAATTGAACGGAACGCAGCTTCAACGTCAATGGGAGGATGCAATTCCATGCTTAATGAAATCAAAGGATTAAATGAAGAATGCGGCATTTTCGGGGTTTTTAATTCACCGCATGCCAATCAGTTAACGTATATTGGACTCCATGCCTTACAACATCGCGGTCAAGAGGGAGCGGGAATTGTAACGGTCGATGATGATCATTGTTTTTATCAGCACCGTGATCGCGGCCTTTTAAGTGAAGTTTTTAAGGATCAAAATGATCTTTATCGATTAGAAGGGCAAACGGCCATCGGGCATGTTCGTTACGGAACAAGTGGCAATAATTCAATTGCCAATGTCCAACCGTTTCTATTTAAATTTAACGATGGTGATTTAGCCCTTGCCCACAACGGCAATTTAACGAATGCCCAGTCATTAAAGGTTCAACTGGAAAATAAAGGAGCGGTCTTCCAATCAAATTCAGACTCGGAAGTCCTGATTCACTTGATTCGGCAAAAGCATTCAATGCCGTTTATGGATGCATTGAAACAAAGTTTGAATGAGATCCACGGTGGATTTGCATTCCTGATTTTAAAACAAGACGCCTTGATCGCCGCATTGGATCCAAATGGAATTCGGCCGTTATGTGTGGGGCAATTATCAAACGGGGCATATGTTGTCGCCAGCGAAACGTGTGCGTTAGATGCAGTTGGGGCAACGTTTGTCCGCGATGTTCAGCCCGGTGAATTGATCATTATTGATCGCGACGGAATGCACATTGATCACTACACAACCGAAACCCAACTGGCAATTTGTTCAATGGAATATATTTATTTCGCCCGGCCAGACTCTAATATTCACGGGGTAAACGTTCACCGGGCGCGGAAGCGAATGGGAATGCGGCTTGCGGAAGAACAACCGGCGGATGCTGATATGGTAATTGGCGTTCCCAATTCATCATTATCAGCAGCTTCCGGGTATGCTGAAGCCGCTCATCTTCCGTATGAAATGGGACTGATCAAAAATCAATACGTTGCGCGGACGTTTATTGAGCCAACCCAAGAACTGCGGGAACAAAGCGTCCGGATGAAGTTGTCAGCAGTTAGCGGGGTCGTTAAGGATAAGCGGATCGTTGTTGTTGATGATTCGATTGTTCGCGGCACGACCTCCATCCAACTGGTCAAACTCCTCCGTAATGCGGGGGCTCGCGAAGTTCATTTGCGGATCGCATCACCGCCATTCCGGTTCCCATGTTTTTACGGAATTGACGTTTCAACCCGGGCAGAGTTAATGGCTGCTAACCATAGTATTGCGGAAATGCAACGGTTGATCGATGTCGATAGCCTTGGCTTTTTAAGTGTTCAAGGGTTGATTGATTCAATTGCCGTTCCGGATGCAGGCAGTGCGCCCAACGGAGGGTTGACCGTTGCTTACTTTACCGGAAAGTATCCAACACCGTTATATGACTATGAAGCAGGATATTTAAAGTCATTAAAACAGCAAAGGGGAATGTTTGATGAAGACTAATCGATACCAAAAAGCCGGCGTTGATATTGAAGCCGGAAATCAATTGGTTGATCAAATCAAAAAAGATGTCCAATCAACGCAGCGGATTGGCGCTGACGGAAAGATCGGCGAATTTGGTGGAATGTTTGATTTGAGTGCGCTTGGCCATTATCGCCAGCCGGTGCTTGTTTCCGGAACCGATGGCGTGGGGACCAAGTTAATGATTGCCCAAATGATGAATCGCCACTCAACGATTGGAATTGACTGTGTTGCAATGTGTGCCAATGACATTTTAGCTCAGGGAGCGGAGCCATTGTTTTTCCTTGATTACATTGCAACGGGGAAAAATGATCCGAATAAACTTGCTGAAGTCGTTAAAGGCGTTGCGGCCGGTTGTCGTCAAGCTGGAATGGCAATTATTGGCGGTGAAACGGCCGAAATGCCTGGAATGTATCCGGCCAACGAGTACGACATTGCTGGCTTTGGAACCGGAATTGTTGAACGTGATCGACTATTGACCACTGATGATCCGCAAGCTGGCGATGTCTTGATTGGCATTGCTTCGTCTGGCCTGCATTCAAACGGCTTTTCCCTTGTTCGTCAAATTTTATTCAATGAAGCGGGATTCAAGGTAACGGATCAGCTCGATGAACTTGACGGGCAGATCTTAGGCGAAGCATTGCTTACACCAACAAAAATCTACGTGCAATCGGTTTTGCCGTTAGTTAAAGCAGGGCAGATTCACGGAATCGCGCATATTACCGGCGGCGGATTGCTTGAAAACGTTCCGCGGATGTTTCCTTCAGCTTTAAAGGCTGAAATCACGGTTAACTGGCCGATGCCAGCGATTTTTAACTTTTTACAAAAACAGGGAAACTTAGATTGGCATGATTGTTTCTTGACGTTCAACATGGGAATTGGGTTAGTGTTAGCCGTTGCTCCGCAAAATGCAGATGCGGTTTTGAATCAATTGCAGGCGCATGGTGAAACGGCGTGGACGATCGGTAAATTATCAAAGCGGCAAGCCAATCAAGCCCCAATCAAAATTTTGGTAGATGGGGGTGAGATCGAATGAGAGTTGCAATTTTTGCTTCCGGAAACGGAACGAACTTTGAAACGTTAGTCCAGGCATTCAACCAGCGTGAAATTCAACATGGCAAGGTAGTTTTACTTTTCTGTGATCATCCGAATGCACCGGTGATCCAGCGGGCAAAGCGGTTGAAAATTCCGTATGAAACTTTTCCGTTGAAGCAGTTTGCTTCGAAAGCCGAATATGAACAGGCAATTTTAACCAAACTTCAGGAATATCAAGTTGATTTGATTGCCCTTGCCGGTTATATGCGGGTGATCGGACCAACGATTTTGAGTCATTATTCCAAACGAATCATTAACCTGCATCCGGCATACTTACCTGAATTTCAAGGGTTGCATGCGATTGAACGCGCGTTTGATGATCACCTTCAAAATGGCCGGACGCAAACCGGGGTGACGCTGCATTACATTGATGAAGGGTTGGATACTGGTCCGGTAATTCGCCAGGAACACGTTCCAATCAAGCCGGATGATACGTTAGATGAACTTGAAACGCGAATTCATCAAACCGAACACCGGCTTTACCCTCAAGTATTAAATGAAGTCATTTGTCAAATCAGTAAAGGAGAAAAAGAATGAAAAAAGCATTAATCAGTGTTTCAGATAAAACGAATCTTGTTCCTTTTGCCCAAGCATTAATTGAAAACGGCTATGAAATTATTTCAACGGGCGGCACCCGGAATTTCTTAAAACAAGTCGGCGTTCAAACGACTGACATTCAAGAAGTAACTCATTTCCCAGAAATTTTAGATGGCCGGGTTAAAACCCTTCATCCGAATGTCCATGCTGGTTTGCTTGCTAAACGTGATCATGCCGATCATATGCAAACCTTAGCTGACCACGGAATTGATCCGATTGATTTGGTATGTGTTAACTTGTATCCATTTAAAGAAACCATTTTAAAGGATCAAGATGATTTTGAAGGGGCAATTGAACAGATCGATATTGGTGGTCCAAGTATGTTGCGGGCAGCGGCCAAGAATTTCAAGGATGTAACTGTTGTAACGGACATCAACGATTATCAAAAGGTGATCGATGAAATTCAAGCAAATGGGGAAACAAGTTTGGCAACCCGGAAAGAACTGGCAGCAAAAGTCTTTCGCGAAACAGCCGCATATGATGCTTTGATCGCCCAATACTTCGATTACCAGACTGATGATCCGGCACCGCAAACATTAACGTTGCCATATCAATTGAAGCAAACGATGCGATACGGTGAAAACAGTCATCAAAAAGCATGGTTCTATGAAGACGTTATTCCGAAGAGCTTTTCAATCAGCCAAGCAAAACAGCTTCACGGTAAGCAACTTTCATATAACAACATTAAGGATGCGGATGCGGCATTGCGGATCATTCGCGAATTTGATGAACCAACAGCGGTCGGCTTGAAACACATGAATCCATGCGGAATTGGACGTGGAAAGACCATTGAAGAAGCATGGGACCGCGCTTATGAAGCTGATCCGGTTTCGATCTTCGGCGGCATCGTTGCGTTGAACCGGAAAGTTGATTTGGCAACTGCGCAAAAATTGCACCAATTATTCTTGGAAATCATTATTGCACCGGCATTTGACGATGACGCTTATGATGTATTGGCAAAGAAGAAAAATGTCCGGTTGTTGACGTTAGACTTCGATCACCGCAGCGAACAACCACGGCTTGAAACTGTTTCGGTAATGGGCGGAATGCTGATGCAAGAACAAGATGATTTAAAGGAAGACCCAACTCAATGGAAGATCGTTACCCAAAAGAAACCAACCGCTGATGAATTGAAGACAATGGCATTTGCATGGAAGGCGGTTAAGTTTGTTAAGTCAAATGCAATCTTAGTTGCTAACCCCAATCAAACAATTGGCGTTGGCGCTGGTCAACCGAACCGAATCGATGCGGTCAAAATTGCAATTGACCACGCAAAGGGCAAGTTGAATGATCAATCTGTGCTTGCTAGTGATGCATTCTTCCCAATGGATGACTCCGTTGAATATGCTGCCCAACACGGAATTAAGCTGATCGTTCAACCGGGTGGCTCGATTCGGGATGAAGATTCGATCAAGATGGCTGATAAGTATGGAATTGTAATGGTGATGACCGGTCACCGGCACTTCCGGCACTAAAAAGAAACGGTGAATAAGATGAAGGTATTAGTAATTGGAAGCGGCGGCCGCGAATTTGCGATTTGCCGAAAATTAAAGGCGAGTGTCTTGATTGACGAAGTTTACTGTGCTCCCGGCAATCCTGGAATGGAACGAATCGGCGTTCATCCAGTCGGAATTCAAGAAAATAACTTTGAGGCGTTAGCGGCGTTTGCCAACCAACACGCCATTACATGGACAATGGTTGGCCCGGAAGATGCATTAGCAGATGGAATCGTGGACTACTTTACTAGCAATGGTTTGAAAATCATCGGGCCGGATAAACAAGCGGCCCAATTGGAAAGTTCAAAGGATTTTGCGTTGAACTTTATGCAAAAATTCCATATTCCAACGGCCCAGCATCAAACATGCACTTCAATGGAAGAGGTTGATGCGGTGCTTGCCCAAACTTCATACCCAACGGTCATTAAGGAAGATGGTCTTGCCGGCGGGAAGGGCGTCTTTATCGTTGAAAATCAAAAGGAAGCCCTGAAGGTTCTTGCAACCCTGAAAGTTTCGCCGCAAACCCCAGTGATTTTTGAAGAATATCTTGATGGTCCGGAATATTCGATTTTTGTTCTGCTGAATCAAAAGTCATTTCAAATTTTACCGATGGCACAGGATCACAAAAAAATCTTTGACCATGACCGTGGACCGAACACGGGCGGCATGGGGGCTTACAGTCCCGTTCCGCAATTTGATCAGGCGGCGTTTGACCGGACAGTCAAAGAAATCGTTGAACCAACGATCAACGGAATTCACACCATGGGCTTCAATTATACCGGAATTATTTATATTGGAATCATGATGACGGCCAATGGTCCGCAAGTGATCGAATATAATGTCCGGCTGGGTGATCCTGAAACCCAGGTCGTTTTGCCGCGAATCAAAAATGATTTTGGAAAATTGCTGACTGAATGCGTTGATCAGGAAGTCCTTGATCCGATTGAAGTCGATCCGCAAGCCTACGTCAACGTTGTTCTTGCAGCCAAGGGATACCCGCAAAACTATGTTAAGGGTCAATTATTACCGGATTTTGAAATTCAAAGCCGGGGGATGATCGATTACGCCAACGTTGCCGTTGATGACCAAGAACGATTAGTCGGAAACGGCGGCCGGATCTTATCCGTAATCGGGATTGGCGATTCGATCAAGGAAGCCCAGGCGAATGCTTACGAAATCCTAAGCAATTATCCAGTCAATCAAACATATTACCGACATGATATTGCAAATCGCGCAGTTCAGAAATGAGTTTTTAGCTTAAATAAGATATAATAAAAATTACTTAATTTATATAGGAGGTTTACGCAATGAATGATATTGAAATTGCTCAACAAACAGAAATGGAACCAATTGTTGATGTTGCTCACAAAGTTGGTTTAACTGAAGACGACCTTGAATTATACGGAAAATACAAGTCCAAGATTTCACTACCATTGAAGAAGAAAACGCAAACCAAAGGGAAGATGATCCTGGTAACGGCGATCAACCCAACGCCTGCGGGTGAAGGAAAATCAACCGTAACGATCGGGTTAGCCGATGCAATGAGTGCAATCGGTAAAAAGACAATGGTTGCTTTGCGTGAACCTTCTTTAGGACCGGTCATGGGGGTTAAAGGCGGTGCAACCGGTGGTGGATATTCACAAGTTGTCCCCATGGAAGACATCAACTTGCACTTTACCGGTGATATGCACGCCTTAACCGCCGCTAACAATACCTTAGCTGCTTTGATCGATAACCATATTTACCAGGGCAACGAACTTGGAATCGATCAGCGACGGGTAATCTGGAAACGCGTTTTGGACATCAATGACCGCGCATTGCGGCATACGGTGATCGGCTTAGGTGGTCCAACACAAGGGGTTCCGCGTGAAGACGGCTTTGACATTACGGTTGCTTCTGAATTAATGGCCGTTTTATGCTTGGCAACGGACCTGAATGATTTGAAAAAGCGGATCGGTCAAATCGTGATCGGCTATAACTTTGATCGTGAACCAGTAACGGTTGACCAATTAGGCGTAACCGATGCAATTACGTTGCTTTTGAAGGATGCCATTAAACCAAACTTGGTTCAAACCCTTGAACACACCCCCGCTTTAGTTCACGGCGGTCCATTTGCTAACATTGCTCACGGATGCAACAGCATTATTGCAACCCGGACAAGCATGGAATTAGCCGACTATACGTTGACGGAAGCTGGTTTCGGGGCTGATTTAGGGGCTGAAAAATTCTTAGACATTGTGTGTCCACGGTTAGGCAAAACGCCTGATGCAATCGTGATCGTTGCCACTGTTCGCGCATTGAAGATGAACGGCGGCGTTGCCAAGGACAATTTAAGTGAAGAAAACGTTGAAGCTGTTCAAAAAGGATATGTTAACTTGCAACGGCACATCCGCAACATGAAACGCTATGGTGTTCCGGTTGTGGTTGCGGTTAATAAATTTGCAACAGATACCGATGCAGAATTAAATCAAGTAATTGAACTTTGCAAGGCTGATGATGCCGATGCTTACATTTCAGATGGTTGGGCAAAAGGCTCTAAAGGAGTAATTGATTTAGCCCATGCAGTTGTTGATGCCTGCGACCAAGAATCTGATTTCAAACCATTGTATCAACCAGAAGACTCAATTGAACAAAAGATCGAAACCTTGGTTACGAAGTTTTATGGCGGATCAAAGGTTGAATACAGTCCAAAGGCTAAGCGGCAAATCAAGCAATTTGCTAAACTTGGCTGGGATAAAATGCCGGTCTGCATGGCCAAGACCCAATACTCATTCTCAGATAATGCGAAATTACTCGGGGCTCCAACCGACTTTACCGTTCACATTCGGGAATTTGTACCAAAATTAGGAGCTCAATTTATCGTTGCGTTGACCGGTAATGTTTTGACCATGCCAGGATTGCCGAAGGTTCCGGCTGCCAACGGAATGCACGTTGATGAAAACGGCAAGATCAGCGGCTTGTATTAATTGCTGAATTATACAAATCATCCAAAAAAAGGTAAACTTAATATCGAAGTTTAAAAACGGAGGTAGGAAGATGCCTTTAATTGGTTATCTGGCGGTCAGTCTGATAATTTTCGGACTTGACCAGTTAGTAAAATATCTGGTTGTGACCCACATCAAACTGGATACAACGGTCAGTTTTATTCCGCACGTGCTTTCACTGAGCAATGTGCGCAATGACGGCGCAGCGTGGAGTATTCTTCAAGGACAGCAGTTATTACTGTTTGTGATTACGGTTGCAGCGTTAGCGGTCATGCTTGTCTTATTAAAGAAAAATTGCAATGACCGGTTGTTTGCCTGGGCATTGACCCTGATGATCGGCGGAACATTGGGAAACTTTCTTGACCGGTTGCGGTTAGGATACGTGGTTGACATGTTTACCCTTGATTTTATGAATTTCCCGATTTTTAACGTTGCCGATTGTGCACTAACGGTCGGGGTGATTTTACTGATAATTGCATTATTTACAGGTGATGACAATGAGTGATTTCGTGATTACTGATCAAACGGGAAGAATCGACAAGGTGTTAACGACCCTCGAACCGGAAATTACCCGCTCACAGTTGAAGAATCTGATCAATGACGGGCATGTCACGGTCAACGGGCAGGCGGTGAAACCAAAATATAAGGTGCACGCTGGCGATAAAATTTCCCTGGTCAAACCTGAACCGCAGTCGTTGGAACTAACGCCTGAAAATATTCTACTTGATATTGTTTATGAGGACGATGACGTGATTGTCGTCAATAAGCCGCAAGGAATGGTGGTTCATCCCGCTCCTGGACACCCGGATCATACGTTGGTCAATGCATTGTTGTACCATTCGCCGTTATCAACGATCAACGGGACTTTTCGACCCGGAATCGTTCACCGGATCGATAAGGATACGTCTGGCTTATTGATGGTTGCGAAAAATGATTTAGCGCATCAAAGTTTAGCTGAGCAGTTACGCAACAAGACCAATAAGCGGGAATATCTCGCATTGGTGTACGGTCAGATCAAAGAAGATGAGGGGACAATCGATGCGCCGCTCGGCCGGAATCCGCAAGATCGCAAAAAGCAAGCGGTCGTCAAGGGCGGCCGCCACGCCGTGACCCACTTTAAGGTAATCAAACGGTATGACAACTTTACGCTTGTAAAATGTATTCTTGAAACTGGCCGAACGCATCAAATTCGGGTTCATATGAAGTACATTGGGCATCCGCTTGTCGGCGATCCGTTATACGGTCCGCGCAAGGTGATCGGGAAGAA
Organism: Ligilactobacillus aviarius; assembly: GCF_001654615.1. Classification (GTDB taxonomy): domain Bacteria; phylum Bacillota; class Bacilli; order Lactobacillales; family Lactobacillaceae; genus Ligilactobacillus; species Ligilactobacillus aviarius_B. The sequence continues at coordinate 57,999 of NZ_LWUD01000016.1, forward strand.
TGGGCAGTTTTTACATGCTGCATTATTAGGGTTTAAGCACCCGCGGACGGGCAAGGAAATGGTCTTCGAAGCCCCGCTTCCAGAAAATTTTCAAAAAATGCTGGATAAGCTTGACAAGCAACAGCACAAAGGTTAAATTTAAACTGATAAAAGACCTTGAAACTAGTCCCGTGAGGCTAAAAAGGTTCGCAAACGTTCGTTAGCAAGCTGGCTTAGTCGATACGAAATTAGTTTTGTAGAGGCTGAGCCCTTTTGTTTTTGAGGAGGAATCAATATGGCAAAGGAAATTTATGATGAAATGGCGGTCAAACGGGCCCTTACCCGGATGACTTACGAAATCATCGAACGCAACAAAGGAATTGACAACCTGGTGATCGTTGGAATTAAGACCCGCGGAGCATACCTTGCTCAACGGATCGCTAAGCGCTTGGAACAACTTGAAGGTACAAGTGTTCCCGTTGGCGAACTTGACATTTCAATGTACCGGGATGACCGGAAGCATACTGATGATCCGGTCGTAAAGGATTCTCAATTGCAGTTTGACATTACCGGCAAACACGTGATCTTAGTTGATGATGTGCTTTTTACCGGCCGGACGATTCGGGCCGCACTGGATGCCTTGATGGACCAAGGCCGGCCAGATCGAATCAACCTTGCCGTATTGGTTGACCGGGGGCACCGTGAACTTCCAATTCGGCCAGACTTTATTGGAAAGAACATTCCAACCGCCATGGACGAACAGGTTGCCGTTTACGTAAAAGAAATTGACGGTAAAGATGGAATTGATTTAATTAAAAACTAAACATTTATATTAACCATTTAATTGACTCCAGAGAGGGCAAAACGGTTGGTATTCTGTTCTGAAATATAATTGTAATTGATAACTGTATTCCAAAATCAGAACCATAAAAGGGTAACGCCTATCTGAAGTCAAATTCAGGTAGGCGTTTTTTTGATAAGCAAAATAAAGGAGAGAAATCATCATGGAAAATGAAATTGCACTTAACCACTTTGTTTCAGTTGAGAATTTAACAAATGATCAAATTTTAACATTGATCCACAATGCCGAAGGATTTAAGAATCAAACCCGGAAAGTTGAATTAACAGAACCGGTATATGCGGCCAACCTTTTTTTTGAAAATTCAACCCGGACGCACACCAGTTTTGATATGGCGGAACGGAAATTAGGAATTCAAGTTATTCCGTTTGACCCGAGCCACTCGTCGGTCAATAAAGGGGAAACATTATATGACACGTTACTAACGCTGGAGGCTTTAGGGGTTCAATTAAGTGTGATCCGGCACTCAACGAATAACTACTATGAACCGCTGATCAATTTAAATGATGATCAGCACCTTCACATGGCGATTATGAACGGGGGCGACGGCAGCGGCCAGCATCCATCCCAAAGCATGCTTGATTTAATGACGATTTATGAAGAATTCGGTCATTTTGACGGGTTAAAGATTGCGATTGTCGGGGATATTACAAGTTCTCGGGTCGCTCGCAGTAACATGCAAGCCCTTCACCATTTAGGCGCTGAATTGTACTTTGCTGGTCCGGATTACTGGTATGATTCCCAATTTGATAAATACGGCAAACACGTTGACCTTGATGATGTGATCGATCAAATCAACGTTGCAATGCTTTTGCGGGTTCAACACGAACGGCACGCCGGTGATGAAAACGAAGATCAATTCTCTGCAGCCAGCTACCATGAAAAATACGGATTAACCAACAAGCGTTATCAACAAATGAAGAAGGAAGCCATCATCATGCACCCAGGCCCAATCAACCGCGACGTTGAATTTTCATCAAACTTGGTTGAAGCTGAAAAATCACGGTTCTTCCGGCAAATGCAAAATGGGGTCTTCATGCGGATGGCAATGATCGAAGCCGTTTTGCGCGGGAACCATCTTGGAGGACTTAAATAATGCGATTATTGTTAAAAAACGGTCAAGTTTATCAAAATAATAGTTTTATTAACGCAGATGTTTTGATTGAAGATCAAAAAATCAAGGCGATCGGGAAGTTGGCTTTGAAAGCTGATCAGGAAATCGATGTTACCGGCAAGATCGTTGTTCCGGGATTGGTTGACGTTCATGTTCATTACCGCGATCCTGGATTGACGTACAAAGAAGATGTTCATACAGGAACAATGGCGGCAGCACATGGCGGCTTTACCACGACATGTGCGATGGCCAACGTTGATCCGGTTCCGAATACCCCGGAATTGATTCGCCAAATGATGGAGCATAACCGGCAAACCGGGGTTGTGCATGTTTACCAGTACGCTCCAATTACTGCGGATTTAACTTCAGATCAACTGATCGACTATCAAGCAATGCAACAACTCGGAGTTTGCGGCTTCAGTAATGATGGGCACGGCGTTCAGCATGGCGGCACAATGTACAAGGCAATGCAGGGGATTCAAGCAGTCAACTTGCCATTGGCGGAACATGTTGAAGATGATTCACTGAAATTTAACGGAGTGATGAATGAAGGCGCAAACGCGGAGAAATTAGGATTAACCGGAATCCCAGGGGAATGTGAATCTTCACAATTAGCACGGGATTTGGTTTTAGCAGCTAAAACGGATGTGCATTATCATGTCTGCCACGTTTCAACGAAGGAAAGCGTGGCAATGATTCGCATCGCTAAGTCAATGGGAATTAACGTAACCTGTGAAGCAGCACCGCATCATTTGTTATTAAATGACGGCATGATCACGACGGATGATGCATATTACAAAATGAATCCGCCGTTGCGGACGGCTGAAGATCAGGAAGCCCTGATCGAAGGGCTGCTTGACGGGACGATCGACATGATTGCGACTGATCACGCCCCGCATGCAGATGATGAGAAGTTGCACGGAATGGTTGGTGCAGCATTCGGGATCACTGGCAGTGAAACGGCCTTTTCAAGTCTGTACACGCACTTGGTAAAGGCGGGCAAGTGTACGCTTGAACAGTTGATTGATTGGCTGACCGTGCAACCCGCAAAATTATTCAACTTAACGCGGGCTGGAATGCTGCGGATCGGCGATGCCGCTGACATTGCGGTGTTTGATTTAGCTTATCCATTCAAATTCAGCGAAGCGGACTATTTATCAAAAGGAAGAAATACGCCGTTTACGGGGCATGAATTATATGGTCAAACGGTAATGACAATTGTTGATGGTGAAATTAAATATCAACGAGAGAAGGAGCTTTAAGATGAAACGATACTTGGTTTTGGAAGACGGAAATGTGTTTGAAGGCGAAGCATTTGGTTCAAGTCATATTACGACCGGTGAAGTTGTTTTTTCAACCGGAATGACGGGTTACCAAGAAGCAATCACCGACCAATCATATGCTGACCAGATTTTAGTATTTACAAACCCGTTGATTGGAAATTACGGGGTCAACCTTGATGATTATGAATCGTTGCAACCTAAATGCCGCGGGGTCGTTTGCCGCGAATTGGCCCGGTATGCAAGCAACTGGCGCAAGCAGGACACCCTTGATCACTTTTTGAAACAGAATCACATTCCGGGAATCAGCGGAATCGATACCCGGCGGTTAACAAAAATCATTCGCGAACACGGGACGATGAAGGGATGCCTTGTAAATTCGATCGAAGATAAGGAGCACACGATCGAACAATTACGGGCAACGGTTTTGACCGACCAGCTGGTTGACATGGTTTCAACCAAACAACCGTATCCAAATCCAGGGACGGAACGGAATGTGATTGTCGTTGACTTTGGTGCGAAGCATAGTATCTTGCGTGAATTAGCCAAGCGCAACTGCAATACAATCGTGATGCCATATACCGTAACGGCAGAAGAAATTTTACAACTTCATCCGGATGGTGTGTTACTGTCAAACGGCCCTGGTGATCCGAAGAGCTTGCCGCAAGCCATTAAGATGATTCAAGGCATTATGGGAAAAGTGCCGATCATGGGCGTTTGCTTGGGGCACCAGTTAATGTGCCTTGCAAACGGAGCGGACACGTTCAAGATGAAGTTCGGTCACCGCGGATTCAATCACCCGGTACGGGAAATTGCAACTGGCGAAATTGCATTTACTTATCAAAACCACGGGTATGCCGTTGATCCGGAATCATTAAAGGAAACCGACTTGATGCCGACCCACGTTGAAATCAATGACGGGACGATCGAAGGTGTCCGGCACCGCAAATACCCGGCATTTTCAATTCAATTCCACCCGGATGCAGCTCCGGGACCGCATGATGCGGTTAGTTTGTACGATGACTTTATGCAAATGATCGACAAGAGAAAGGGCGAACAAGATGACTAAGAGAACTGATATTCATAAGATTATGGTACTTGGATCTGGGCCAATCATCATTGGCCAGGCGGCTGAATTTGACTATTCCGGAACCCAAGCATGTTTGGCGTTGAAAGAAGAAGGATATGAAGTTGTGTTAGTCAACTCTAACCCGGCAACGATCATGACCGATAACGAAATTGCTGATCATGTTTACCTTGAACCATTGACGGTTGAATCGGTTGAACGGATCATTCGGCAAGAATATCCGGATGCGATTTTACCGACCCTTGGCGGTCAAATCGGATTGAACTTGGCCATTGAATTGGATAAAACCGGCATTTTAGATGAATTCAACATTGAATTGCTTGGAACGAACCTTCAAGCCATTGATGAAGCCGAAGACCGGGAAAAATTCAAGGCGTTGATGAAACAACTGAATGAACCCGTTCCGCCTTCACGCAGTGTCAATACGGTCAAGGAAGCAACGGATTATGCTGAAGAAATCGGCTATCCGGTAATCGTGCGGCCAGCCTTCACCATGGGCGGAACTGGCGGTGGAATGTGCAAGAACCGCGAAGAACTTGAACGGATCGCTGCAAACGGGCTTGATCTTTCACCCGCAACCCAGTGCTTGATTGAAAAGTCAATTGCCGGGTTTAAGGAAATTGAATTTGAAGTAATGCGCGATGCTGCGGATAACGCAATGGTCGTTTGCTCAATGGAAAACGTTGATCCCGTTGGAACGCACACCGGGGATTCGATCGTGGTTGCGCCAACCCAAACGTTATCGGACCGTGACTATCAAATGTTGCGGGATTGCTCATTGAAATTGATTCGCGCCTTGAAGATCGAAGGCGGCTGCAACGTTCAGCTTGCGTTGGATCCGAAGAGTTATCAATATTACATTATTGAAGTTAACCCGCGGGTTTCACGGTCATCAGCGTTGGCCTCAAAGGCTACTGGCTATCCGATTGCCAAGTTGGCAGCTAAGATTGCGGTCGGTTTGACCCTTGATGAAATCAAGAACCCCGTTACCGAAACGACTTTTGCGGAATTCGAACCGGCATTGGACTACGTGGTTACGAAGATTCCGCGCTGGCCATTTGATAAGTTCCGGGATGCGGATCGCCGGTTAGGCAGTCAAATGAAAGCTACTGGAGAAGTCATGGCTTTGGGACGCAATCTTGAAGAATCACTTCAAAAGGCGGTTCGTTCATTGGAAATCGATGAAGACGATTTGATTTCTGAAACATGCCGTCAAGCATCGGATGAAGAAGTTGAAAATCGGCTAGTCAACGCTCAGGATGACCGGATCTTTTATCTGGCAGAAGCTTTCCGGCGCGGTTATACCTTAGAAGAAGTGCATGAATTAACTAAAATTGACCGTTACTTCCTTGATGTTTTGATGCACATTGTGGAAATTGAAAAGGAACTTGCGGAAAATGTCAATGATCTTGCAACGTTGAAAAAGGCTAAACGTTACGGCTTTAGCGATTTAACGATTGCAAAGTTATGGAAGACAACGCCGGATGATGTACGGCAATTCCGGGTGAATAATCACGTGATTCCGGTCTATAAGATGGTCGATACCTGTGCTGCAGAATTTGCTTCCGAAACGCCATATTTTTACAGTACATATGATGAAGAAAACGAAAGCCGCAAGTCAGATCAAAAATCAGTGCTGGTTATTGGTTCCGGTCCGATCCGAATCGGTCAGGGGGTCGAATTTGACTACGCAACGGTTCACTGTGTTAAGGCATTGCAAAAACTTGGTTATGAAGCAATCGTTATGAATTCAAATCCTGAAACAGTTTCAACGGACTTTTCGGTATCCGATAAGCTGTACTTTGAACCATTGACCCTTGAAGATGTTCTGAACGTGATCGACCTTGAACAGCCAGAAGGCGTTATTCTCCAATTTGGTGGTCAAACGGCGATCAACCTGGCTGCCGGATTAGATGCGCACGGGGTTCGGGTATTAGGAACGACCGTGAAGGATCTTGACCGGGCCGAAGACCGTGAATTATTCGATCAAGCAATCAAGAAGCTTGGATTGAAGCAACCGCAAGGCGATACGGCAACCACTCCGGAACAGGTTAAGGGAATTGCCCACCGGTTAGGTTATCCCGTTCTTGTGCGGCCAAGTTACGTTCTCGGTGGCCGGGCAATGGAAATCATTTACTCAGATGATGAACTTGATGAATACTTGAGTCAGCACGCACCTGCAAACGGGGATCACCCAATTTTGGTCGATGCCTATCTTGAAGGCAAAGAATGTGAAGTTGACGCCATTTGTGACGGTGAAAATGTTTTGATTCCAGGAATCATGGAACACATCGAACAGGCCGGAATTCACTCTGGGGATTCAATGGCCGTTTACCCGCCACAATCATTTAGTCAAAAGATCAAGGAACAAATTGTTGAAATTACGGCTAAACTGGCGGTCGAACTGAAATGCGTCGGAATCATGAACATTCAATTTATCGTTCACCAAGGCGAAGTTTACGTTCTCGAAGTTAACCCGCGGGCAAGTCGGACAGTGCCGTTCTTAAGTAAGATCACCGGAATTCCAATGGCACAAGTTGCAACCCGGGCGATCATGGGTGAATCCCTTGTTCAACAAGGATACAAGCCTGGATTGGCCCCTGAAAGCCAAAATGTTTCGGTTAAAGCACCAGTCTTCTCATTTAACAAATTAGCGGATGTTGACAGCTACTTAGGACCGGAAATGAAGTCGACCGGGGAAGTCATGGGAACCGACCGTGAATTTGAAAAGGCATTGTACAAGGCCTTTGAAGGGGCTGGAATGCAGTTACCAGAAACCGGAACGGTCTTGTTGACAATCGATGACCGCAATAAACAAGAAGCGCTTCAAATTGCCCGGCGCTTTGAAAAGATGGGTTACCGGATTGCGGCGACTAAAGGAACGGCGAAGTTCTTACAGGACAATGGCTTACACGCTAAAGTCGTTGGGAAGATCCACGATTTGCAACCTAACTTATTAAATGAAATTAAGGACCGGAAACTTGATTTGGTAATCAATACGATGGGCCATGATCAAGCCCACAATTCGGACGGCTTTATCATCCGGCAGGCCGCAATTCAACACAACATTCCGTTGCTGACTGCGTTACGGACAGCGGATGCTTTGTTGAAAGCCATGGAGAACCGGACATTTATGACAAATGCACTGTAAGGGGGAAAATGAGATGGATACACGATTAACAGTCAATCTTCCGGGATTAACGATGAAAAATCCGTTAATGCCTGGAAGCGGAACGTTTGGCTTTGGGGATACTCCAGCTGCTGAAAAAATGGACCTTAATGGGTTAGGAGCATTGGTGATTAAAACAACAACTCCGCAAGCCCGGAAAGGAAATCCGCAACCGCAAATCGCAATGTTAAAAAACGGCGTGATCAACTCGGTGGGATTAACGAACCCCGGAGTTGACGCGGTGGTGAATGAAAAATTGCCGCATTTACGGCAAAAGTATCCAGCCCTCCCGATCGTTGGCAGTATTGGCGGTTCAAGTGTTGCTGATTATCAATCCGTTGCGCAAAAATTGGCGGATTCCAAGATGCTGAATGCATTGGAACTCAACATTTCATGCCCGAATGTTCAGGAAGGCGGAATGGCATTTGGAACGAATCCACAAACCGTGGAAGAAGTTACCCGGAAAGTGAAGGAAGTGACCGGTTCGGTTCCGGTTTACGTTAAACTTTCACCGAACGTAACGGACATTACAACGATTGCCAAGGCAGCTGAGCGCGGCGGGGCAGACGGCTTAACGATGATCAATACTTTGCTCGGACTGCATATTGATGTCGAAACCCGGCAATCAGTGATTGGGAATGGGATGGGCGGTTTGTCCGGTGCTATTCTCAAGCCACTTGCCGTGCGGATGATCTATCAAGTTGCGCACGTAACTGATCTCCCGATTATTGGAATCGGTGGGGTCAAAACGGTTGATGATGTGCTTGAGATGTTTTTGGCAGGCGCTTCAGCCGTTGGAGTCGGTGCAGCCCATTTTGATGATGTTGAAGTGATCCCGCACCTTGCAGCCCAGCTTGAACAGCGAATGAATGAACTGAACGTTGAATCACTTGAAGAATTACGAAAAGAAGTAAGGAATGAATTTTGAAATGAAGATTAGTGAACCGATTATTGCGTTAGATTTTCCGGATAAGCAAACAACGATCAATTTCCTTGACCAATTTCCGCGAGACCAACACTTGTTTGTGAAGGTCGGAATGGAACTGTATTACAGTGAAGGCCAGGATTTGATCAAAGAACTGAAGGATCGCGGCTACTCGATTTTTCTTGACCTGAAGTGCCATGATATTCCGCATACGGTTGAACGGGCAATGAAGGTCATTGGAAAGTTACACGTTGATTTAACAACAATCCACGCTGCGGGCGGATCCGCAATGATCCAAGCTGCAAGGGAAGGAATGCTTGCCGGCAGTAACCAGCACGCTCCAGCTAAGATTTTGGCGATTACCCAGTTAACGTCGATCACCCCGCAGATGCTTGCGGATGAACAGTTGATCACGGTGCCGCTTGAAGACAGTGTTAAACACTATGCGCAGGTTGCCCAGCAAAATGGCGCAGATGGCGTTGTTTGTTCCGCAAATGAAGCGCAAATGCTGTATCAGACATGCGGTGAAGACTTTTTGAAGATCACCCCTGGAATTCGGTTAGCCGGGGAAAGTGCTGACGACCAAAAGCGGGTCATGACTCCCGGGAAAGCAGCCCAGCAACACTCAAATGGACTGGTTGTTGGGCGGTCGATCACCCAAGCAGCCGACGTCCAAGCTGCATATCAACGGGTTAAAAATGAATGGTTGAAGGAGAATTAAGATGAAAGAAATTGCAAAGGACTTATTAAAAATCAAGGCAGTTAAGTTATCACCGGATAAGCCGTTTACGTGGGCGAGCGGAATCAAAAGCCCCATTTACTGTGATAACCGGTTAACGATCAGTTATCCTGAAATCCGGAAGCAGATTGCTCAAGGATTAGCAACTCAAATTAAAGCTGAGTTTCCGGACGTTGAAGTGATCGGCGGGGTGGCAACGGCTGGTATTCCGCATGCCGCATGGGTTGCGGATGAATTAGGATTGCCGCTGATCTATGTCCGTTCAAAACCGAAGGATCACGGACGCGGAAAACAAATTGAAGGCGTTTTACCAGCGCATGCGAAAACGGTCCTGATCGATGATCTGCTTTCAACGGGCGGCAGTGTGCTCAAGGCAGTCAAAGCTGCTCAAAATGAAGGCGCCGATGTGATTGGGGTTGGCGCAATTTTCAGCTATCAATTACCTGCAGTTTCAGCCAACTTTGAACAGACTGGGCTTTCATTTACAACGTTGACTAATTACTCTGAATTACTTGAAGCGGCGACTGAAGAAAATTACATTGCGAAAGATCAATTAGAAACGTTGAAAAAGTGGCGCAAAGCACCCGATGAAAATGATGTCTTTACTGACTTTGCAATTTCATATTACAAGTCTCATCCTGATGTTGAAGTTTCATTCCACACACTGACCCGACACGAGTTGTGGAAGCAGCTTGAAGATAACCGGATCGATATTGGAATTATGTACCTTCCAGATTCAAGTATTAAAAATTGGAAACCTTACGTTAAAAAGACGATTATTCGGGATGAATTGATCTACTTAGGGCATGACGAACAGATTGCTCATAAGACCCGAATCGATTTGAAAGACGTGGTTGATCAGCCATGGGTTGATTATCCGCAAAACTACTATTTAAGCAATATTATTAATGAACAATTCCGTAAAGCAATGTTGAATACCCCGAAGAGCGTTGCGCACTTTACCCAATCACGGGCATTGTATTACTTTGCCAAGGAAGCAAAGGTCAGCACCGTTTTGCCGGCGTCATGTGCGAATGCATATAACTATGGCATTGATCGGATGGCAAGTGCGTTCTTTAATCCGAAGATCGAATTTGAACTTTCATTTGTCTTCCGGAAGGGGAAAGAACGGATTCCGCGGATCTCAAACTTGCTTGAAGAATTTGATGAATATTTAGTCCAAAAAGACTATATTTCTCGCTTGACAGAGCTTAATAAAATGGAATAACCTTAAAGTGATTTTATTATTGAGTTAAAGGAGCATTTCGATGAAAGAATTAGTTTTTGGACACAAGAATCCAGATACAGATGCAATCGTTGCCGCAAAGGCATACTCATACTTACAAAATAAATTAGGCGCCGATACTGAAGCCGTTGCTTTAGGCGAACCAAACGAAGAAACCCAATTCGTTTTGGATTATTTCAATGAACCAGCACCACGGGTAATCAAGACTGCTTCAAACGAAGTTGACGCTGTAATGTTGATCGACCACAACGAAGCTCAACAAAGTGTTGCCGACATTAAAGACGTTCAAGTAACGCATGTTGTGGACCACCACCGGATCGCGAACTTTGAAACTTCAGCTCCATTATACTACCATGCTGAACCGCTTGGATGCAGCAGTACGATTATCTTGAAGGAATTCAAGCAACACGGCGTTGAAGTTCCTGCTAACATTGCCGGCATGATGTTATCAGCAATTATTTCAGATACATTATTATTGAAATCACCAACAACAACTGACGAAGATGTTGCTGCCGTGAAGGAATTAGCAAAGATTGCTGGCGTTGATTATGAAAAGTACGGTTTGGATATGTTAAAGGCCGGGACAAATCTTGCAAGCAAGTCAGATGAAACATTGATTTCACAAGATGCAAAGTCATTCGATATGAACGGTACTCAAGTTCGCGTTGATCAAATCAACACCGTTGATTTGGACGAAGTCTTTGATCGTGAAGACGGTTTACGTGCTGCCATTGAAAAGCAAAACAAGGAAAACGGCTATGACTTGTTCTTATTGATGGTTACAAACATCCTTAACTCAGATACACGGTTATTGGTTGTTGGTGAACCGCAATCAGTTGTTGAACAAGCATTCGGCAAGAAGCTTGAAGATAACAAGATGGACTTGCCAGGCGTTGTTTCACGGAAGAAGCAAATTGTTCCTCCGTTGGAAGCAGCATTTAACGCTTAAAATTAAATCAAATATTAAGAGGGAAAGCTATGACATTTGTCATAGCTTTCTTTTTTCTGACAACATTCATATAATTTGATGTATAGTGGAATTGAAAACAGTTTACATGAGGGTGAGTAAGATGCTTTTATTATTAATGATCATCATGATGATTTTGATGTATTGTTACCGGACGGCATTTTATGTTAAACCGGGGCATCATGAAGATCCGTATAATTTACCGCAAAACGAGCAGTATCAGCCGTACTACAATGAAATGGTTCATTTGGTTGATGCGTTGAATAACGAACCGTATGAGGCGGTTTCGATTAAGTCGTTTGATGGGTTGACGTTGCGCGGCCGGTTATATATTTATGATGAAAATGCGCCGATCGAACTGGCATTTAACGGTTATCGGACTGATGGAATCCATGATTGCGGCGGGGTATTTCAGATTTCTCGGCGGTTAGGGCATAACATGCTGGTCGTTGATCAACGAGCAACTGGGGACAGCGATGGCAACGTGATTTCATTCGGAGTCAACGAACGGTACGACGTTGTTGCGTGGGCAGAGTATATTGCGCACCGTTACCCACAGATGAAAATTATTCTGGTTGGCGGATCACTTGGCGCAGCGACCGTTTTAATGGCTTCGGAATTGAAATTACCGGTCAGCGTTGTCGGGGTGGTCGCTGACAGTGCATATACTTCACCGAAAGCCATCATTAAAAAGGTTATTCAGCGAATGAACCTTTCACCGACGATCATGTATCCGTTCGTGAAGTTGAGTGCCAAACTTTTCGGGCATTTTAACTTGGAGGCATCATCGCCAATTCAGGCGGTTCAGAAAACCAAGTTACCGATTTTGATCATTCATGGTGAAGATGACCGCTATGTCCCATGTTCAATGGCGCATCAAAACTACGTGGCATGCAAATCACCAATTAAAATGTTATTGACGATTCCGAAAGGACCGCATGATATCAGCTTACTGGTTGATTGGGATAAATACCAAGGAACGGTTGTGAAGTTCTTCAAGCGGATCGGCGTTCCGATGAAAAATGAATAACTTATTTAAGACTGCTAGATTTTCCAGCGGTCTTTTTTGATAAATTCGCATAATCGGGTTCCAAAACAAACGAGCTGAGTGGAAGTTCGAAAATCTCCGAATCTATGCTGGCGCGATTCGTTCGTTTTTCTGCTTCCACCACGCTCGTTTTTAATGTTTTGTCACACCTTCCTTTAAAATCCAAAAATTAATTTACAAAATACTTTAAAATTGATAAAATTTACTTATTTAATTTAAAGGAGTTAGTGTAAATGAAAAGGAAGTTTTTAGGATTAATAGCATTTTTAATGCTTTTCTTGTCAGGAAGTTCGGTCATGGCGGCTGGTCCGCAGCATAAAATGACGGACTTGAAGGATAAGGTCGAACGCAAAAAAACGAAGCCGGGGGACGTTGACGCCACGGTTCCAGACTGGTCGAAGTATAACCGGGCCGATGTTATCCGGATGTATGGCCAGCCGGAACGCGACGAAAAGAACGGACAAATTGTTTATAATTCATTGCTTAACCACGAATTTGCCTTAAATGAAATCCTTGCGCATGACGGGAAGATCACCACGAACGAAGGATGGGCCTTTGGTGACCAAATTGCTGACTGTTCAATGGGTGAAGACTTTGGCAATGATAAAGGTCAAGGCGCTCACGTTGAAGAATTAAGTTACGATCATGACCGGTTCAACGTTTACCTTGATACGCAAAAGGACCAAGTCTTTTACGCCACACCGGACAAAGACTTTGTAACATTCAGATAGGGGGATCACATCGTGAAAAGGATTCAAAGAATTGGATTAAGTTGTTTAACACTTCTTTTGGGAGTTGGCTTGATTTCTGGTCAAGCCAGCGCTGATCAATACCGTACATATCAGGTCGGAAAAGATTTAAATCCCGGAAAGTATACCGTCACTTCCAAGAACGGCACAGGTGATCTTTACAATTCAACTTACGACTTCGACTTTGTTCTTACAAACGGGAAACGCAAGGTCAATGGCATTCATAAGTCAGAACACTTAAATGTTCAGGCAGGACAACAGATCGTCGTGAATGACTTTGATGCCAACTTCCAACCAGACAATTCACCGAAAATTACCCAACAGGGAAAAGTTACCTACGGCGAATACCGGGTCGGCAATGATGCCGGGGCTGATATTCAGCCGGGAATGTATGTTATCAAACCTGGAAAGTGTGCTGGCGAATATGCGGTCAACAGCTCATTCATTGGTCGGGGCGCCGTGAACCTTTCAGGCTTGAAGAAGCTCCAAAGTGATGAACACCGGCAACATCGGGTCCAACTCAAAGACGGCGACCACTTGTATGTTGATCTTCAGGATGCAGCGTTGACGCGGATTGGTGACAATGACTAAGGATGACTAAGGAAAAGCATGAACGCGGAGTTTTTAAAGGCCGCTCACCGCTGTTTAAGAATTTATTTGTTTGGCTAGCAGTTGGATCTATTTTGACCGGATTGGTTGGTTCAACATGGTGTGCCCGCGATGTTTTGACCGGTGCGGGTCCTTGGATATTGATTTTTACTATGGGAACAGTATGTGTAATTTTTATTGTTCCAGAAATTTTAATGGGAATTGCGTTAAAAAATAAGAACAAATAAATTTATTGATAAGGAATAGAAAGATGAAAAGAGTAATTTATTTTACTTTAACGTATTTTATATGCTTTATATATTTGTTAATTGCTATTAATTGCTATTCGACAGCATTTAATGCTATTAAATTAGCAGTGTTATTTGAGGGGGAAGCAAAATATTTAGCTATCAAGTATGGAATAACTTCGCTTATTGCAACATGTTTAATGTCTTTCATTAAGAAAAAGCATTTTTGGGAAATTCCTTTAATAATTATACTAGCATTAATTGATATATGGGGACTATCAGGAATGACTGCAGTAATTGGTGGTGTTTTAAAATATTTTGGAATATATAATTTATTTATTCATCAAATAGTACTGGTTACAGGAATAGTATTTATTTTAAATTTTATATATGGAATACTATCAACGCGTGATTTAAATAATTCTAAACTCATGACGGCATTTGGCGGAATTTGCCTAGTACTAATATTAATTATGAATATGGCTAATGTAAGATATCGCTTTTTACGTATTATTGTAGATGTTTTGATTTTAATATGGTTTTCATATGGTGTTGCGCAAGATAGTCAAAAAACACTTAAAGATTATGAAAAGATATCTAATAATACAGAGATGTGGTTATACGCATTGGAAAATGCAGATTTTTTATGTAGTGATTTAATATTTGTATTTGGTCAATTAATGAATCTGGTGATTGATGAAAAAGAATAGGGTAATCCTTTCACTATTTAATTTGTAAGCGATAAAAATGACCCCTCGCCACCATAGCGAAGGGTTATTTTAGTGTTGATATCCTAATAAATTTAAATGTTTCCGAAATTCGTAGGCCTCCACACTGCGCGAATATGGGGTAACGATCTTTTTACCATCATCGGCGAAGAACCGGTACTTGCCTTTTCCGGGATTTTCAATGCACTTGCCAACGTAAACTTGATTTTGATACTTGAAAGTCAATGTTGGCGGATAAAAGGTGCAAACTTTGGCCGTTGAATAGCTTTGGTAAACGACCGGCCTGATTGCCAGCCGCTGTTCCCAGTAAGCAAGGTCGCCGCTGAAAGTGCGCGCCCGGTCATAATACACCACGTTGATGGCGGCTTGTGCGCCGGTGAAGACCCGGAAAACGATCAGTTCATAATTTGATTTATAGATCCCGGGAATTTCGGTAAAGTAATTCAACCGGACATTGAAGTCGATGGCATCCAGGTCAGGGACATCTTTAAGCTGTTCTTTGATTTCCTGCGGTGGCCGGACGTTAAAAACGATACACCGCCCGTGATGATCTGAAAGAAAAGTTGTTTTGTTTAAATCAATAAATGCGGTCAAGTCGACCGGAATTTCATTGATCGTCAATGTTAAAATGTCGCTGTGGATTGCTGCCATGACTGTGCCTCGAAATTATTAATTATTAAAATACAGGCAGAGAAGTTTGATGAATTTAACCTGCAAGGCGTTAAACAAAACTTCAACGCTGTAATTATTGATGTAGTGAATGAGATTGCCATCTTCATCAAAATCAAGGTTCAGGTGTGAATGATCGGCTGCGGGCTGCTGGATCAATTTGATCAGGTAAACCAGTTCTTCGCTTGAAAAGAGCTGGTTGTCGTGAATAAAAATCCCGTGGGTATTCATCGTTAAATCCTTGATCTTTAAATTGATCGCGTCCCGATAATATTCAGCATTGATCAACATCCAAATTGCGTTTTGCTGATTTGGTGAAAATGGAATTAAACCGTCTTGAATCATTTGCATACTCCTTAATTATAACGTGGAGACTTCAAAAGGGGTTCGCTGAAGCCTCTCAATCACTAAAATTGTACTGATAACGCCCAAAGAAATCAATGTTTGATTGGTATTAGCTGAACTTATCGAAAAAGATTGATAAGTAAAATTTACGTTATCTTTCAACTTATTTATAACAAGCACTTATCACTGAATGAATTCAGATAAAATGATATAATGCTTATTGAATGAAGAGGGTGAAAAACATGCGTGAATTATTACAAAAAGATTTTTGCTGGGTTGTCGGGATTTTTTGTATCGGATTAGGTTTATTTTCATGTCTTTTCCCATTTATCGGCAAAGTTCCCGGTGTTTCATTTGCCCAACACGGATTAGTCGTCGTCGGTGTGATTTTGATGCTGGCGGGAATGGTTAGATATCGAAAGAAAGATTAAATGAAGAAGGTGTGCCAAAGCATTCATTTTGGAGTTTGGGCACACCTTCATTTGTTTTTAAAGATGAAATTCGCTAACTTGATATAGTATAATGAAAACGGAATTTTTACATCGAGGAGATCAAAACAAAATTGAAGATTATTACATCAGTTAACAATTCACAAGTTAAAGCATGGTCAAAGTTGAATACGAAGAAGGGCCGTTTGAAGCAGGGTAAGTATTTGCTTGACGGCTGGCACCTTGTTAAGGAAGCGATTCGGACGCATGAACCGATCGAAACGATCATGGTTCAACCGGATTTCAAGCATTTGCAAGAAATCGAAGTTCCGGAAGGTGCGGACTTGATTCAAATTACGGATAACGTGGTCAAGCATTTAAGCGACACGAAGCATCCGCAAGGAGTTATGGCCGTGATCAGGATTCCGGAACAACAAGAAATCGAACCGGAAGACGTTACGGGCGCATGGCTTTTCATGGATAACGTCCAAGATCCCGGCAACATTGGCACGATGGTGCGGACGGCGGATGCGGCTGGCTTTAGCGGAATCGTCTTTGGTGACGGGACCGCTGACGTTTATAATCCGAAGATCGTGCGTTCAATGCAGGGCAGTCAGTTTCATTTGAAGATGGTGACGGCGCCGCTTGAACCATGGATCAAGGCTTTTAAAGCACAAAACAAACCGGTTTTCGGAACCGAATTAAATCCAGATGCGCGGCCGTATGATCAAGTCGGCAAGCATGCCGATTTTGCATTGATCATGGGGAATGAAGGGAACGGGATGAACAAGGATCTTTTGAAACAAACATCATTGAACCTTTACATTCCAATTATCGGGAAAGCCGAATCATTGAATGTCGCGGTTGCGGCCGGTGTTTTGATGTTCCAGCTTAAAGCAAATTAATCTTATTTAAGATTGTTAAGTTATTAATACAATTCGGTTATAACGTTTGCTTTTTGAAACCAAGCCCGTTAGCATATGGATTGTAAGAACTTAATGAAAAGATCGTGAGGCTCTATGAAAGAAAACGAATGGCGTAATGATGCGGAATACATGAGTTACGTTGGGAATTTATTAGTCAAGCCGGAAGTTCAAAAATTATCTGAATATGAACAGCATCATTTTTGCACGCGACTTGATCATGTGATCACGGTGTCATATGAATCATACAAGATCGCCAAAAAGATGAATCTCGATGCCCGGGCAGTTGCGCGGGCTGGATTATTGCATGACTTATTCTACTATGACTGGCGCGATACCAAGTTTAATCTTGGAACGCACGCCTGGATTCACCCACGAGTAGCCGTGCGCAATGCCGAAAAGATTACGACTTTAACTGCCAAAGAAAAAGATATTATTATCAAGCACATGTGGGGTGCAACGCTGATTCCCCCGAAGTATCCGGAAGGGTTTATTGTGACGGCCGTTGATAAGATCTCGGCCGTTGACGAATACAGCCATCACCTTGTTGACAAGGTTGAACGGATGGTGCGGTCGGCATATTAATTTACTTTGCAAAAGTAAGGTTATAGTGTACAATAATCACAGTAAAAAGTGCGCCAAAGCACTTAATTGTGGTTGGAATCCAAAAACATTCAAGAAGGTGTGACAAAACGTAAAAAACGAGCGTGGTAGAAGCAGAAAAACGAACGAATCGCGCAGCATAGATTCGGAGATTTTCGAACTTCTACGTAGCTCGTTTGTTTTGGAACCCGATTATGCAGATATAGCAAAGGGATTGCGACTTATGTCACAATCTCTTTTTGAAGGGCGGAAAGTAAATGGCAGACTGTAATGGTGAATTTAATCTATGTCCGAAATTTAGCAAGACCTTCAGCATTCTTGGCCGGAAATGGAACGGCTTAATTATCGAAGTATTGCTATGTGAAGGTCCGCAACGGTTTAAGGACATTGCAAGCAAAGTTAAAAAATGCAGCGACCGCGTTTTAGTTGAACGGTTGCGCGAACTTGAGAATGAAGGATTGATCAAGCACACGGCGACTGATTCAGCGCACAGTGTGTACGAATTAACGGACCGCGGAAGCGACTTGAAAGACGTGATGGATGCAATTCACACGTGGGCCGATAAATGGTATTCACTTGCGGATTGTCATCAAGATTAACCTTGACGAAATGCCGGTTTCACGGTAGACTGTCTAGTTAGAAAAGCGTAGACGGAAAATAGTAAGTCAATGGGTGAATTTCAGTGAGAACCAGAGAGTGTGAATGGTTTAATTCGTCCGTGACCGAATTCACTTCCTGAGTGGTTACTGGGAAATGACGAAGGTAACCCGGTGTTAGGCCGTTATCTGACTTAGTGAGTGTTGCTTGCTTATTTTAGAAAAGGAGATAAGCGGCAAAACAAGGGTGGTACCGCGAAGCCTCGTCCCTTTTTGAGGGATGAGGCTTTTCTTTTTACGCAAATTGTGGTTGAGAAAGGAATGAAACATATGAATTTACAAGATCGCCTTGAAGAATTACAAACTGAAGGGTTAGCAGCCATCAAAGCTGCCAATGATACCAAAGCGGTTAACGATATTCGGGTAAAGTATCTTGGAAAAAAGGGCCCAATTACGGAAGTTTTGCGCGGAATGCGTGATTTAGACAAGGAAGAACGACCAAAAGTCGGGGCGCTTGCAAACAAGGTACGGGATGCATTAGCGAATGCGATCGCAGCCCGGTTAAATGAACTTGAAATTGAAAAGACAGCTAAGAAGCTTGAAGCTGAAAAAATCGATGTTACTTTACCAGGAGTTCCGGTAAAGGCTGGTCAGCCGCACGTGCTTGCCCAAATTATCGATGAAATTGAAAAGTTATTCTTAGGCCTTGGATTCCAAATCATTGAAGGACCCGAAGTTGAAGAAGACCACTATAACTTTGAAATGTTGAACTTGCCGCCTGATCACCCAGCACGTGACATGCAAGATACGTTCTACATTACAAAGAAAACATTAATGCGGACTCAGACATCCCCGGTTCAAGCCCGGACATTGGAAAAGCATGACTTTTCAAAAGGACCATTAAAGATGATCTCCCCTGGGAAAGTTTATCGGCGGGATACAGATGATGCAACGCACTCGCACCAATTCCACCAAGTTGAAGGATTAGTGGTTGATAAGAACATCACGATGGCCGACTTAAAGGGAACCTTGGAATTAGTTGCGAAAACGATCTTCGGTGAAGACCGTGAGATTCGGTTGCGTCCAAGTTACTTCCCATTTACCGAACCATCTGCTGAAGTGGATGTTTCATGCTTTAAGTGCGGCGGTAAGGGATGTGCCGTATGCAAGAACAGTGGCTGGATCGAAGTTTTAGGTGCCGGCATGGTTCACCCGAACGTCTTGAAGATGGCTGGCGTGGATCCGGAAGTTTATGGCGGATTTGCCTTTGGCTTAGGTCCAGATCGGTTTGCAATGTTGAAGTACGGCGTTGATGACATTCGGGAATTCTACTTGAATGACATGCGCTTCTTAAATCAATTCTCACAGAAAGGTTAGGAGGGTGTTAATCAATGAAAGTTTCAACCAAATGGCTTAATGAATACGTTAAAGTTGATGATTTAAAACCAGAAGAACTCGGCGAAAAGATTGAACGCACAGCCGTTGAAGTTGATGGCGTTTCCCGGCGGGCAGACGGTCAAAAGAAGATCGTTGTCGGTCATATCTTAGAATGTGTTCCGCATCCGAATTCAGACCACCTGCACATCTGCCAGGTTGATGTTGGCGATGAAGAACCATATCAAATTGTCTGCGGGGCACCAAATGTTGCTGCTGGTCAAAATGTAATCGTTGCATTACCAAACTCATGGATCGCCGGCCACATCAAGATCAAGAAAAGCAAGATGCGCGGCGAACTTTCAATGGGAATGATCTGCGGTTTGCAAGAAATTGGTTTCCCGGATGCAGTTGTTCCCAAGGAATTTGCTGATGGCATTTACGTTTTGCCGGAAGATGCTGTTCCGGGTGAACCAGTTTGGGATTACCTTGGAATGGATGAAAGCATCATTGATGTTGACATCACGCCGAACCGCGGTGACATGTTGAGCATGCGCGGAGTTGCTCATGAAGTAGCAGCAATCTATGATCGTCAAGTTTCTCTTCCGCACCCAACGGTTAAGGAAGACGCTTCTTCAAAGATCGAAGACCTATTAGGCCTTGAAGATGCTGATCAAGAATTAGTTGCCCCGTATAAATTACGGATGGTTAAGAATGTGACGATCAAACCAAGTCCGATGTGGATGCAAAAACGGTTATGGAATGCCGGCATTCGGCCAATCAATAACGTTGTTGACGTTACAAACTACATTTTGATGGATTATGGCCAACCATTGCATGCCTTTGATTATGACAAGTTCGATTCAAAGAAATTGACGGTGCGCTTAGCCAACGAAGGTGAAAAATTAACGACCCTTGATGGTGAAGACCGCGAATTAAAGGCAACGGACTTAGTAATTGCTGACGGCGACCGCGCAATTGCCCTTGCGGGGGTAATGGGCGGCGAAGATACCGAAGTTTCTGATGGTACCCAGACCGTTGTTTTGGAAGCCGCAATCTTCAATTCATCAAAGATTCGGAAGACAGCCCGGCGCGAAAACTTGCACTCAGAAGCATCTCAACGGTTTGAACGGGGAATCAACGTTGCAACGGTTCAGGAAGCATTAGATGCTGCTGCCCAAATGATCGCTGAATTTGGCGATGGCCAAGTTGTCAGCGGAACATTGGAAATCAATCACGTTGATCCTGAAAACGTGGACGTTGAAATCATGCCTGAACGAATCAACAAAGTTTTAGGAACGGCCTTAACGGATGAAGCCATTGTGGGCATCTTTGAACAACTTGGATTTGGCGTTGCGAAGGATGAAACCGGTACATTAACGGTGAGCGTTCCACCACGCCGCTGGGATATTGCGATCCAAGCAGACTTAATTGAAGAAGTTGCTCGGATCTACGGTTATGACAATATTCCAACAACGTTACCAACCATGCCGTTAACGGAAGGCCACTATACAAAGGCCCAAAAGATTATCCGGGACGCGCGCGCAATTCTTGAAAGTGCAGGATTAAGTCAAGCAATTTCATACGGATTAACAACGGAATTAAAGGCCAAACGCTTTATGCTCGATGAAGCTGAAATGACTCAACTTGACTTCCCGATGAGTTCAGACCACACAACTTTACGGATGAACTTGATCAGCGGGTTGTTAGATGACGTGGCATATAACCAAGCCCGGAAAGTCAATGACGTTGCTTTGTATGAACAAGGGCGCGTCTTCTTACGCGAAAAAGATGCTGAACGGCCAAATGATATCGAACACATTGCCGGTGCATTAACTGGATTATTCCATGAAGCAACGTGGCACGATGCCAAGAAGCCGGTTGATTTCTACTTAACAAAGGGAATCGTTGAATATTTGATGAATTCTCTTGGGATTACAGATGGAATTCGGTATGAAGCAACTGCTGAATATGAAGAAATGCATCCAGGCCGGACAGCGAAGATCTATGTCAATGATGAATTGGTCGGTTTGATTGGGGAAGTTCACCCAAGTCTTGCTAAAGAATTGAAGATCAAGCCAACTTATGTCTTTGAATTAGACTTGCAAAAACTGATCGACTTACCAAAGAATGCTGAAACATACGTCCCAGTTTCGAAGTATCCGGAAGTCACCCGCGATATTGCATTGCTTGTTCCAAACGAAATTACGAATGATCAAATCGTTGAATCGATCAAGCAAAATGGCGGCCGCTTCTTAGCTGATATTAAGCTCTTTGACCTTTATCAAGGTGAAAAGATCGATGACGGATTCAAGTCGCTTGCTTATACCCTTGTATACCGCAACAGTGAAGGAACATTGAGCGATGATGAAATTAACCAAGCATTTGATAAGGTTGTTAAGAAACTTCAAGAAGAACTTGAAGTCACCGTTCGGTAATTGATTAAGCATAAGACTTTAGCTTGATTCAAGCAAAATCTTGAGGAGGAATATTTTGACTCAAAATAATCAACAACATCAACCAGAATCAAATTCGAAGGCGGAAAAGAAGCAACCATCAACGACGCCATCACGCGTTGAAACGGCAAAGACGAAGTCAACTTCTCACGTTGCCAAGGAAGCTCCAAGTTCAGCGAAACGAATCATTCACTGGACGGTCGGCGTGCTGGTCGTTGTAATTCTCTTTTTCTGTTTCTTAGGTTACCGGTATGTTCAACGTTCGCTTAAACCGCTTGACCCAACTTCAAACGAATCAATTAAAGTTAAGGTTCCGATTGGAAGTACGGACAAGCAGATTGGTGACATTTTGCAAAAACGGGGTGTTATTCGCAGCGGGTTTGTCTTTAATTACTATGTTAAATCAAAGCAACTGGCAGCATTTAAAGCCGGTTACTATGATTTTAAGCCGTCAATGACTTTGGCCCAGATCGCAACTGAATTGCAAAAGGGCGGTTCAAGTACCCCAATCGGTTCAGGTAAAGTCCTGGTGCGCGAAGGGGTTACGGCTGATCAAATCGGTGACGTGATTCAAAAGAATACGAAGTTCAAAAAACAAGACTTTTTGAATTTACTTAATGATCAGCAATTCTTAAATGAATTAAAGAAGAAGTATCCTGACCTGCTTTCATCAGCGGTTGGTGCCAAGGATGTCAAGTACCAACTTGAAGGTTACTTATATCCGGCAACGTACTCGGTTTCAAAGAATGAAACTTTGAAGCAGTTGGTTGAACAAATGGTTGCCAAGGAAAACCAAGAAATGCAACCATATTACCAAAAGATTGAGGATGATCACATGTCAGTTCAACAAGCTTTGACATTGGCTTCCCTTGTTGAAGGTGAAGGAACAAATCAGGAAAGCTTGGAAATGATTGCTGGGGTATTTGAAAACCGGCTGCAAAAGAATATGAAATTGCAAACTGATGTGTCCGTGTCATATGCATTAGGCAAGCATCAACAAAACATTTCATATAATGATTTGAAGGTTAATTCACCATATAACCTGTATCAAAATAACGGCTTAGGACCAGGACCAGTCAATAATCCGCCAATCAATGCGGTCAAGGCGGTTCTTTATCCAAAAGACCGGGATAAGGGATACTTGTACTTTGTTGCCAATATGAAGACGGGTAAGATCTATTACACGAAGTCATATCAACAACATCAAGAAAATGTAAGTAAAGTTCAAAAAGCAAACGGATACGAAAAATAGGAAGTCGAGGAATTGGGAATGACAAACAACGAAAAGAAACATCGTCCGGTAATTATTGGCGTTACAGGGGGTTCAGGAAGCGGCAAGACAACCGTTTCAAATGCGATCCTTGAACAACTTCATGGCCACTCACTTGCAATGATCCAAGAAGATGCATACTACAAGAGTCAGGACGACGTTCCATTTGACGAACGGACGAAGGTCAACTACGACCACCCGAATTCATTGGATACGGACCTTTTGGTTGAACAACTGCATGACCTGCTTGAATGGAAAGCAATTGATATTCCGGTTTATGATTATGCAAGTCACAACCGAAGCAAGGAAGTTATCCACCAAGAACCAAAAGAAGTTATTTTGGTTGAAGGAATCTTGGTATTAAACGATCCCCGGCTTCGTGATTTAATGGATATTAAGATCTTCGTTGATACCGATGATGATATTCGAATCATTCGGCGGATCCAACGGGATATTGAAGAACGGGGACGTTCACTACAATCTGTAATTGACCAGTATTTAGCAACAGTTAAACCAATGTATCACCAATTTATCGAACCAACGAAACGGTATGCTGACATTATCGTTCCTGAAGGTGGCCAAAACCAGGTCGCAATTGATTTGTTGGTAACAAAGATTCGTGATATTATTCAAAAGAACAATTTAAGTGCTGAATAAGAGGAGGATTTTAAATGGCTGAAGAAAAAACATTTCCAATGACATTGGAAGGTAAGAAAAAACTTGAAGAAGAACTTGAAGATTTAAAGACCAATAAACGGGCAGAAGTTATCAAGCGGATCAAGATTGCCCGTTCATTCGGTGACTTATCTGAAAACTCAGAATATGAATCAGCGAAGGATGAACAATCATTTGTTGAAGGTCGAATCAAGGAAATTGACAACATGTTGAACCATGCTGAAATTATCGACAACGAAAATGTTGATGCTGATGAAGTTTCAGTTGGAAAATCAGTTACATTCCAAGAAGAAGACGATGATCCCGAAACATACCAAATCGTTGGGGCTGCAGAAGCTGATCCATTAAACGGTAAGATTTCAAACGAATCACCAATTGCGAAGGGCTTAGTTGGCCACAAGAAGGGTGAAAAGGTAACCGTTACAACTCCTGGTGGTGAAATGACGGTTACAATTATTGATGTGCAATAAGGAAGGTGTGACAAAACGTTAAAAACGAGCGTGGTGGAAGCAGAAAAGCGAACGAATCGCGAAGCATAGATTCGGAGTTTTTCGAATTAGCTTCGCGTCACCACACAGCTCGTTTGTTTTGGAACCCGATTATGCGGATATAGCAAAAAGGTTGTGATTTGATCACAACCTTATTTTTTTATGAAGTTTTAGTTGAAAGAGGGGCGTTGTTGATTTACAAAAAAGAGGATGAACAAAATTTGTTCATCCTCAAATTATTTACGTTGACTAAATTTATTTTAGTACCAACCGAATTGTTCCCAGTGCTTTTGAGCGTTTACCCAGTTACCGTAACGACTTGCAACGTATTGGTTTGCAACCCGATCTTGGTTAGCTTGTGAGTAGTCACCGTGTAAGTAACTTGCGCTTAATTGGTAAGCACCGACGTATTGACCGTTACGAGCATTGTAGTTACCGCCTGATTCACGAGCAACGATCCATGCTTTAGCAGCAGCTTCTGAAGAGTTGCTGTTGTTGTTATTATTATTGTTGTTTGATTGTTGGTTGTTATTAGCAGCTTGTTGTTGTGTATTTTGTTGAGCAACTTGTTGCTTTTGTTGTTGCTGTTGAGCTTGTGCTTGTTGTGCGGCCCGTTGTTGAGCAGCCTTAGCATTTGCAGCGGCTTGAGCAGCGGCAGCTTCCTTAGCTTCTTGAGCTTTCTTGGCAGCAGCTTGTTCTTCAGCTTGCTTTTGAGCAGCAGCTTGTTGTGCTTGTTGAGCAGCTTTTTCTTGTTGTTCCTTAGCAGCTTGAGCAGCAGCGGCTTGTTGTTGAGCTTCTTCTTGAGCTTTCTTAGCAGCAGCTTGTTCTTCAGCTTGCTTTTGGGCAGCGGCTTGAGCTTGTGCAGCTTGTTCTGCCTTTTCTTGTTGTTCCTTAGCAGCTTGAGCAGCGGCAGCTTCTTGTTGTGCCTTTTGAGCAGCAGCTTGTTGTGCGGCTTGTTCTTCAGCTTGCTTTTGAGCGGCAGCGGCTTGGGCAGCTTGTTGGGCTTGCAATGCAGCTTGAGCTTGTGCAGCCTTTTGTTGAGCAGCTAATTG
The DNA here is from genome assembly GCF_001654615.1 of Ligilactobacillus aviarius. GTDB lineage: Bacteria > Bacillota > Bacilli > Lactobacillales > Lactobacillaceae > Ligilactobacillus > Ligilactobacillus aviarius_B. The sequence goes on from NZ_LWUD01000016.1 coordinate 83,604, forward strand.
AGCTTGACGTTGAGCTGCTTGTTGTTGAGCAATTACAGCTTGTTGTGCGGCTTGTTCTTGTTGAACTTGAGCTGCATTAGCTTGTGGTTGTTGAACTTGTTGTTGAGTATTATCGTTTGTTGGAATGTTTAATTGTTCACCAACAGTGATAAAGTTTACGTTCTTTAAATTGTTTGCTTTTTGAATTGCTTCAACTGTTGTGTTGAACTTTTGAGCAAGTTCTGAAACAGTCTCCCCTGCTTTAACTGATACTGTATCAGCATTAGCGGCTGTTCCTGCTGCAGCGATTCCTGAGAGGGCAGCAGCTGATACTAAAACTTTGTTTAACTTCATGTAGAAAATTCACTCCTAAAAGATTTTGTAATCTATCTATATCTATCCTTTAGTTCAAATCTATTGAACCATCGTCTAAAAGTATAACGAACCAACATAACAATCAGGTAGCAATAATGTTACTTTTTGATATTTTTTTGTAACATTTGTAACATTAAGGTATAAGAACCATCTGATTTAATAAGATATAATAATTAATAGAATGATATGGAGGCGAATCTAATGGATAAGAAGAACAGTTTGAAACTCTTGCTTGGTATCTCAGGATTAACAACGGTTGCCGCCATTGGTTGGGAACATTATCGAAATCATCATAACTTAGACAATCATTTATCATTTGCTGAAAAGAATATCATCTTTTGGCAACGGAAAGTGTATGATCAGAAAATCAAATTCTTTATTCGGCTAAAAGCCCACAATTGGAATGAATTGTTACGGAATCGCGATCACTTTTTTGTTTACATTGGAACCCGGAATAATCCGCAATGTTTAAGTTTTGCACCGCGGTTGAGTTATGCTGCGCAACAAGCCGGTACAAATGTGTATTATTTAGATACAACGAAGGAAGCAACGAATCCGATTTTGCGGCACTTGCTTGAAGATTTGCAGGTTAAAAATCCGCCGGCATTATTATGTATTGATCATGGACGAATTATTCGGTATGACTTTGACGAAAAGATTTCAGATTTCATTAATGCTCATCAAAATTAAAAAGGTTATGGCAACTTGCCATAACCTTTTTTCAGTCACTACATTTTAAAAACAAACAGTCCGCTTAAAACTCCGCAAATAATTGCTCCCATCAAAAATCCTAAATCGATCCATGGATTTCCAACTAAATTGAAGAAGTTACGCAGACAGACGATTCCTAAAATGACACATGAAATAAGAATTAATAAGTAAATAATTTTAAGCGGGGCGTAGACAACGGTAATGATTACGGCCGCCGCAAATAATAGCGTTCTTAAATTGTGATACCACACAATGTTACCGAAAAAAACATCGCGATACGATAAATTCCGATCCTTAGGCATCGACTCAAATTTAAACATTGTCAAAAGTAGCCAAAAAACGTATAAAGCTACACCAACGTATTTCATGATGGCTCTCTCCTCATGATTAAAATGAATTGTTATTTCACTTATTCAATAACATCTATTTAAGAATACCATATAAAAACCGGCTTGCAAGTTCGTCAAGCCGGTAATTTTTTGATTAATGTTCTTTAAAGAAGGCGGAAAGTTTGGTCATAAACATTTCCAAGAACCGTGGAACATCGACGTTCACGGCAACTTGAGTGGTTGTTGCCGGTTCATTTAACCGGGTTTCATCACCAATCGTTCGCCCGGCATATGCGCCTTCGGTATCAACTTTCATGTTTAAGTAAATGGTTTGTAAAAGACTTGGATCAACCGCCGCCGCAACTGCTAACGGATCATGCAATCCGCAACCGTGAAGGTGAGGACTGGTGATTTTATAGGCGTTGATATAGTAGTCAACGATGTCAGCGTATTTGGTAGCTGATGTTGTCCCAATTTCACGCCATTCTTGGGTTTCTTTCTTTGTAAGCAATGTCCGTAGGGTCACGTCAAGACCAACCATTGTCAATGGAAGCTTGCTGCGGAGAACTTTATCAGCAGCTGGTGGATCTTGATTGATGTTGGCTTCGGTTACCGGATTGACGTTTCCAGGAACGGTCAATGCACCGCCCATTAACGTTACATGACCGATCAAGTCAATGATTTCAGGATCCTTTTCAATTGCAGCAGCAAGGTTTGTTAACGGACCAGTTGGAACGATCAACAGTTGACCTTGATATTTGTGCGCCGCTTCAATGTAAAAATCAATTCCGTTTTGACTTTCAATTTTCCGCTTAGCAGTTGGAACTTCAACTTCACCAATTCCGTTTTTGCCATGGATCGTTTGACTGATCGGCATTACTTCAAAGTGATCAGTGTGTGAAGAATGGGTTGCACCAATGAAAACTGGGACTTCGGGATGTCCAAGCATTTCTAATAAGTTAAGGGTGTTTTGGGCCGCTTCTTCGGGAACGATATTTCCAAAAGAAGCAACGACGCCAATTAAATCACATTCGGGAGTGGCGAGGGCATATGCGAGTGCCAAGGCGTCATCAACGCCGGTGTCGAGGTCTAAAATCATTTTGTACTTAGCCATGAAAAGTTCTCCTTTAGTTTTGATGTTTGATTTTATTTTAGCAGAAGTGAACTGCGATTGGAGAAACTTTTTTCTGCTTTTTTTGGGACGGACCAATTATTAAAATGGAAATCGAATTGTTCAGGAAAAGACGAATAATTCCTCTGGAAACGATATCTTCTAAAATTCACTTAAAACGATGAATTTTTTGCGAATTTTATATTGATTATTCTGGAATAATTGATACAATTTGTTGTAGTTAAATGATTGATAATCATTATATTTTGTGGATATTAGCGGATCCGCGTAAAGGAGAAAATAAAAGAATGATTGAAGTTTCAAACCTCAATAAAACATACGAGAACGGATATGAAGCATTGAAAAATGTTAATTTTTCAGTGGAAAAGGGTGAATTAGTTTGCTTATTAGGCCCGAGTGGTTGTGGTAAGTCAACGTTGCTTAATATCATCTCTGGTTTGCTTGATGCAACTTCAGGTGATGTGAAGTTTGAAGGAAAATCAGTTCTTGATGTTGCCCCTGAAAACCGGGACATTGGTTTTGTATTTCAAAATTATGCATTATTCCCGCATATGACAGCTGAAGAAAACGTAATGTTTCCATTAACTGTTGGTAAAAATAAAAAAACGAAAGCTGAAGCACGTGAAATTGCACAGAAATATATGGAATTGACCCATATTACCGATATTGCGAAGAAGAAACCGGGACAGTTATCCGGTGGACAGCAACAACGGGTTGCAATTGCACGTGCTCTTGTTCAACAACCGAAAGTTCTCTTAATGGATGAACCGTTAAGTAACTTGGATGCGCGGTTGCGGCTTCAAATTCGGGAAGAAATTCGGGCATTGGTGAAGGAAGTTGGAATCACAACGATTTTCGTTACTCACGACCAAGAAGAAGCTCTTTCAATCGGTGATCGGATCATCTTACTTAACAATGGAGTCGTTCAACAAGCAGATAAGGGACAAAACCTTTACCTTGATCCAGCAAATCGATTCGTTGCCAACTTTATCGGTAATCCGGTAATTGACCTATTTGATGTTCAATTTGATGGCAACCAATTTAATAATGAACATTTCAACCTGTTAGCTGAACGCTTAGCCGACAGTAAGTTGAAACAAAAGCTGACCGCCGGGGATTATGTAATTGGAATCCGGCCGGAAAACTTGCAACCGTCAACGGCTGAAATGGCAGATTTCACAATTAAAGTTGATGATATTGAATTGATCGGTCGTGAACGGATCTTGAAGTTCTACTTTGGCGATAAGCAGTACCGGTCATTAGTTGATATCGAAGATCAAATCGGAGCGGGCGATGAAGTTAACTTACGGTTTGATATGAAGAAAGCATTTATCTTTAACAAGGACGGAGAGCGGGTATATTAAAAATGAAAAATAAACGGCGAAAAAATCAATGGAGCGCATGGTGGTTCCTTGGACCAGCTCTTTTAGGAATTATCCTTTTTAGTGTTTTTCCGATTTTGCGGGCATTGGTGATGAGTTTTCAATCCGGTTCATTAATTTCAATGCACTGGACAGGGTTGAGCAACTATAAATATGTAATTCAAGATCCATATTTTGCGAAGGCACTTCAAAATACCGCTTTGTATGCCTTTACGGTTGTTCCGATTGGAATGGTAATTTCAATTGCGATTGCATGGAACTTATTTAACCGGATCAAGCATTCAAAATTCTTTGAAGCATTATTCTTCATGCCATACGTCACAAGTACGATTGCGATTGGGATCGTCTTCCGTTACATTTTCAACGGGCAGTACGGCTTATTGAACTACATTTTACGGTTCTTCCATTTAGGAACCCCGAACTGGTTAGATAACCCTAGCATGAACATGATCACCGTGATTATCTTTGGGGTTTGGCTCAGCTTAGCATTTAACATTGTTATTTTGATGTCAGCTTTACGGGGAATCGATCCGCAACACTACACGATTGCGAAGATGTACGGGGCAAGTGATTCTGAAATGTTTTTCCGGATCACGTTGCCGCAATTAGTTCCAACTTTAGCATTCTTACTGACCGTAAACTTAATCAATGCGTTCAAGGTTTATACATCGATCTACGCACTGTTTAACGGGCAACCGGGAATCGCAGGCAGTGCAATGACGGCCGTTTACTACATCTTCAATAAGTTCCAAGTTGTTGGAACCCCAGGAGTTGCGATGGCCGCAACGGTCTTATTGTTCTTGGTAATTTTAGTTGTATCATTCCTTCAAAATAAGTTATTGAATAAGGTGGGTCGCAGATGAAAAAGGTTACCGGTATAATTACATGGATTTTTATCATTCTTCTAAGCATTATTACGGTTTTCCCGTTTATTTACATGGTGCTTGGCGGATTGATGTCATATGCAGAAACAACAAGTATTCCACCAACGATCATTCCGCATCATTTTCACTTTGAAAACTACGTGCAAGTCTTTCATCAAGCACCGTTTTTGAAGTATTTCTGGAATACACTGTTAACATCATCGATCGATACGGTCTGTGTATTGATCACTTCATTGTTTGCTGCATTTGCATTAACAAGTTTAGATTTCAAAGGCAAAAAAGCCATTAAGATTTTGATGATTTCATTGTTGATGGTTCCTTCAGAAGCAATCATTTTCACGAACTACAATACGATTGCGAAGTGGGGCTTGTTGAACACCTACGTTGGATTGTTCTTACCATTTACAACGAGTGTCTTCTATATTTACTACTTGAACAGTTACTTCCAAGGAATTCCGCGCAGCATTTACCAAGCTGCAAAAATCAGCGGCGCAAACAACTGGCAATATGTATGGAAGATTTTAGTTCCAATGTCAAAACCGGCATTAACAACGGTGGGATTACTCTCATTCATCGCCGGCTGGAATTCATTCCTCTGGCCATTATTGGTAACGAATAACGATAATATGCGGCTGTTGAATAACGGGTTGGCCAACTTCGCTTCTGATGGCGGGGCCCAAACGCAGTTGCAATTGGCAGCAGCCACACTAACGGTTATCCCGATTTTGATCATCTACTTCATCTTTAGAAAGCAAATTATTCAGGGGGTTACACGTGATGGCCTTAAAGGATAAGCAAACACGCATAACTTACCACAAAGGTGTTGATACGATTGGCGGAACGAATATCGAAATTGCATATGGCGATGCGCATATCTTTTTCGACTTGGGAACCGAATATCGACCGGAACTTGATTTACCGGATGAATCCTACCAAACGCTGATTCAAAATCATTTGATTCCGGAACTGGATGATTTTTATGATGAACATTTGACGGGAGCCCCGCAGTGGAAGGAAAAGTTTCAACACAGCGCGGCGTTTATCTCGCATTTACATTTAGATCATACTAAGATGGTAAATTTTGTTGATCAGCGTATTCCGGTTTACAGCACTCCAGCAACGATCAAGTTATTGAAACGGTTAAACCGGGATGGTGATTTTCTGCTTCCGGCAGCTGGTCATCCAAAAGATTACTTGCGGCCATTGACTGAATTGCCGGTTCATCATAAGGTGAAAATCGGCGCGATCGAGGTTGAATTTTATCCCGTTGATCATGATGCCGATGGGGCAGTTGCATTCCTGATTCATACACCGGATGCATTTATCGTTTATACCGGTGATTTACGGCTCCATGGTTATCATCCGGAATGGACGCGGGCGATGATGACGGCGGCTGCAGGATGCGATTTGCTGATTAGCGAAGGCGTCGGGGTCAGCTTCCCGCAAGATTTGGATAAGCCGCGCAAGCCATGGAGTGAACAGCTTCTAATTGAAAGGTTGGTTGAGCTTGTTCAAAATGCAAAGGGACGTCCGACGACCTTTAATACTTATCCGGGCAATATCAGCCGGTTAGAAGCAATTTGTGATGCACAACCGCGGACAGTCGTTTTGACCGCTGACCGGGCATGGCTGCTTCAACAGATTACGGGACGGAAAGTCAATTATTATTACGCACCGTCCGCCAAGCCGCTTCCAGAACTTGATCCAAGTTTGGAAGTTGATTACCAAACTCTTTTGGCTGATAAGGATACGTATTTGTGGCAGGTTGAAGATCATTTTGAAAATCTGCAGTCAAATACGTTGTACATTCACAGTGATGCGGAACCGCTGGGGGATTTTGACCCGGCATATCAAAAATTCCTTGATATGTTAGCGGCCCATCACGTTGAATTTGTTCGGTTAGCATGTTCGGGGCATGCAACGGCAGCCGAACTGGATGAAATTATTGCGGGGATTAAGCCGCAATTGTTGACCCCAATTCATAGTTTTCATCCAGAAAATTTGAAAAACCCGTTTGGAAGTCGTGTTTTACCGCAAAATGGGCAAACGCTTGTTTTGCATTAAACAAAAAATTTTAAGGAGGAGAGCTTTTATGAAGTTCATCAAAAAACTTGCAGTTGCCGCAACAACTGCAGCAACGCTTTTTGCAACCGTTGCAGGTGGTTTATCATCAACTGTAAGTGCTGACAGTATCCCAACAAAGGTTACAAAAAAGACAACCATTACATTTTGGAATGGGATGTCAGGTAATCAACAAAAGGCTTTGCAAACCTTGACCCAAGAATTCGAAAAGGAAAACCCGAATATCACGGTTAAGCTTGAAAACCAAGGCCAATACAAAGATTTGCAATCAAAAATCACATCAACATTGCAATCACCAAAAAATTTGCCAACCATTACTCAGGCATATCCAGGCTGGTTGTACAATGCATCAAAGAATGATTTATTAGTTGATTTAAAGCCATACATCAATAACTCAAAGATTGGCTGGGGAAGCGCTGCAAAGAGTGGCATCAAACCATCATTGATGAAGGGTGCCCAAATCAACGGTACTCAATACGGAATTCCGTTCAACAAATCAGTTGAAGTTTTAGTTTACAACAAGACAATGCTTGATAAGTACGGCGTTAAGGTTCCAACAACCATGGCGCAATTGAAGTCAGCTGCCAAGACAATTTATGAAAAATCAAATCATAAAGTTGTCGGTGCCGGCTTTGACTCATTATCAAACTACTATGTTTTAGGAATGAAGAACGAAGGCGTTGACTTCACTTCAAAGATCAACTTGACATCAGCTAAGTCAAAGAAAGTCATCGACTACTACGCTGACGGAATCAAGGGGGGTTACTTCAAGACTGCTGGTTCACAAGGTTACCTTTCAGGCGACTTCGCTAACCAAAAGGTCGCAATGTTCATTGGAACAAGTGCTGGTGAAAGCTTCGTTAAGAAGGGTGTTAACGGCAAGTTCGATTACGAAGTTGCTCCTCGTCCTGGCAAGTGGAACATGCAACAAGGAACTGACATCTACATGTTCAAGAACGCAAGTAAGGAGCAACGGACAGCAGCCTTTATGTACATGAAGTTCTTGACAAGCAAGAAGTCACAATTATACTGGGCACAACAAACGGGTTACATCCCAGTATCACAAGATGTAATTAACAGTAGTGAATACAAGAACAACAAGGATTCAAAGGTTCCAGCCCAAGTTGAAGCTGCAACGAAGAACCTTTACACCGTTCCGGTAACTAAGAACTCAAATGCTGCATATCAACAAATGAACACGATCATGCAAAACATCTTGAGTCACGCTAAGAACGGCAATCTTAACTCACTTATCAAACAAGGTGAAAGCCAATTTAAGAATGCATGGAACCAATAAAATAGCAAGGTGTGACAAAACGTCAAAAACGAGCGTGGTGGAAGCAGAAAAGCGAACGAATCGCGCAGCATAGATTCGGAGGTTTTCGAACTTCCACATAGCTCGTTTGTTTTGGAACCCGATTATGCAGATATAACAAGAGAGGTTGTGATAAAAGTCACAACCTCTTTTTGCATCATCGATTAAATCACGCTAAAATATTACTAATATATAAAGTGAAAGGATTCGAAAATGAAGAAGCAATCATTAATTGATTACCTTGACGATGGGGTTCAAAATTTAGATTTTGATGGAACATTGGCTTGGAATTGGCTCAAGCATGAACGGGCCTTTGAACTTGAAATGGAATTTTACGTTGAAAATCAAAGCGGACATAAGATCATTGATTCAGATGACACGGAATCCGTTGAACCAATCATTACGTTTGATGATGCGATTTTGCTGTATGATCAAACCAAGCCGTTTGATTTCAATCAGGAAGATTATCTAGTAACCTTGGGATTCAATGGCAAAAAAGGCTGGACGAAGGGCCAAGCCGATGCCTTTTTAGACGTTTTGCAAGACACCCTTGATAATGGTGAATCAGATTTACTTGATTTTGTAAGTGATGATTCAATTCAGACATTTAATCTTAAATGGGACGAAGTTGAATTTCAAAAGCAACTGGCAGCCCGCCAAGATGAAACCCAACAATTAAACTATCCGAAATTCTAGGAGGCTGAACATGGATTGGACAGAACTTGTAGTTGAAACAACGAATGAAGCGATTGACGCGGTGACGAACATTTTAATGGAAAATGAAGCGGGCGGTGTTCAAATTGATGACCAGGATTTGAATGACGTGCGGATCATCACGTATTTCCCGGCAAACGTCAACGTGGCGGAAAAGGTTCCTGAATTGGAAATGCAGATCAAGGGATTAAGTCAATTCGGCATTGATCCGGGAAAGGCAACCGTGAAGTTAAGTGATGTCAATGATGATTCATGGCGTGACGTTTGGAAAAAATATTATCACCCAGTGCGCATCACGCGGTATTTAACGATCGTTCCAAGTTGGGAAGACTACCAACCGGAAAATGCTGATGAAAAAGTGATTCGGCTTGATCCGGGCCGCGCATTTGGAACGGGAACGCACCCGACAACCAGCCTGGCGCTGTTGGCCCTTGAAAAGGAAATTCGCGGAAATGAATCAATGATTGATGTTGGAACTGGTTCAGGAGTTTTGAGTATTGCGGCAAAGTACCTTGGGGCCGGTGAAATCGATGCATATGATATCGATGACGAAGCAATCAAAGCAACCAAGGAGAACGTTGCGTTGAACCCCGTTGCACAGGACATCAATATCGGAACGAACAGTTTGCTTGATGGAATCAGTAAGAAGGTTGATTTGATCGTGGCGAACATTTTGGCCGAAATCATTGTGCCGCTGATCCCGCAAGCCAAGGAATGTTTAAATCCTGGCGGAAAGTTCATTACTTCAGGAATCATCAACGATAAGAAAGATTTGATCGTGAACGAATTAACAGACCATGGCTTTGTGATCGATGAAATTTTAAACCAAAAGGATTGGTATTCGATCATTGCCCATTTGCCGAACGAAGGAGAATAGGATGCAACGCTTTTTTACAGTTCAAAAATCAACTGAATTCAAAAATGAAAAGTTACTTTTACCACAAGAAATTTTTCATCATGCCGTTGATGTTTTGCGGATGAAGGTCGATGATCAATTTGAATTAGTGACGGCCGACGAAAAGGTTTACCAGTGCCAGCTAACGAAAGTTGAGAAGCATGAAGGCCAATTTACGATCATCAAAGCAATTGACCGGGAAGTTGAAATGCCGGTTAGGGTCACGATCGTTTGCGGTGTTTCAAAGGGCGATAAGGCCGAAGAAATCGTTAAGAAGGGCACGCAACTTGGAGCAGCCCGGTTTATCTTTTTGAACAGCCGGTATTCAGTTGCCCGGTGGAAGAACCAAAAACAAGCTAAGAAAATCAAGCGGCTGCAGACCATTGTGTTAAATGCAGCAGAACAGTCGCACCGCAACCATGTTCCGGAAGTTGAGTGGGCGGATTCACTGGATGATGTGATTGCAATGAATGCGGCTGCGGACTTTAAGGTCGTGGCGTATGAAGAATCGGCCAAGCAAGACGAAAAAACAGTTTTAGCGCAGATTGCAACGCAGGCCCGGGCAAAAGATCCAACATCATTAGTGGCATTCTTTGGCCCGGAAGGCGGGATTGCTCCCGAAGAAATTAACCAGCTTACAGCAGCGGGGTACCAATGTGCTGGACTGGGACCACGAATCTTACGGGCAGAAACCGCGCCGCTTTATTTGCTCGCGGCGCTTTCCTTTGTTACGGAGTTGGAGTAGAATAATAACAAAGATTTGAATTGAAGAGGATTTATATGACTGACGAAAAAAAGACCTTTATTATTCGCATGCTGTGGTATTTGGTAGCGGCTGCAATTTTTGCATTGATCATTCCCATTATTTTTAATGTCTGCAAGGCCAATGATGTAACGAAGATTGGCTTTGTTATGTTTGGCTTTGATATGATTTTTTCCGTCCTTGTCGGGTTATACGCCGGCAAGAACGACGATTCATGGATTCCATTATTGTTCTTCCCAATTTTATTTATGATCACGGCGGGAAGCTTCTTTATAGGAATCTTACGGGTTGTTGCGGTAATCTACCTTGCAGCAAGTCTTTTAGCGTACGGAATAACGAAGAAATAATACAGGTGAGGCTGGCGACAGTCTCATTTTTACTATGATTTAAATTGAAACGGGTGAAGATGAATGGATAAAGAAGTGATTTGGACTGCTGACGATGTGATTCAAATGTGCAGTCAATATATGAATGAAGAACACGTTGAACTGGTAAAGAAGGCTTGCAAGTTTGCGACCTACGTCCACCGTGAACAAACCCGGCAATCGGGAGAACCATACATTATTCATCCGATTCAGGTTGCGGGCATTCTGGCTGATTTGAAGATGGATCCCGAAACGGTTGCGGCCGGCTTTTTGCATGACGTTGTTGAGGATACGAACGTCACGCTGGGAGACATCGGCGAACTTTTCAACCACGACGTTGAAGTGATTGTTGACGGGGTTACCAAGTTAAGTAAGATTCGTTACAAATCGCACCAAGAACAGCTGGCGGAAAACCACCGGAAACTGTTACTGGCAATGGCCAAGGATTTGCGGGTAATCATCGTTAAATTGGCCGATCGCTTGCACAATATGCGGACGTTGAATCATTTACGGCCGGACAAGCAACGGCGAATTGCGAATGAAACGCTTGAGATTTATGCTCCGTTGGCTGATCGGCTTGGAATCAGTACAATTAAATGGGAACTTGAAGATATTTCGTTGCGTTATTTGAACCCGCAACAGTACTACCGGATCGTTCATTTGATGGATGCTAAGCGGACGGAACGGATCAAGTATATCAACGAGGCAATTGAAGAAATCAAGGATGCCATTAAGGACTTGAACCTTGACTGTGAGATCTATGGCCGTCCGAAACACATTTATTCGATTTACCGGAAAATGCGTGATCAGCACAAGCAATTCAGTCAAATCTATGACTTGTTAGCGGTGCGGGTCGTGGTCAAGTCAATCAAGGATTGCTATGCCGTTTTAGGGGCAATTCATACGCGGTGGAAACCAATGCCGGGACGGTTTAAGGATTACATCGCAATGCCGAAAGCTAACATGTATCAATCACTGCACACAACGGTTATTGGTCCGCAGGGCAAACCATTTGAAGTTCAGATTCGAACTGAAGAAATGCACCGAGTAGCGGAATACGGGATTGCTGCACACTGGGCATACAAGGAAGGCAAGAAGAGTCCGGTCAAGGAAACTGCAACGGGCGACAAGCTGAACTTGTTTAAGGAAATCATCGAACTGCAAGATGAAGCGGCCAACGCAAAGGACTTTATGGAAAGCGTCAAGGGTGATTTATTCAGCGACCGCGTTTACGCCTTCACTCCCAAGGGCGATGTCACCGAGTTGCCGAAGGGCGCAGGTCCGCTTGATATGGCCTATGCGATCCATACGGAAATTGGAAATCATGCCACCGGCGCCAAGGTCAATGGCAAAATTGTTCCGCTGGATTATCAAATTAAAAACGGCGATATTGTTGACATTTTAACGTCGGCCAATTCCGCCGGGCCAAGCAATGACTGGTTGAAGTTAGTGCATACTAACCGCGCACGCAACAAGATTCGGAAGTTCTTTAAGAAACGCGATTACATTCAAAATCGGGAAAAGGGACAAGAAATTTTGCACAATGCGCTAGTTGAAGAGGGCTTTGATCCGCGTGAAGTTTTAACTACCAAGAATATTCAGCGGGTGCTTGATAAAAAGCAACTCCCATCAGTGGATGAGTTGTATGCTGGAATCGGCTTTGGCAACCTGCAACCGTTGGGAATCGTGAACTTGCTGACAAAGGACATTCGGCAACAGCGGGCAAACGAACAACGCAAACAACAGGAAAAAGAACTGCTTGAAGATCATAAGCAAATTGAAAATCCGGCGAAGGAAGCTCCCCGAAGCGGGAAGAATAATGATCACATTTTGATTGCCGGGATCGATAATATGATGGTTCGGCTTAGTCGGTGCTGCAACCCGATTCCAGGTGATCAAATTGTGGGATACATTACGAAGGGCCGCGGGGTATCAATTCACCGCGTTGACTGTCCAAATGTTCAGGTTGAAAATGAAAATGGTAGTCGGCTGATCGATGTTTCATGGAACGGCTTGCCAAGTGAACATAAGTTATATGATGCAGAATTGAAGATTCAAGGCTATAATCGAACTGGATTATTAAGCGACATTTTGCAAATGGTCAATAATTCAACGAAGACGTTGAAGTCCGTTAACGGAAATGTTGACCATAATCAAATGATGGTGATCAGTATCGTGGTTGGCGTTCGCAACAAAGAGCACCTGCAACGCCTGATCGATAACATCAAACGGGTACCGGACGTTTACCTGGTTGAACGTCCAATTCACTAAAGGAGATCATAAAATGAGAGTAGTTTTACAACGGGTCAAGTCCGCAAGCGTCACGGTTGGTGACCAGGTAATTGGAAAGGTCGGCAAAGGCTACATGCTGTTAGTCGGCTTTACCCACGATGATTCGATCGAAGATATCGACTACATTGCGCGCAAAGTTGCAAATGCTAGGTTGTTTGCCGATGAAAATGGTAAAATTAACCTGTCAATCAAACAGGTTCAAGGCGCAATTTTATCGGTATCGCAATTTACTTTGTATGCCTCAACCAAGAACGGCAACCGGCCAGGCTTTGGGGCAGCACAAAAGCCAGAATTGGCCAAGGAGAATTACCACTACTTCAATGAAAAACTCCGGTCATACGGCATTGAAGTTCAAACTGGCCAGTTTGGAGCCGACATGGACGTGGCATTGGTCAATGACGGGCCGATAACGATCATTTACGATTCGAACCAAAAATAAGCGGAAAGAGTGACGATAATGTATCAAGAATTTTTCTGGGATTTTGACGGGACGTTATATAACACGTATCCGGGCATGGTTGAAGCCTTTATGGATGTCTTTGAACAAAAAGGCCTCAAGCTTGATCAGGATGAAGTTTACCGGCATATGCGGCAAACTTCGTTAGGAAAGACGTTTGCATACTACCGGACTCAAAACAACCTTGAAGAAGAACCAGAAGCATTGCGTGAAGAATATAATCCAATCGAAGCTAAACTTGAAGACAAGATGAAGCCGTTTGACGGGGTTCAAGAAGTATTGGCCAAGGTGGTTGCGAATGGTGGTCACAACTACCTGATGACTCATCGGAACAAGAGCTCATTGGAAATGTTAGCTAAGTTTGATTTGAAGAAGTACTTCACGGATGCGGTCACAGCTGAAAAGAAGTTTCCGCGGAAACCAAATCCAGCTTCACTGAACTCGTTAGTTGAAAAGTACGCCCTTGATCCGCAAAATTGTGTCATGGTCGGTGACCGGGTACTTGATATTGCAGCGGCTCATAACGCTAAGATGAGCGGGATCTTATTTGATCCGGATGATCTGATCATTGAACCGGCATCACCGGAACACCGTATTCAAGATATGCATGATATTTTGAATTGGATTAAATAGGGAAGGTGTGACAAAACAGTAAAAGCGAGCGTGGTGGAAGTAGAAAAGCGAACGAATCGCGTCAGCATAGATTCGGAGGTTTGCGCATTAGCTCCGCGTCACCACGCAGCTCGTTTGTTTTGGAACCTGATTATGCAGATATAACAAAAGAGGATGTGATTAGTCACATCCTCTTTTGTTTAATTTGGATCATTCGCAATCAACGCGTTTTCATCTTTACCTTCAAAGTATAATTGCAAGCCCTTAACGACATCGTTTGTGACTTTATTTTCATAACTGCTGTCATCGATAAAGCTTAAATCACGGTCAGAATTGATATAGCCGCTTTCAAGCAAGACGGCTGGTTGGGTGTTATCCCGTAAAACTAAGAAGTTCCCGAAATCAACGCCGCGATTATCTAAGCCAAGAGAAGTCAGTTGGCTGTTGATGTCTTTGGCTAACCGGAATGAACCATTATCCTTATGGTAGTAATACGTCGTGTATCCGCTAGCGCTGTTGTCTTGCGGTGATGAGTCAAAGTGGAAACTGATGAACGCATCCGCATGCACTTTTTCAGCCAATTCCGGGCGTTTACTTAAGCTGACGGTTTTGTCACTGTCACGTGTCATGTAAACGCGCGCCCCGGCTTTTTTCAATTTTGATTGAAGTTGTTTAGCGTAACGCAAGGTGAAGGTCTTTTCTTCTTTCTTGCCATTCGTTGACAGGGCGCCGGAATCCGCACCGCCGTGGCCGGCATCGATCACGATCGTGGCTTCAGAAAGGTTATTAACTGGATTTTGATACTTTGAATTGATCATCCATGTTCCCATCCAACCATACTGATCTTCATTGGTTTTCACGTAGACCCAGTTGTATTTATGTTTTAGTACCTTGACCCGGCTGCCCTTTGCCAAGTCGCGGTCTTTATGCGCAAACACACTCGGTTGCTGGTAAAGCGCGGCATCTTCGGTTTCAATTGGCATTTGCTGCATGTAGGTAAAAGTCCGATAACCTAAAAAGGCAGCAACACAAAGCAAAAGGATCCAAAGAAAGCCGAACGTATCCTCAACTTTTAACTGATTGTTTTCTTTCATAAATCAAATCTCCAAAGATATTATCAAATACCATATTAGCAAAATATTTTGACTTAGTGCAACTAACCGCGGAATTTAAGAGTTTTGTAACAATCACGCTTGACTTTGTTAATTTTCCTTTGTAAACTTTAAGTAACGAAAAAGACCGGTGAGAAAGACCAGTAGTTGAGTTCGCAGTTTCAGAGAGTAGATGGTTGGTGTGAATTTACAGGTGCGATTTAACGAAGACACTTTTGAGGTGTACTGATGTACCGTGATGAGCGTTATTCTAAAGTAAGAAGTTAAGGTGGTACCGTGCACAGTGTGCGCCCTTGTCAGTAATGACAGGGGCGTTTTCTTTTTGATCGGAATTTGAATGGAAGGAATGAGTCTTTTGAAGTATCAAAAACCAAAGGGAACAGCTGATATTTTGGCAGATGAATCTGCAAAATGGCAATATGTTGAAGCCAAAGCACGTGAATTATTCAAGAAGTACCGTTATCACGAAATGCGGACGCCAACATTTGAAAACTTTGAAGTCTTTTCACGGACTTCAGGGGAAACATCGGATATCGTAACGAAGGAAATGTATGATTTCCATGATAAGGGTGATCGGCATATCACGTTACGACCGGAAGGAACAGCGGGCGTTGTGCGGTCATTTGTTGAAAACAAGTTATACGGACCAGAATATCAAAAGCCATATAAGGTTTACTACATGGGACCAATGTTCCGCTATGAACGGCCACAATCAGGACGGTTACGTGAATTCCACCAAATCGGGGTTGAAGCGTTCGGCGTTGATAATCCGACCCTTGATGTGGAAGTCATTGCGATGGCGATGGACTTGTTAAATTCAGTTGGGGTTCACAGCTTGAAGCTGGTTATCAATACTTTAGGTGATTTGGAAACGCGGAAGAATTACCGCCAAGCATTGATCGACTACCTTGAACCATTTGAAAACCAATTATCAGAAGACTCAAAGGAACGGTTGCACAAGAATCCATTGCGGGTCCTTGACAGTAAGGATGAAAATGACCAAAAGATCGTTGAAAATGCACCATCGATCCTTGATTTCTTGACGGAAGATTCCCAAAAGCACTTTGATACGGTTAAACAATTGCTTGAAGACCTCGGCATTGAATACGAAGTTGATGCCAACATGGTGCGGGGATTGGATTACTACAACCACACGATTTTTGAAATCATGAGTGATTCAAAGGCCTTTGGCGGCAAGTGGACAACGGTTTGTGCCGGTGGTCGCTACAACGGGTTAGTTGAACAACTCGGCGGTCCCGCAACCCCTGGAATCGGCTTCGGTCTCGGGGTTGAACGGTTATTACTTGTTTTGGATGCTGAACAAGAAAAATTACCATTGGATGATGAATTAGATGCTTACGTTGTTGGCATTGGTGGCGAAACAAACGTTAAGTCATTAGAAATCGTTCAAGCATTGCGGCATCAAGGATACACGGCTGACCGGGATTACCTTGACCGTAAACCAAAGGGTCAATTCAAGACCGCAAGTCGCTTGAACGCGAAGTACACGATCACGATTGGTGAACGTGAATTACAAAAAAACAAGGCAAACGTGAAGAACATGGAAACCGGAAATGAAATCAGCGTTTCCCTTGACGATGTGATCAACGATTTTGCAAAAGTAATTAAGTAGCGGAGGAAGTTTATTTTGAGAAGAACAACATATGCAGGCTTAGTTGATGAAAAATATTTAGGCCAAGAAGTTGTATTAAAAGGCTGGGTTCAAAAACGGCGGAACCTGGGAAATTTGATCTTTATTGATTTACGGGACCGGGAAGGCATTGTTCAATTAGTCTTCAGTCAAGAATTCGGCCCGGATGCATTGAAGATCGCCGACTCATTGAGAAGCGAATACGTTATCGAAGTTGTCGGGAAAGTTGTTGCCCGGGATGAAAATGCCATCAACCCGAACATGAAGACTGGAAAAGTTGAAGTGGAAGTCAGTGACGTCCACATTTTAAACAAGGCGAAATTAACGCCATTTGAAATCACTGACAATACCAACGCAACCGACGATATGCGGTTGAAGTACCGTTACCTTGATTTGCGCCGGCCAGAAATGCAAAAGGCATTAATGATCCGGAACCGCATCACCCAAACGGTTCACCGTTACCTTGATGAAAACCACTTCATCAACATTGAAACCCCATACTTAACCCGGTCAACTCCTGAAGGGGCGCGGGATTACTTAGTTCCTTCACGGGTCTACCCAGGACACTTTTATGCATTGCCGCAATCACCGCAATTGTTTAAGCAATTGTTGATGGGCGCCGGCTTTGACCGTTACTACCAAATTGCACGGTGCTTCCGGGACGAAGATTTACGGGGCGACCGGCAACCAGAATTTACCCAAATCGATATTGAAACGTCATTCATGGATCAAGACGAAATCATGGAAATGACGGAAGGCTTATTGAAAGCTGTAATGAAGGACACGCTTGGCATTGATATTCAAACCCCAATCAAGCACATTACATGGGACGAAGCCATGGATCGTTACGGTTCTGACAAGCCAGATATTCGTTTCGGCATGGAATTGAAAGATATGTCAGCTGCCGTTAAAGGTGCCGGCTTCAAGGTCTTTGATTCAACCCTTGAAGATGGCGGTCAAGTTAAGGCAATTGCCGTTCCTGGCGGCGCTGATGCTTACTCACGGAAACAAATCGATGCTAAACAAGAATACATCAAGCGGTTTGGTGCTAAAGGATTAGCTTGGATGAAGGTTACTGACGATGGCTTGCAAGGACCAATTGCAAAATTCTTCAAGGATCGCCGTGACCAAATTCTTGAAGCTGCTGAAGCTAAACCGGGCGACTTATTGCTCTTCGTTGCTTCAACCCGCAAAGTCGTTGCTGATTCATTAGGCTACTTGCGGAAGGAAATTGCTAAGGAACAAGGGATGATCAATGAAGATGAATTCGCATTTATCTGGGTCGTTGACTGGCCATTGTTCGAATACAGCGAAGAATTCCAACAATACATCGCTGCCCACCACCCATTCACAATGCCAAATGAAGAAGACCTTGAATTATTAAAGACGGATCCGCACAAGTGCCACGCTCAAAGCTACGACATTGTCTTGAATGGTTACGAACTTGGTGGCGGTTCAATCCGGATCCACCAACGCGAAGTTCAAGAGGACATGTTCAAAGCCCTTGGATTCACCAAGGAACGCGCCGAAGAACAATTCGGCTGGTTCATGGATGCTTTGGACTACGGTTTCCCACCACATGGCGGCCTTGCCTTAGGATTAGACCGGTTCGCAATGTTGCTTGCTAAGAAGGACAACATTCGTGAAGTCATTGCCTTCCCGAAGAACTCCAAGGCAACCGAACCGTTGACTCACGCTCCAAGCGAAGTTGCACCGCAACAGCTTGAAGACTTGCACATCGAAGTTGCAGACGAGGGCAAGGAAGATAGTGAAGAATAGAAATTAGATAATATTCTAGAATGAGATGCAGAAATTCCATAAACTTTTGCATCTCATTTTTTTATAATCAAATTAATTATTCATTCTCGAGTAGAGCGAAAATATTTGATAAAATATTATAGTATTACAAAGCTGGAGAGGATTTATATGATACAGAAAAAAGAGTTGGATTTTGAAGATTTATTAATTGATTACTTACAAAATCTAGGCGGAGAAAAACAGTGGAAATATGAAAAAGAAATAAACACAACTGATGGTTTGTGGGAAAATTTTAAAAAGATTTTGGAGATAAACAATGCTGATGTTTTAACCGAACCATTATCAGACTCAGAGTTTAGCCAAGTAAAGAATGAAATCAATAAGTTAGATACACCATATGATGCAGGAAAATTTTTATATGGACTTAATGGTGTGTCACAAGTAGAAGTTAATCTAGATGATGGACGCCATGTTTATTTAACGGTGTTTGACCAAGATCAAATCGGCGCCGGAAATACCGTTTATCAAATTGTTAATCAGATTAAACGACCTGCAAAAATAACTGGGAAACAAGATCGACAGTTCGATACAACTTTATTAATTAACGGTTTACCCATTATTCAAATTGAAGAAAAAGCAGATGGACATGATGCGCGTGAAGCGTTAAATCAAATGCATCAGTACATTGCTGAACAGCAGTATACTGATATCTTTTCAACTGTTCAGATTCTAGTTGCCATCACGCCCCATGATGTACGTTATATGGCAAATACAACAAGTGATCTCTTTAATACGGATTTTGCATTTCGGTGGCAACAGGAAGAAGATAATAGGCCAGTTTTGGATTGGAAAGTTTTTGCAAATCAATTTTTGTCAATTCCAATGGCTCATCAAATGGCAACAAATTATATGATTTTGGATGGTACTAAAAACCATCAAATGATTAAAGTTATGCGTCCTTATCAAGTATATGCAACTCGAAGAGTAATTGATAAAATTCGAATGCATGACTTCCAAATGGGACCACAAGAATTAGGATATGTATGGCATACGACTGGTTCGGGAAAGACAATTACGTCTTTTAAGACAGCATGGTTGGCTCAACGATTGCCGAAAGTTGATAAAGTAATTTTCTTAGTTGACCGGGTGGCCTTAACTAACCAAACTGTTGATGAGTACAATGCATATGATCCTGATAGTGACGGCAAGGATGGCGTCATTATGGACACGGCTAATATTGGTGTTCTTTCTCGGAGACTACGTGAAAAAAAGAGTGGCATTATTGTCACTTCAACTCAAAAGATGGATCGATTAGTTTCAGGAAAAGAA
Organism: Ligilactobacillus aviarius; assembly: GCF_001654615.1. Lineage (GTDB taxonomy): Bacteria > Bacillota > Bacilli > Lactobacillales > Lactobacillaceae > Ligilactobacillus > Ligilactobacillus aviarius_B. The sequence goes on from NZ_LWUD01000016.1 coordinate 103,741, forward strand.
AACTTTAAGTATGATAAAAATGTTGTATTTATTGTTGATGAGGCTCACCGTTCAACTGCAGGAGATATGATTCAACGAATTAAAAAGGCGTTTCCAAATTCAGGCTGGATTGGTTATACAGGAACGCCAATTTTCGATGATGATATTGACTCAAAAGAAAGTGATAAGGTCACGACATACAAGGTGTTTGGTGAACCATTACATCGTTATACAATTCGGGATGCAATCAAAGATAAGAATGTTTTAGGCTTTAAAGTTGATTTTGAAACCACGTTATCAGAAAAAGTTTTACGTGAACAATATTTACCAGAATACTTTGCCAATAAGCATCAAAACTGGACAAAAGAAGAAATTGAACAACATATTGATCGGCTACCGGTTGAAGAAATGGATGATACAGTTTCTTCAAGCGTTTTCGATATGAATGAGCAACATGTTCAACTGGTTGTAAAAAATATTTTGGATAACTGGGACAAACGTTCTTCAAAACGGCGGTATAATGCATTATTTACAACTCATGTCGGTGGTGGTAAGGCATCAACCCCAATGGCAATGATGTATTATCACGAATTTAAAAAGCAAAATGAAAAAATGGATAATCCATTAAAAATTGCGGTAACGTTTAGTCAAGATACATCTAACGGTAAAAATCAATTAGAAACTAATAATAGCCTTCATGAGGTTATTGATGATTATAATCATGATTTTGGGACGACCTTTGATATGAAATCTACTAAAGAATATACAGCAGATGTTGTCTCAAGGCTTAATAAGACTGCTGATGACGGTAAGTATTTAGACCTTGTAATTGTGGTTGACCAACTTCTAACCGGATTTAATGCCCCAGAATTAAATACCTTGTACGTTGATCGAACACTGAAAGGCGCAAACTTGATTCAAGCATACTCACGGACTAATCGAATTCATAAAATGCAAACTAAACCTTACGGAAGAATTGTGAATTTCCGGTGGCCACGTCATTCAGAGAAATTAATGAATGACGCGTTGGAGGTTTATGCTAACCGAAACTCCGCCAATGTTCAAGAAGGGTTAGTCGAAGGCACTGATTCAGAAGGAAATAACGCAGGAGTTGTGGCCTTGCCATATGATAAAGTGCTTGAAAAGCTAAAACCAGTAGTGAAATCGTTAAAGCATTTGACAGAAGATTTTACGGGGATTCCAGATAGTTTAGAACGTGAAAGTGAAATGCTTTCATTATTGCGGAATTACAATAACTTGATGTCACAAGCAAAGCAGGATGATCAATATGATGAAGATCATCCTGAAGAGATGCTTAATGTAATTGGAATGAATATTGATGATGAAGAACGGTTAACGACGGTTTTGGCCAATGATCTAAAAGAGTCAATTGCGAATAAGCGCAAGATTGATCCAATTGAAATTTCGCTTGAAATGGAGCATATCAAAGACGTTGAAGTTAATTACGACTATCTTCAAGAGTTAATTGCTCAATATGCTAATCAATTACATGAAGGTAACCATGATGCTGCGAGTGAAACGCGGGAAGAAATTGATCGAATCGTTAGTCAAATTCCGAATCGGAAATATGCAAATCAAATTAATGATTTTAGCGAAGCGCTACGAGAAGGAAATATAATAATCAATATTTATCCGATCTCGCCAGATGACGTTAAGGATTTAATTTCAAATAACGCTGATAAAGACCAGCGTGAACAGATTTTAAGGTTTAAGAAAAAATGGGGATTAATCGATATTAAGGACTCTCATTTGTTAAACGAAGTTATTGAAAAACACGTTGAGGGGGCAGACGATATGAATACAGCTGGAGAGTTGAAAGATATTATTAAGGAAGCCTCAGCGGTATATAATACGGATGCCGAAGATGAAGAAGTTCGAGCAAAATCAAAAATTAAATATCGGAATAGTTTACGTCAAGCAATTACAGAATTTGCAGATGAAATCAAGAAGAAATATTAATTTGGGAGAGTAAGATAAATGACAAATTCTAGAGAAGAACAGGTTCGGAATGTAACGAATAAGATTTGGGCAATGGCAAACGAATTACGAGGAAATATGGATGCAAGTGAATATCGTAACTATATCTTGGGATTCATGTTTTATCGTTATTTATCAGAACATCAGGAAAAATATATTTCTGATCAAGAACTTTTAGATATTGAAGACGGTGAATCAATAAATGATGCTTACTTAAATGTTCCTGAAGACGAAATCAAGGACTATATTGAAGATATTTCAAGTACTTTGGGATACGCCATCGCTCCTGAAGATACATGGGCAACAATTACGAAAAAAGTGGCAGAAAGTACAATTATTCCATCAGACTTTCAAAACATGTTTGACCATTTCAATGAAAATGCAAAGTTAAATCCAAATTCAGAAAGAGATTTTCGGGGAATTTTTGATGATGTTAATTTAGGAAACAGTCGGTTAGGAAACGATACAACATCACGTGCTAAATCATTAACTAAAATTGTCGAGTTAGTTGATCATTTTACTTATGAAGATGAAGACGGACATGACATTTTAGGCGATGTCTATGAATACTTGATTGCTCAATTTGCGGGAAATTCAGGGAAAAAAGCAGGAGAATTTTATACTCCGCACCAAGTATCGAAAGTTCTTGCAAAATTAGTGACGCTTGATATGAATGATGATTCAGATTTCTCTGTTTATGACCCGGCAATGGGATCCGGATCACTTCTTTTAACGGTTGATGGTGAAGTCGCTAAAAAATGCGATAAGACAGTTCATTTTTTTGGACAGGAATTAAATACAACAACGTATAATCTTGCACGAATGAATTTAATGATGCATGATGTGGAATATCAAAATATGACCTTAAAAAATGCGGATAGTTTAGAACTAGATTGGCCAGATGGACCAGATTCTCAAGGAATTGATCATCCGCGAATGTTTGATGCTGTTGTCGAAAATCCACCATATTCAGCTCACTGGGATAATAATGAGAATAAACTTAAAGATCCACGTTTTAAACCATATGGCGCATTGGCACCGAAGACAAAGGCAGATTATTCGTTCTTGCTTCATGGACTTTATCACTTAAAATCAGATGGAACAATGGCAATTATTTTACCTCATGGGGTGCTTTTCCGTGGAGCAAAAGAAGGCAAGATTCGGCAAGCTTTAATTGAAAAGAACCAATTAGATGCAGTTATCGGGATGCCAGCTAATTTATTCTATAATACTTCGATTCCAACAGTTATTTTGATTTTAAAAAAGCAACGAGAACGAAAAGATATTTTATTTATTGATGCAAGCAAAAACTTTGAAAAGGGTAAAAATCAAAATACTTTGCGCGATGAAGACATTGACAAGATTATTGAAACGTATAAAGAGCGAAAGGATATTGATAAATTTTCACACGTTGCCGATTTAGACGAAATTAAGGAGAATGACTTTAACCTCAACATTCCACGCTATGTAGATACATTTGAGGAAGAACCTCCCGTTGATATTAAGAAAGTATCTCAAGAGCTTCAAGATATTAACAAAAAGATTAAAGAAACTGAAAGTGAATTCTTATCAATGGTTGATGAATTGCAAGTAACTGATGAATCAAAAGACATCATTGAGGCGATTAAGGAGGCGTTTAAATAATGACAAAAGCCGATAAAGAAGGGCAAAGAAAGGCGCCAATCCTTCGTTTTAAGGGATTTACTGATGCATGGGAGCAACGAAAGTTATCTGAAATGACACAGCAAGTAAAAAGAACAAGCGATTCCGAGAATCCAATTTTAACAATCTCAGCTAAAAATGGTTGGATGGATCAAAAAGACAGATTTAATCGTGTTATTGCGGGTAAAGAATTAAAAAACTATATTGAATTATATAAAAATGAATTATCGTATAATCATGGAAATTCAAAATATGCCAAATTCGGTATAATATATGTTCAACGAAAATACGAAAAAGCGCTTGTTCCAAAGGTTTATCACAGTTTTTCTATGAGTTATGGCGACCCAAGATTTATAGAGAATCTTTCTCTTGGTCATAAGCTGGATAAAGAATTATCCAAACTTATTACTTCTGGTGCAAGACAAGATGGACTTTTAAATATTAATAAAAAATCATTTTATACAATCAAATTATTTACTCCATCCGAGCAAGAACAAATAAAAATTTCAAATATAATGGATGTTATAAATCATGTAATCACTTTATATGAGAAGAAAAAACAGCTCTTAACCCAGTTAAAACAAGGAATTGTAAATTTTTTAATTACTAAAAATGGACAAAAACCTCAATTAAGATTCATCGGATTTAATAATAATTGGGAAAGTAAATCTTTTGAAAAATTACTAAATTATGAGCAACCAACAAAATATATTGTTAAAAAGACAGATTATATATCTCAAGGAACGCCTGTACTTACAGCTAATAAATCCTTCATTTTAGGTTATACAAATGAAAATAATGTTTATCAAAATATTCCTGCGATTATTTTTGATGATTTCACCCTTGAATCAAAATATGTTGACTTTCCTTTTATGATTAAATCATCTGCCATTAAAATTCTAACAAGTAAAAATTCAAATTTATTTTTTATTTACCAATTATTAAATAACCAAAGATTTGTTCAAGAAGGACATTCTAGACACTATATATCTGTTGTTCAAAAAAAGAAAGTACTGGTTCCATTTATTCAAGAGCAAAATAAGATTGGAAATTTAATTAAGCAGTTAAAAAATAATATTGAACAAAATTCCAATACTATTACCTTATTAAAAAGACTAAAAGAATTTTTGCTCCAAAACATGTTTTTATAATTACATTTATAAATCATCTTATTTTTCAAATAATTATAATTACGTTTATAATCTATGCAAAATGCGATATAATTATAACTGTATTTATAATTAAGGAGATAAAACTATGTTTGAACGACCTCTTTACTTAAATCGCCTTCGCAAATACCGTGACACTGAGTTTATTAAAGTTATCACTGGTGTTCGGCGTTCAGGTAAAACATTTTTACTGCAAATGCTGAAGAATGATCTTTTAAAAAGTGGCATTGCACCTGAACAAATAATTGATATCAATTTTGAAACAATGAAATATTCAAAATTAACTGAAAAAGAACCGTTTTATAACTATGTAATGCAACGTGCTGTTTCGAGAAAGAAAATGTACCTCTTCTTTGATGAAGTTCAACGGGTAAGCCAATGGCAAGATGCCGTTAACAGCTTCCGGGTTGACTTAGATGCTGATATATACATTTCGGGATCAAACGCTTCCCTTTTATCTGGCGAATTAGCAACCCTTCTCACAGGCAGAATGGTGGAAATTCCTGTTTACCCACTATCATTTAAGGAATATCTGTTATTCAAGCAATCAACAGATAACCCCGATATTGAATTTTATCGTTACATCAATGAAGGCGGATTTCCTGCAGCAGTTCTAAGTCCTGATCCAGAAGTCAAAGGAACTGTAATTGACGGTATATACAGCTCAATTCTTTTAAAGGACGTTACTGAGCGTGCTAAAATTCGTGATGATCAAACTTTGATTCGGCTTTCACAATATCTTTTAAGTGAAGTTGGAAATCAAATTTCAGCAAATAAAATTGCTGGTGTTTTGAAAAATGAAGGTTTTAAATCGGCAAATAACGTTTCGATTTCTAGGTACCTGCATTATTTAACTGATGCATATCTATTCCATGAGGCAAAGCGATTTGATATTCGGGGAAAGAATTATTTGCGTTCAAATTCTAAATACTATGCGATTGATTTAGGATTGAGAAATACCACGCTTAATAAGAACTATAAGGACAATATCGGTCATCAAATTGAAAATGTCGTTTACCTCGAACTTCTTCGCCGCGGATATAAAGTTGATGTTGGTAAAGATGGAAACCAAGAAATCGATTTTGTTGCGAAAAAAGGAAATGAGATCGAATACTATCAAGTTACCCAACAAATTCCAGATAATAGCGATCGTGAAATTCAAAATTTGATGAATATTTCAGATAATTACAAAAAGACATTGATTACTGCTAATCGAATGGATGTGGGTGAACAAAACGGCATTCCAATTATTCATATCGTTGATTGGTTATTAGAAGAGTAGAATTTAATGAAATCCATTAGTCAGTTTAAAGTGGCTGATGGATTTTTGCGTACATTCTAGATTAGCAAAAGTATTAAATACTTTATTATAAATTTAGATTTATTTAAAAGCTTAAATGATTTCAATTTGATTGTTGCTTCTCGTAACAAAAATTTGGGAGCAGCGTAAGTTAAATAGTATTTTTGAAACAGTATCTAAAAAAGGCTTTTCAAATTTACCAGTTCTCACCGCTACACAAACAAAGGGAATGATCTATCGAAATAATTCCGGAATAGATATAAAATTCAATGAAAACACTTTGAACAATTATAAATTAGTTGAACCTAATCAATTTGTTGTCCATTTACGATCTTTCCAAGGAGGTCTTGCTGCATCTAGCCTTAGAGGCATAGCTTCTCCAGCGTATACCGTTTTGAGCTTTAAAGACAATAAGCAAGAAGTAAGTTTTTGGAAAGAATTTTTTAGAAGTAAAAAATTTATAAATTCTTTGGTAAAAGTAACATATGGTATCAGAGATGGTAGAACAATCAAAGTTTCAGATTTATTAGACTTAAATTATCGGATACCTGCTCAAAATTTAGAACAATGTAAAGTAGGTCATTTAATAAGTTCTATTAATAAACTTCTTACTTTATATGAACGAAAACTTAAACTACTTTCACAAGTAAAAAAGTATTTTTTAGACAATCTATTTGCAGAAAAAGAATATCCTAACCTGAGATTTAAAGGATTCACTGATGCATGGGAGCAGCGTAAGTTAAATAGTGTTTTTGAAACAGTATCTAAAAAAGGCTTTTCAAATTTACCAGTTCTCACCGCTACACAAACAAAAGGAATGATCTATCGAAACAATTCCGGAATAGATATAAAATTCAATGAAAACACTTTGAACAATTATAAATTAGTTGAACCTAATCAATTTGTTGTCCATTTACGATCTTTCCAAGGAGGTCTTGCTGCATCTAGCCTTAAAGGCATAGCCTCTCCAGCGTATACCGTTTTAAGATTTAAAGACAATAAGCAAGAAGTAAGTTTTTGGAAAGAATTTTTTAGAAGTAAAAAATTTATAAATTCTTTGGTAAAAGTAACATATGGTATCAGAGATGGTAGAACAATCAAAGTTTCAGATTTATTAGACTTAAAATATCGGATACCTGGTCAAAATTTAGAACAATGTAAAGTAGGTCATTTAATAAACTTTATTAATAAACTTCTTACTTTATACGAAAATAAACAACAACATCTCACTGAAATTAAAAAGACTCTCCTAAACACTATGTTCATCTAACAAACACCTCGTCAAAATGGCGAGGTGTTATTTTTTACAATGCAGCTAAATGACGCATGATTTTGTCGTTATCTTGATTCTCAAGCTCTTCAATTATATGAATGTATGTGCTTTGAGTAGTTGTCATATCTGCATGTCCCAACCGTTTAGCAACACTTGCAGTTGAAACTCCGGCATATAAAAGAAGCGAAGCATGCGTGTGCCGCAATCCATGAACCGAGATTACAGGAACTCCTGCATGCTTGCATTTCTTTTCAAGAAAGAAATTGACCGTTGAATTGTATATTCTTTTAGTTACAAAAATTGGTTTATTCGCAGGCAGATTTCTAATCAAACCACTAAATTGCATACATAATTTCCAGTCCAATTGAATTTTTCGGACTGAAGATTTATTTTTTGTTGGTTGAAAACCACCGTTTTTATCTTTATAATTCCAAGTCTTAGTTACTGACAAAGTTTGTTCTTCAAAGTCAAAGTCATCTGGAGTCACGCCAAGGGCTTCTGCAAACCGAAGACCTGTTTTTGCAATCAGTAGGACTAACCAATCAATTGATGGTTTATCTCCTAACTCAAGCTCTTTGATTAGCAATTTCAGTTCAAATTCACTTAAAAATTTAGTTTTCTTTTTCTTCGGATCTTTCCCCTTAATGATTGCGCGCCGAGTAGGATCATGCTTGATAATTCCATCATCATAAGCATCTAAAATTGCAGCTTTAACCTGATGATGAAAATCCATTACTGTCTGGCGTTCATGATTAACAGCATAGTCATTAAGTAGTTTTTGATATGTTTGACGATTCAAGTCCTTCATCATCAAAGTAGGTGCAAGTCCTTTGATTTTACGATATGTTACCCAATATTTTTGAAGGGTTACATCGCGAATCGCACCGACCTTATAAAGTTTTACCCATGACTTAAAGTATTCATGTAAGTATTGTGATTTTGTTCTTCTTGACATAAGAAAAACCTCCCATAATAAATTTTTGGCAAAAGCCAATTTTTATTATGAGGAGGTTAAGTTGTTAGATGAACATGTTGTTTAAAAGTGTGTTTTTAATTTCAATAAAACATTGTTTTTTATCTTTATAAAAGTTAATATTTTTTTCTATATTGATAATAAAATTAGAAACGTAATGCTGTTCATCGATGTTGGGAATATATATAGTACAATTTAAAACATCTGACTTTGATAGATTAATTTGTGATGTTCCTGCCGCATGAGATTTAAAATATTGACTTTTTTGATTAATATATTTACTTACAAAAAAAGAATCAATATTTGAAGTTGGTCGGAGACATCCAATTCTTTGATTTAAAACATACTGATCATCACATGGAATTACACTAGATTTTCCAATAAGTTCACCTTTGGCAATATCTGATAAAACAATTACAATGTCATTTTTGCTAAGAGTATCTTGTGGTGAAAAAATTTTCTTTTTTGTTATGAGTCTTCCTTCGGTTGTTATCGAATTCATCATAACCAAATCTAGATTTCCCTTGTTATTAATTTCTTTCTCGTGTGCTTTTCCGTTCTTATAAGTTAAGACACTACTTAAACTAATCTTTTTCCAGTTGTCCTTTTTAGAATATTTAAATCTTAAATCGGGATATTCCTTTTCTGAGAACAAGTTATTCAAAAGGTATTTTTTTATTTGTAAAAGCAGTTTAACTTTTCGTTCATATAAATCGATAATTCTATTCAATTTATTCAAAAAATCAGCAACATTAATTTGTTCTTTAAGCGAAGCTAAGAATACTGTAAATTCTTTCATATCGGAAGCTAATACATGTTTTACAGTATTACCTTTTGAAATAATCTGAATTTGTTTAATACATCTATATGATTGAAATTGGTAATTTAAAAAATAAGGGTTAATATTTGAATCTATTTCTTGAAACATTATTAAAGCATGTGCGGCTGTATTGTTGAGATTAGAAGGAATTACAGCAGTTTGACCCACATCACCTGATTGGACCATTACAATATCATTTGTATGTAACCACTTTTCTTTTTGCTGATAATAAAACTCATTGTTTATATACTTTTTTGTATTTAGGTTAATCCCGCCATTTTTTATATTATTAGATTCCAAATAAATAAAACCACGATCGACATAATAATCAGTAACTTTACCTACAAAGGCATTACGAATTTTTGAAAATATATCTCCTAACTTTCGCTGCTCCCAGACTTTCGTTGCGAGAAGTAACAATCAAATTGAAGTTATTTAAATTTTTAAATAAATCTAAATTTATAATAAATCATTTAATACTTTCGCTAGTTTAAAATGTACAAAAAATTCATCAACCACTTTAAACGGACTAATGGATTTCATTAAATTTTATTCTTCTAACAATCAATCAACGATGTGGACATGTTTCTAGAAGGAAAAGTTCATAAAATTCAAACCTATTTCACGTTGAGTTCCCAGTCATTTTTTAATAGAGCATGAGCACATTCACGAATCACCTGACTTTCATTAGAATCAAGTTTTTCGTGTATTATGTCGTCTATTCTTAAATCAAAGATAGTTTCATCATGCTTTTTTATTGTTTCCAGTGGCAGCATTTCGGTATATTTATCAGTTTCTTTTTTATTTTCTGGAATTCTTTCAGGTCACGTTTAATCTTTGAATTATTGGGATAACGCTTTAATAAATGATCTTTTACAACATGCGTACATACTTTGTTTATGAAGTAATCGATGTTTTTTTCTTTATGGTACGGATTGATAAAAGAATTTAATTCAAGGATGTCATTAATAGTTAAAGAGGGTTTAGTTTCGATCTTAATTAATTTATTTCTCCAATTCATTTCAGAACGAATTTTGACAATTCGATCTTGTTTTTTTGAATAATACTTAAGTAGTGCAGTGACTATTATTGATATTAGAGTGATGCTTCCGGCAAATATAGTAGCAAGTAAAGTTGCATTTGCCTGGTTTTCAAGATTAAGTTTAATCGGTAGTATTTCCAAAATTCTAACAAATAGGAAAAAAATAATAATGAAAAATAATAATGGGGCTGTGAAAATAGCAAACTCATTTGTTAAAAAATTTAATATTGATTGAGCCGGTAGGCGGTCAATGAAGAGTTTTGATTCTTTAAGTTGAGGATGGAAAACTACATATATTGATATAATCATAGAAATAAAAAGGGCACATATCATAACTAATTTCATGTGCATGACAATCCCTCCTTCATGGTTCTACATGAATTATCACAAAGTTCAAAACAATAATATTCGAAATGTCACATCCGTCAAGTTATTTAGAAAAAATACCAAAATAATTTACTAAAATTAGCACCGATGATCTTTTCACCGGTGCTAAATATTCAATCAAATTTTAATGCCGCAATTCATTCTTATTATTAATCGACAACGCAATTAATAATCCAATTACAGCGAGCACGACCGTAAAGATGATTCTATTGTGAACCCCGTGTGTAAAGGCCACTGCACTGCTTGCACCATGAGAAGCGGAGATCCCTATTTGAAGTAGGCTGGTTGCGGTTGCGATTGCGCCGACGATCTGTTGAAGAGTGTTGATGATCGTGCTCTCATCGGCTGATTCATAAATTTCAAGTGAATTTAAGGCGTGCGTTTGAGATGGTGATGTTGTAAGCGGAAACCGATCATTAAAATCGATAATGCGCCGATGCCGGTAGTGATGATTTGCCGGGTCGTAAACCATTTAGTTAAGAGGCTTGAAAGTGGAAGGATAATTCCGATTACAAGCATATAACCGGTAACGATCCACTGAAGGGTCGCGTTGCCGATGTTAAGGCTCTGCGACAATTGCGGAAGTGCAATGTTTAGTGAAGTTTCGGAAAGCATTCCAACGAACGCCCCGATAATTGGGCCCATCAAAGCGAGCCACGGGTGTTGGATTTCAATTTGATGATCCATTATGATCTCCTCTCATTTCTCTAGTATGCGTTTTTAAACACGATGATTAGCATATCGAATTTTAAAATTTCATGTGAATAAAAAATTATTAAAAATAAGGATTTTATGAATCATAAATTCAAATCGCTTAAATAAATATTATTTATAGATGTTTTTCGAAAAAGAATATGCTATATTATAATTTGTAAAAACAAACATATGTTCGATAAGGAGGAAAACATGAAACGCAAAAGTTACATCGCCATTGATTTGAAGTCATTTTATGCCTCCGTTGAATGTATTATGCGGAATTATGATCCATTACATACAAATTTGGTAGTTGCTGACGAAAGTCGGACAGATAAGACGATTTGTCTTGCGGTTTCACCGGCATTGAAAAGCTTTGGAATTTGCAGTCGGCCACGGCTATTTCAGGTCAAACAGAAGGTTGATGATTTTAATTATCGCCGAAAGCGGCAGGTGGTTGGTCATCGATTGAAAGATTATTCGGTCGACCGGAAAGAAGTTCGATCGAATCCCGCAACTGGTTTGGATTATGTGATTGCGCGACCGCGGATGAAATATTATGAAGAGGTCAGTGCTCAGGTTTACGGTATCTATTTGCGGTACATTGCGCCGGAAGATGTTTATGTTTATTCAATTGACGAGGCGTTCATTGATGTTACGCCGTATCTAAAGGTATATGATTGCACAGCGCGGGAATTGGCTGAAAAAATCATTGATGATGTTTATCATGAGACGGGGTTAACAGCGACGGTTGGAATTGGGACTAATCTATACTTGGCAAAGGTCGCAATGGACATTTTAGCTAAGCATATGACGCCCACCAAGCATGGTGTCAAAATTGCAGAACTAAATGGCATGCAATACCGCAAGCTGTTATGGAATCATGAGCCGATCACAGATTTTTGGCGGGTTGGAAAGGGTTATGCACGCCGGCTAGATAAGCTGGGAATTCATACTATGGGAGAAATTGCGGCATGTTCTGCTAATCAGTTAAAGTTGAATGACCAGTACAATGATGAATTGCTGTACCGAACTTTTGGCAAGAATGCAGAGATTTTAATTGATCATGCCTGGGGCTACGAACCATTAACGATTCAAGATATTAAGGCGTATGAGCCGAAACAGCATTGTCTGTGTGTGGGCCAGCTATTAATGAAACCATACACGTTTGCGCAAAGTCAGGTGATCCTAAGTGAAATGAGTGATGAGATTGCGTTGAAGTTGGCAGGAACTCATCAGCTTGCTCAAGAATTAAACTTAAGTATTCACTATGATGAAAAAACATTTGGTTTGGTTTCAAATGTTGATGAGGTCGAAATTGACCGGTTTGGTCGCAAACGCCCGCATTCAATTCGAAAAAGCATTGAATTGTCACATCCGACAAATGCAAATTCCGTTATTCGAAAAGCCTTGCAACAGCTTTTTGATGACTACGTTGACCCGCGTTATTTAATCCGGCGAATCACAATTACGGCTGAAGAGGTGATCGATGAAATGGCGGCTGATGATTTTCAGGAGTACGAACAAACTGATCTTTTCTTGCAAGATAAACCACGTGATCAATCTCAGTATAACGAGCAGCGTGAAATGGATTGCCAAAATGCGATTTTAACAATTAAGGATCGTTTTGGTCAAAACGCAATTTACAAGGCAATGGATCTTCAAGAAATTTCGATGACTCGCCGGCGTAACCTGCAAATTGGCGGTCATCTAGCTTAGGAGGGACAAAATGAAGTACGATTACCGGCAAATTATTAAAATCCCATATCATCAATCACAAGCTCATCCGCGGATGCCAATGGCTGAGCGCGCTGCAATCTTTTTGCCGTTTGCTGCTTTAAGCGGTTTTGAAGATGAAATTGAGCGGGTTAAGAAGGAAAGCCAGGATGCAGCAGATCAATAAAAAGTTAAAAAGATTGATTTGCTTTCATATTTTGATAATGATACCATTCTAAAAAAGATACCATCACGAAATATGTCAGGGGAGATTTAGATGTCAATTTTAGTTAATTTATACAAGTGGGAAAATGCGCAGGGAGTGTTGATTCCGCGTGAAATTTTAAAGGAAATTGGAATTGATGATTTACGAAATGCCAAATTGGTATTAGATGTAAAAGATAGTGCAATTATTTTGAAAAAGGAATTACCGCAGCTGGACGATGAAATTCGGGAAAATGTTGAGGGATATTTGTTGGATGAAGAATAGGAGAGTTATTTCATATGACTAAATATTCAGGGGAATTGCTATTAGTGGGACCAAATTCAATAAAACAAAAAAATGAATTTAAAAGGATGTTTGCTAAAAGTGTTAACTTGTCAAAGGTGGATAAAAAACATTGGAGGTTAAAATTAAATAAAGTAAAAAATACGGCTAATGAATACGAGTTAAAATTCTTGTATGAAAATGAGTTGTGGGATGTATGGTTAGTTCATCGAATTAATCATATAAAAGTAGAATATGATGATTTGGTGAATTATAATGAAAGATCTGAAAAGATGTTTAGAGAAGAATATCTTTATGGTCCTAAAGATAAAGAAGGATTAGACTCCTTAGTAAATCAAGTTGAACAAGGTGGATTTGGAATAGATTATTATTATCCCACAATTCTTAGTCGTGCAACATATTATTGGTACACAATTGCGACAAAGCAAATGTTTTTTAACGGAAACAAACGAACGGCACTAATTACAGCATTAACGTATTTAGAAAATAATGGATATCAATTTGAAATTTATGATAATAAAGAGTTGTATAATGTTTCATTAAAGTTAGCGCGAAAAGAATTGAGTAAAGATATGTTATTTCAGTATATCCAGGCACATACAATACTGAATTTTGAATGGATGGAATCAGCATTATGTGTCAAAGGTAATGGACAAAGATAAGATAAAGAATTAGTATGGATGAGAGGTGTGTTAAATGATAAAGATTGAAGGAGAAAAGATTCCTAAATATAACGGAAATCGTGAAGAAGATTTTCCAGTTAACTTATCAGAATTGATGGATGTTGAGAAAATGAAGGCTCAAAATGCTGATAATGTGTTTTCAAATGAAGACGTTAGGCTGGTATTAGAAGAACTGTCACATGAATAACAGCATTTATTCAATATATTATTTATCTATAATTTTACAATAATAAAATTGTTGACTAACTGGCCTAATCATATATAATTCTAAGTGGAAAGTAGGCCACTTGCTTTCCGTTCAATTTTTGTTGGTCAGTCTTTACACGAAACTAACCCAACTATATTTGATCAACAATTACTCATGAATCCTCACCGTTTTGCTTAATTAACGGTGAGTTTTTTGTATGTACATAATTTATTAAAGAAAAATGAATATAAATGTAATTGAATATTAAATTACTAGACGGGACATGCTCATTATGAATGTGTCCCGCTTTTTGATATTTATTTTGATGTTTGATATAATTCCGAAGTTATATAAAAATATAGGGGGATTTTAAATGAAAAACAAGTATAAAATTCATCAATCTTTTGTTAAATGGTTAATTGCTATCGTTGCATTTGCAGTTATATTTTGGTTTTGCTACTCTAACAGGTCTGATAGTCCAAAGTTAGTGTTTCAGGCTTGTATGTGGATTGCTGTAATTGGTGTTGGATTAGGATTAGTTGTTTCACTGGGAATATGCATTTGGCTTTTGTTTGCTAAGTCCGTATTAGTGTTTGATTTCGACAAAAATATGATCACTGTAAAAAATCCGGTTTTGTTTAGTAAGCGAGCGACGGATGTTCGTTTTGATGAAATTTCAAAAATTTCTGTTAGTCGAGAAAGTATATATCGGATGATTAATATTGATGTCAAAGAACCGCATGAGAAAACAGGGATGACGATTAATGATGGAATGACGGTATCCGCTAATTTATATTTTCCGACCAGCAAAAGCATAGAGGATTTAGATAATGCGATTAAACGTCTAAAATCAGAATTGGATATTAAATAATACTAAATGTTTTGATATTTTTAGTGAGGGAGTATTTGCTTTGAAAAAGGATGAATTTACTGCTGAAGAATCTTCAATTAAGTGGCTATTCTTTACGTGTTATATATGTCTTTTTAGTTGTTTACCTATTTTGCTTATTGTTAAGTTTTTTCTTCATTCTACACTGATGAATATAATAGAACTTGCACTTTTCGGGATTTTGGTTTGTGTAATTTTTACCTTCCGTGCGGCAATTAGCTCGCCATTAAAGATTGATTTTGATCACCGGGTTATTTTTTTTCGTAAGACTATGAAATATGAGTTTAACGGAATGGCGGGTAAGGTTGAACCAGGAAATGCAAAGAAGATTAATTTTGATGATATAGCCGATATAAAAATTAAAGGATTAAGTACTCATTTGATAAGTCTTAAATTTACTGTTCTTTTAGTTAAGACCAAAACAACTTGTGAAGGGTTGCCCTATGATTTAACTAAGGGCAATAATGTTATTTCTATATCATTAAATCTAATAACATGTAGAAGTTCAAAAGTATTAGAATCAGCGGTTAATCGTTTAAAATCAGAATTGGATATTAAGTAATACTGAGACTACTCATGAGGTTCATCACATATGCGTGGTGAGCTTTTTTGATATGCTATATTAGTAACATAAGTAATTACATATTTTATTGAGGGAGAAAAGTGAATATGAATATAAAAAAGGCGTTTTGTAAATTTTTGCTTATCTTGATGTTTTTTGTAGAACAGTTAGGTTTAGCATTTGTGTTAATTAAAACTAAAGCTCTAATAGGGATAATTTTATTATTGGTATCAGTAATAGGGGTTATTTTTCTTCAAATGTGGTATCAAAAATTAATCAATGTAAAACCATCTCGTTTTTCCAAATATATTAAATTTATTGTCCTCGCGTTGATTGTTTTACTTATTGTAGAGGAGGTTATATCACATTTTTCAAGCACGTCGGCTAATCAACAATTGATTAATCATCTGTTAAAAGGCCAAAGTACAAAATGGGTAATGACAATATTAGGGGTGATAATTGCTCCAATCGTTGAAGAAGGTACATTTCGAACGGGGATAATGGGAAATACCCAACATCCAGTTATTTTAGGAACAATTAGCACAGTGCTATTTGTATGTGCTCATATGATATCAACAAACCAATCGTTAATTTCTTTCATACTAAATATAACTGCATATGCATTAATTAGTGCAGTATTATGTTTGTTGTATTATCGAACAAAGGATTGGCGGGTAAATACGGTATTTCATATCTCATGGAATTTACTGTCATTTGTTACATCTGCAATTTTTTAATTTGGAAAGTTACGATGCAACATAAATAACCTTGCTTCTACGTAACTGGAAAAGTTCATCACATATGCGTGGTGAACTTTTTTGTATTATTATAGATAATTTTCGGCTTTTCAAACTCGTCAAAATTGGGTGAGTGTGCAACAAAATTTCAAAAATATACGAAAACATATGAATTAAGAAAAACAAAAACACCGTAAAATCAACGTTTTACGGTGTTCAAGTAAAGGATAAGATTTATCAAAAAGGAGAGTACAGGATTTGAACCTGCGCGCCGGTTATAGCCGGTTCGGCGGATTTCGAGTCCGCTGCATTACCACTCTGCCAACTCTCCGTAACAGCTAGTATTATATCAGTAATTATGATTATCAGCAACAGAAATTGTAATAATAAAAAGGCCTTCACTTTGAAAGCCTTTAATTTTAATTGTTTTGAGCTTTAATATTTCTACCGGCAAGAACTTGAGTAATCGCTTCTTGTTCGATTTGTTCTTGGTTTTGGTGAATCCATCCTTGAATTCTGAAAGCATCGATAATCATCCATGGAACTGAGATGATTGTACCAAAAAATGTTAATGAAAGAATCAACATTACAACCGCTGTACCAGTTCTTCCCATATAAAAGCGATGTGCACCAAAACAACCCAAGAATAACCAAAGAAGCCAAGCAACAACTGCTTTCTTTGACTTGTTGGCCACTTGATTATCAACCAACAATTTCTCTTGGTTATCTAACTGAGAATATGAAATTGTATGATTCAAAATGATTCCTCCTAAATATATAAATCCTACCCTTAAAATACTACAGTTACTTCCGAAGATAATCAATACAATTTTAGTTAAACTTTTTACCCAGGCAAAATCCTTGGAAATTAGAACCAATGGAACTACACTAAAGATGGTTGATGAAGGAGCTTTCATTCTAGTAGGTGAGTGAAAGAATATCGACCAAATCTTCGCTCCGGATACGGAGTGAAGTTTTTTTTATCTTAAGCAATTTTGAAAAAAAGCGTTAATTCCGTTAGAATAGGGAGTATTAGATTTTGAAACGAGGAATTAACGATGGAAAGTTGGCTGTTTTTAGCATTAATTTTAGCAGTCGCGATTTTTGGAAAGAATAATTCATTGATTTTTGCAACGGTGGTTGTGATGTTATTGAAATTATTGCCGTTTGCGCAAAAGTGGATGGAAACGATCCATAGTAAAGGGATCAATTGGGGCGTTACGATTATTTCAATTTCAATTTTAATTCCGATTGCGACCGGCCAGATTGGGTTCAAGGATCTAATTGATGTTTTTAAATCACCTGGCGGCTGGGTTGCGATTGGATGCGGAATCTTAGTTGCAATCCTCTCAAAATGGGGTGTCAACCAGTTATCAGTTTCGCCGCAGGTCACGGTTGCGCTGGTATTTGGGACGATTCTTGGAGTGGTTCTCTTTAAGGGAATCGCTGCGGGGCCGGTAATTGCGAGCGGAATTACCTTTGTAATTATTTCATTGTTGCATTTAAGTTTATAGGTAAAAAGGTGAAGACATGTTAAAGGATATTATGGCACAGAACGTTACGGCAACGGTAACGGATGAAAATGACGAATTTATTTTTGCGCAAATTGACGGCTTGACATTTAAATTGGATAAAAGTGAACTGATCAAGATGCCGAAGATGGGATCAAAAATCTCCGGGTGGGCTTATGAAAATGAAAACCATGAACTTCAACTAACGAAGAATCCACCGAAAAGCGGGATCGATAAGTATGCTTGGGGAACGGTTGTTAAGGTTCAACGCAATTTGGGTGTCTTTGTCAATATTGGTTTGCCGAATAAAGACGTTGTCGTTTCGATGGATGATATGCCGGCAATGGCTGAACTTTGGCCAGCAAAAGGTGACCGGTTAATGGTTGCATTATCAGTTGACGATAAGGGTCGAATTTGGGGTAAACTTGCAACGGATTCAATGTTCCACGGAGTCAGCGATAAAGCGGATGCTTCAATGAAAAATAAGGACGTAACTGCAACGGTCTATATGTTAAAAATCACGGGAACGCACGTAATTACAAATGATTACCAGTTAGGATTTATTCATCCATCCGAGCGGGAAGTTGAACCGCGGTTGGGCGAAGTTGTCAATGCGCGGGTGATTGGGATTAACAGTCGCGGCGAACTTAACTTATCGTTGAAACCGCGGGCATTTGAAGCCATTGGCGATGATGCCCAAATGATTTTAGCAGCTTTACAGCATTCTCAAGCTCACGTGTTGCCATATACGGATAAAAGTCAGCCGGACGAAATCAAGGCATACTTCGGAATCAGCAAAGGTGCCTTTAAACGGGCCGTTGGTCACTTGATGAAGGCGGGCCTTGTTCACCAAGAAGATGGCTTATTGATTTTAAATGACCAAAATTAACCTTTTTGTCATTCAGATTGAAATATGGTACATTAACGTAAAAAGGTTATATCCTTGCATAAGAGGAAAGCATTTATAGAAGATTTAAAATGTTAGTTAAGTATAAGAGCGACTATAAGAAAATCGCGATGGGGCTGTTGTCCTTTATCCCCGGATTAAAGGACGTTAACCGTCTTGAAGCTGAAATTTCCTGGTATCAGGATGACGATAGTCGGGTTCTTTATTTATGGCGTAATGAAAATGGGAATTTTAGCGGAATCGTTGGGGTCGAAGTCAGTGATGAGATTGTCGTGATTCGGCAAATTGCACTGTCACCGTCAGAACGGAGCCAAATTGCGTACAATCGGGTATTAGATGAAGTCGCTCATCAATATCCTGATTGTAAGATGATGGGCAGCCTCGACGTTGCTTCAATTATTGCAAAATGGGAACACCAAAATGAAAGCAAACACGAATAATGATCATCAATTAACGTTCAAAGTTGAAAAATTTGAAGGCCCGTTGGATTTGTTATTGCATTTAATTCGGCAAAACAAGATGGATATCAATGACATTCCAATGGCTGAAATTACTGCCCAGTACATCGATTACTTACATCAAATGCAGACGTTGCAGCTCGATGTTGCTGGGGAGTATTTAGTTATGGCAGCAATGTTGTTAAACATTAAGAGCAAAATGTTGTTGCCCACTGAACAGGAACAAGCAGAGGAATTCGAAGAAGACTATGAGGATCCACGGGAAGAGTTAGTTCAGCAATTGATTCTTCACCAAACATTTCAGGATGCTGGGGCCCAGTTACAAGCCCTTGCGACTGAGCGGCAAAAGCAGTATTCACGTGAGCAAGCAGCGATTCCAGCAGACGCTAAACTTGGTAAGTTGTCAGATGAAGAATTATCAACGGAAATGTTGCAACGGGCGTTTGCTCGAATGATTGCTCAGCGGAAAATTGCCAAACCGGTTCGCCGGAAACTTGAAACTGAGAAATACACCATTAAGGGTGAGATCAAACGGGTGCAGCAACGAATTCAGGAGGCCGCCCAGCCGCTTGAGTTTCAAAGTCTATTTGGTGACCAAGTCGAAGCTGAACAACTGGTAACCACCTTTCTTGCGCTGCTTGAATTAACTAAACGGGGCGCGGTAACCGTTAGTCAAACGACCCAATTAGGCCCAATCATCTTAGAAAGAGGAACGAAAAATGCTGTCAAACCAAGCAAAGGTTGAAAGTCTGATTTTCGTAAGCGGAAATGAAGGCATTTCGATTACCGATCTTGCTCATTTAACGGGCTTGTTAAAGCCGGCGATCAATGAACAGTTAAAATTACTGATAAAAAAGTATAATACTGATAAAACTTGCAGTTTTGAATTGGTTCAAACGGGTGAAACGGTTAAGTTTACGACTAAAAAGGCGTTTGCCCCGTTGATCAAAAGCTACTTTGAAGCTCCGGCAACGACCACGCTTTCGCAGGCAGCAATTGAAACCCTGGCGATTATTGCGTATAAGCAGCCGATTACCCGGATCGATATTGAAGAAATTCGCGGTGTCAAGGCGAGCGGAATGATTCAAAAATTAATGGCGTTGGAACTGATCAAGGAAGACGGCCGGTTGGATGTTCCCGGACGGCCAATTTTATATTCAACGACGGAGAAGTTTCTTGATCACTTTGGAATCAAGTCATTGGATGAGTTACCGCCGCTTCCGCAAGATGAAGCAGATGAGTCGAATGATAATGAAAGTGATCCAAACGATTTAATGGAATTATTTGAAAAAACGATTGGAAAGGAGGAAGAATAATGGCAGAACGATTGCAAAAGGTAATGGCGCAAGCAGGGGTTGCTTCACGCCGAGCCAGCGAACGGATGATTTTGGATGGCCAAGTGAAGGTCAACGGGAAAGTTGTCACCCAGTTAGGAACGAAGGTAACGGGCAACGATGCGGTTGAAGTTAATGGCAAATTAATTGAACAGGCCGAAACGAAAGAGTACTTTCTTTTCTATAAACCACGTGGGGTGATTTCAGCAGCCAAAGATGATAAGGGACGGAAAGTTGTTACGGATTACTTTAGCGACATTCCAGTCCGGCTGTATCCGGTTGGCCGGTTGGATTATGATACTTCCGGATTATTGATCATGACGAACGATGGTAAATTGGCGAATATGCTGATGCATCCGCGGTACAAAATTGAAAAGACCTATGTGGCAAAGGTTAAAGGAATTCCAACGAATGATGATTTAAAACATTTGCGTTTAGGCGTGAAGTTGGATGCTAAGCATAAATCAGCACCGGCCAAGGCAAAGATTTTATCAAGCGATAAACGCAGTGATACGGCAATTGTATCATTAACGATTCATGAAGGTCGGTATCACCAGGTAAAGTTGATGCTTGAAAAGGTTGGCCATCCGGTGAAAAAGCTGAAACGCGAAAAGTATGGTTTCCTGACGCTTGATGGGTTGACGGCAGGTCAATTCCGGCCGTTATCGCACAATGAAATCCGCAACCTTGAAAAATTGGTCGAGGGAAAACGATTTTAACTTTGACAACTAAGGAATTTAAAATTAGAATTAATTTAAATTAAATAATAATCTGAATGTCTTCAGGGCAGGGTGTGATTCCCGACCGGCGGTGATAGTCCGCTACTCCGTAAGGATCGAACCGGTGAAATTCCGATACCGACAGTAAAGTCTGGATGGAAGAAGATACAAAAAGATTTGCAACTGGCAGCAATGTCAGGCTATTTGCATGTATCTCCTTCTAAATTTGATTTAGGAGGATTTTTTTATGAAAAAATCATGGCGAAATTTAATGATTGCAGCGCTTTTAGGAGCGATGGCATACCTCTTGATGTACATCGCGATTCCAATTATTCCAATCGTACCTTACATGACGTTGGATTTTTCCGGAATTCCAATTTTACTAGCATTTTTGATTTTTGGACGCAAAGATGGTTATGTTGCACTGCTCATTAAAGAACTCTTACACCTGATTTTGGCAGGAATGGCGATCAGTAATTTGATTGGCGTTCTGGCGGATGCAATTGCGTTGATGGTCTTTATCGAAATTTTTAATTATTTCTCAAAAGCGGGTACCCAACATTATATTCAAGCAATTATGGTTGCAACGTTGGGAATGACGGTAATCATGGCGGCTGCCAATTACTGGGTCATTACTCCGTTGTACATTAAAGTTTTAGGAATGAAAATTACCATTCCGCTTGTTAAAATGGTTTTGCTCGGGGTTGTACCGTTTAATTTGATCAAAGGAATCGTGATTGGCGGCTTAACAACTCTACTGGTTCCAAAATTAAGAAAAGGGTTAACGGTTACGCGTTAATTGATTTTTAAAAGGCCGATTAATGGTCTTTTTATTATCCTTTCAAAAGCCAATCAGCTGATAAAAATGCTATAATTTTGATATTCATAACATGAAAGGAGGCACCATAATGACTGACTGGCATCTTCTCCATTTTTTTGATCAACAGCAGCCGCGAAAAGTAACGGTTTTACGACAGATTTTAACTAATAAGCGGACGGGCTCCACCCTGTTTTGGGGACTACGGTACCATTATTTGGACTACTTAAACGCCGTTCCGCGGTTGGATGTAAAAAAATTTGATGATGCGATCGATGGTCTGATTGCCCAAAACTGGTTACATTCTTCAGCCCAGGGATTACAATTGACTTCTCACGGACAGGAAGTGCTTGCGACAAAGCAAACGCCGTATTCGTTTGCCGAGCATCCGGAGCTGAATCAAAAGTTTGATTACCAGCTGTGGCAAGCAATCTTATTATTGATGATTCAGGTTGCTTCGGAATATCGTTATCACAATTCAAACTATTACGTTGCGAATCAGAACTTAAAGGCGCAGTTCCTAATTAAAAGCTGGTTGCAAGTTAACTCCTTTGAAACGCTTGCGGCAGAAGTTTCAAAATGCCTTGAGCAATTCTTAGATCAATGTGATCCTGCCAAAGCCGATCTTTTTACTGCTAAATTAGTTGGGCATCCCCAAAATGGATTGTCAGATGGTCAGATTGCCTCCCAACTTGGAATTTGTCCGCGAGAGGTTTCGTGGACGTGGCGGGATCTCGCATTCCAGTTTGCGGCCTTTGTTCAGGCACGGTCAAACCTTAAAATCAGTCAACTTGTTCAGGTTGCCGCTTTACCCGGCGCATTGACCCCGACGATTCAGCAAACCGCAATGTTGTTTAACGCAGGCAAAACAGTTGACCAAATTATCCAAATTCGGCGCTTGCGGCGCAGTACGATTGAGGAACACTTGCAAGTCTTGGCAATTTTCCGGCCCGATTTTCCGTATGAAAAAATTTTACGTGAATCGGATTTGAAAACTTTGGCAAAGGTCTATGCGGGGACCGAGATTGATCAGTGGCGGTATGCTGAATTGCAACAACAGGGCGTTGAAATGCCGTTTTTGAAGTTTCGTCTTTACGCAATTATGAAAACGCATGGTGAAATCAATGAATGAAAATGAAATTAAAACGAAATTACAGCAAACGTTAACGCAAGAATTCGGCTTTAAAGATTTTAAACCGGGCCAGGCTGAAACGTTAACGAGTTTAGTTGAAGGCCATTCAACCCTGGCGATTTTACCGACAGGGACGGGAAAGTCATTATGTTATCAGCTTTATGGAAAATTTACTCACCAACGGGTTTTGATCATTTCACCACTGATTTCATTAATGCAAGATCAGGTTGAACAAATGAAGTATAGTGGAATTTCGCAAGTGGTGGCATTGACTTCAAAACTAACCGGGCAAGAACGCGATTTTGTGTTACATAATTTAGCGAATTACCAGTTTATTTTTGCTTCACCGGAAATTTTGCAAAATGAACTGATTTTTAGCCAGATCCGGCGGTTGCAAATTGGGTTGCTGGTGGTTGATGAAGCCCACTGTATTGCCAAATGGGGACCAGATTTTCGAC
Source organism: Ligilactobacillus aviarius (assembly GCF_001654615.1). Classification (GTDB taxonomy): domain Bacteria; phylum Bacillota; class Bacilli; order Lactobacillales; family Lactobacillaceae; genus Ligilactobacillus; species Ligilactobacillus aviarius_B. The sequence continues at coordinate 127,655 of NZ_LWUD01000016.1, forward strand.
CGGATTATTTGATTTTAGGAAAGATTCGGCAACTGCTTGGGCAACCGTTAACGTTAGCTTTGACCGCCACGGCAACGCCTGATGTTGAGATGGCGATCAAAAAACAATTACGGTTTGAAGATGATTCGCAAGTGATTCGCTATTCGATTGACCGGCCGAATATCTTTTTGAATGTTGAAGAAGTCGAGTCAGAAACGGCGAAGAATGACCGGTTGCTTGAATTGGTAACTACGATTCAAGGACCGGGATTGATTTACTTTTCAAGTAAGAAAAAGGCGGATGAAATTGTTGAATTTTTATCGCGGAAGACGAGTTTACGGGTTGCAGCCTACCATGCCGATCTGAACTTGGAAGACCGGTTCTCAATTCAGCATCAGTTCATTGAAAATCAGTTGGACGTGATCTGTGCAACGAGTGCATTCGGAATGGGCGTTAATAAAAAGGATATCCGGTATGTGATCCACTATCATTTACCGGCAGACCTTGAAAGTTACGTTCAGGAAATTGGACGGGCCGGACGGGATGGTCAGCAAAGTATTGCGATCCTATTGTATGTTCCGGGAGATGAGAGTTTGCAGTATACAATGCAGATCGATTCGGCGCCGCAAAAAAATGAGATCGACTATTATTATCATCATCCGGAATTATTAAAGGACCTTCAAGATGAGAATCATCAATTTTTGAAGGCGTTTATCAATACCAAAATTTCGCTTCCACGGCTTGAAAGTTTTTTTACGAAGCATCGGCAAGATAAATCGGCAGCCCTCAATCAGATGATTGCATATATTCATACTGATCAATGCAAACGCCAATTCATTTTAGATGCATTTAAGGAAGACCGAACCGTTCAACATAATGAAAAGTGTTGCCAAAGTGGGCCGGTGGATGTCGCGTTGCTTGGATTGGAAAAACAAGAACAAGCGGAACCGAGATCAACAATCAAAATGCAGAATTATCGTCAGGTTCTTGCAGAATTATTTGCACAAGAAAAATAAATTTAGTATGGTAAAATTATTTTGAGGTGTGGTAAGATATTTGAGGACACGTTTTAGATATGGGGTGTAATTTTGAGTCAAAAAAAGTCAAATGACCATGCAAAGAAGCCTTGGGAAAGTACTTTTGAAGAAGAAAAAGACGAACAAGGCAACTTATCACGGACTGCAAGACGTCAAAATACCAAGAAAAATACGGCGTTAACGACGTCATTGCTGGTCGTGTTTATTATTATCATTATTGGTGTGGTAGGTCTTTATTTTTTATCGCAAAAAACGGCTAAGCAACATACAACGCACAGCGACAAGATCGAAGTTGTATCTTCATCAAAGAAAAAGAAGAAATCCTCATCCAAGAAAGTTGTAAAGAAGTCATCAAAGAAGGATGACAAGAAAAAGGATGAAAAGAAAGCTAGCTCAGTCGTAAGTCAACCTGCACAGCAACAAAATAATAATCAACAGCAAACGAATGCTCAGCAAGGAAATAACAACCAAGCTCAGACAAATCAAACCCAACAGAATAACACGAACCAGGGACAACAAAATCAGACTCAAGATCAAGCCAATAACCAACAACAAGGTGGCGGCAATGGGTATGCAACAGTTGGTGCTGGTCAAGGAATTTACCGGGTAGCTGTTAATAACGGATTAACCGTTCAACAATTATTGCAATTGAATCCAGGACTTGCTGGAACAGAACTTAAGCCAGGACAACAAGTTCGGGTCAAATAATAAATTAATTCGAGGTCAGACGAAGGTCGCGACCTCAATTTTTTTGAAAGAAACATCAGGAGGTTTATTTAATGAAGAAAATTCAAGTAGCAATTGACGGACCGGCATCGGCAGGGAAAAGTACCGTTGCAAAGATCGTTGCTAAGAAATTACATTTTATTTACTGTGATACGGGGGCAATGTACCGTTCAGTAACCTTTGCGGCGTTAAAAAATCACGTTAAGTTGGATGATGACCAGGCATTAAAGGAATTGCTTAAAACAATTGAAATCCGGTTTGTTCCGGCTGAACCTGAACAACGGGTTTTTGTGAACGATGAAGAAGTTACCCAAGCAATTCGGACTCCTGAAATTACCAATAATGTTTCATTGGTATCCGCTCAACCAAGTGTGCGGGCTGAATTAACCAAGCGCCAACAAGAAATTGCGGAAGCTGGCGGAATCGTAATGGACGGTCGGGATATCGGAACAACGGTTTTGCCAAATGCTGAAGTGAAGATCTTCTTGGTTGCCAGTGTCCATGAACGGGCAGTACGGCGGTTTAAGGAAAACCAAACAAAGGGGATCGACACACCGCTTGATGTTCTTGAAAAAGAAATTGAAGAACGGGATTACAAGGATTCACACCGTGAAATTTCACCATTGACTCAAGCAAAGGATGCAGTTTTGGTCGACACAACGTCATTGACCATTGACCAAGTTGTTGATCAGATTTTAGAAATTATCAATCAAAAAACAAATTAATATTAAAATCATTAATAATACTGGAAATATTTATAAATATCAGTTAAAATACTACTTAGAGTTAGTCGTTAAGGAGGACATTGTCCATGAGTGAATCAGAAAACAAGGATTTATTAGAAGCTTTAAACAGCGTTAAGGAGGTAAATGTCGGCGACGTCGTTAAAGGCGAAGTTTTGGCATTTGATGAAAATAAGCAAGTTATCGTTGGTATTGAAGGAACAGGTGTCGAAGGTGTCGTTCCTGCCCGTGAATTAGGCGTTAAGGCAGACGAACTTGAAGACAAAGTAAGTGTCGGCGACATGTTAGACTTAGTTGTTATTTCTAAGATCGGTTCCGACAAAGAAGGCGGCAGCTTCTTATTGTCACAACGTCGTTTACAAGCTCGCAAAGTTTGGGATGATATCGAAAAGAAATTTGAAAATGGTGAAACGATTACAGCACCTGTAACGCAAGTTGTTAAGGGTGGTTTAGTTGTTGATGCCGGCGTTCGTGGATTTATCCCAGCTTCAATGATTTCAGACCGTTACGTTGAAGACTTGAACCAATACAAGGGTCAAGAACTCAAGTTACAAATCGTTGAAATCGAACCAAGCGAAAACCGTTTGATTTTATCACACAAGGAAGCCGCTAAAGAAGAACGCGAAGCTCAACGGAAAGAAGCAATGGACAAGTTAACTGTTGGTGAAACCGTTGAAGGTAAAGTTGCACGCTTAACAAACTTTGGTGCATTCATCGACCTTGGTGGCGTTGACGGTTTAGTTCACGTTTCAGAAATTTCATACGATCACGTAAACAAGCCATCAGATGTTTTGAAGGTTGGTCAAGATGTGAAGGTTAAGGTTCTTGATGTTGATGAAGAACACGGCCGGATCTCATTATCAATCAAGCAAACATTACCACAACCATGGGATGAAGTTGGCGAAAAGATTGCTGAAGGCGATGTTCTTGACGGAACAGTTAAACGCTTAACAAGCTTTGGTGCATTCGTTGAAGTTATGCCTGGTGTAGAAGGTTTGGTTCACATTTCACAAATCTCACACAAGCACATTGCAACTCCAAACGAAGTCTTAGAACCAGGTCAAGAAGTTAAGGTTAAAGTTCTTAGCGTTGACCCAGCAGCTCACCGTTTGGCATTGTCAATCAAAGCTTTACAAGAGAAGCCAGCAGCTGAAAAGTCAGCTCCAAAGAAGAATAACAATAATGCTAAGAAAGTTGAAATCCCAGAAGAAGAAACTGGATTTACTTTAGGCGACATTATTGGTGACGAATTAAAAGACCAAAAATAATTTAATTTAAATTCTTAATTGATGGCCTAAAAGCATGACTTTTAGGTCATCTTTTGTTTTTTTAATCTTTTCAGAATGGAGGGAATTAAATGGCAAATCCAGTAGTTGCAATTGTTGGCCGGCCAAATGTCGGGAAATCAACAATTTTTAACCGGGTCGCAGGTGAACGAATTTCAATCGTTGAAGATACCCCGGGGGTTACTCGTGATCGAATTTACACGCATTGTGAATGGCTTGGAAAGAAATTCAATATGATCGATACTGGTGGGATTGATATTGGTGATGAACCATTTATCACCCAAATTACCGAACAAGCTGAAATTGCGATCGATGAAGCTGATGTAATTATCTTTGTTGTCAGTGCGCGTGAAGGCGTAACGGATGCCGATGAAAAGGTTGCGAAGATTCTTTACAAGACTGATAAACCCGTCTTTTTGGCCGTTAATAAAGTTGATAATCCAGAAATGCGGAACGAAATTTATGATTTCTACTCATTAGGATTTGGTGATCCAATGCCAATTTCAGGGGTTCACGGAATTGGAATCGGTGACTTGTTAGATAAGGTCATCAATGCTTTTCCTGAAAATGCCGATCAAGAAGAAGATCAGAGTATTAAGTTCAGCTTTATCGGCCGGCCAAATGTTGGGAAATCATCACTGGTAAACGCAATGCTTGGCGAAAACCGGGTGATTGTTTCAAATATCGAAGGAACGACCCGGGATGCGATCGATACGAAGTTCCAAACAGAAGACGGAACGGAATATACGATGATTGATACGGCTGGGATTCGGAAAAAAGGCAAGGTTTATGAAAATACTGAAAAGTATTCTGTTTTGCGGGCAATGCAAGCCATTGATCGTTCAGATGTAGTTTGTGTTGTGCTGAATGCTGAAGAAGGAATTCGTGAACAGGATAAACACGTTGCCGGGTATGCGCATGAAGCCGGTCGTGGGGTAATTATTGTCGTCAATAAGTGGGATACCTTAAAGAAGAATAGCCATTCAATGGCGGACTTTGAAAAGGCTATTCGGCAAGAATTCCAATACCTAAGTTATGCGCCGATCGTTTTTGTTTCAGCCAAGACGCATCAACGGTTGAATACGTTGCCGGCATTGATCAAGAAGGTTAATACCAACCATGAACGACGGATTACATCATCTGTCTTGAATGAAGTGATTTTGGATGCGATTGCTCAAAATCCAACTCCAACTGACAACGGCAAACGGTTGCGGATCTACTATGCAACCCAAGTTTCAGTTAAACCGCCGACATTTGTTGTCTTTGTCAATGACCCTGATTTGATGCACTTTTCATATGAACGATTCCTTGAAAATCAGATTCGGGCGTCATTTGACTTTACGGGAACCCCGGTTCATTTAATTATTCGGCGGCGTAAATAAATTAATAATTAAACGGTTACAAACATCCTAATTTTGCTTAATTTATATTGAAAAGCCTTGTTATATTAGGTTTTGTATGCTATCTTAATTATTGAGCAATGATTTGTTAGTCATTGTGTCAATCATTAATTTGATATTCAATAACAAGTTGTACAACTGTTATCTATTCGAGGAGGTGGAAACACATGGCAAACAAAGCACAATTAATCGAAAAAGTTGCTGAAAAGACAGGCTTAACAAAGAAGGACGCAACTACAGCAGTTGATGCAGTATTTGGTTCAATCCAAGACTTTTTAGCAAACGGTGAAAAAGTTCAATTAATCGGTTTTGGTAACTTCGAAGTACGTAACCGTGCTGCTCGGAAAGGCCGTAACCCACAAACAGGTGCAGAAATCCAAATTCCTGCAAGCAAGGTTCCAGCATTTAAGCCAGGTAAGGCTCTTAAGGATGCTGTTAAATAATCTTCCTGTAAATGAACTTTAAGGGTTGTGACGAATTGTTGTCACAGCCTTTTTATTTTGTTAAAGTATGTTTACGTTAATGATTTCAAAAGAAAGGCGAACAAATCTGAATGACATTTGCAGAAAAAACACTCGATTTAATTAGTAAAGGTCAAATTGATGAGGCACATAAAGAATTTGGATGGTCATTACGCAAAGATAGCGACGATATGGTGTACAGTCTTGCGGAAGAGTTATATTCGCTCGGGTTCACTAAGTGGGCGAAAAGGGCGTATGAAAAGCTGCTTGAACGCCATCCGGATGCTGATGAATTTCGGACATCATTAGCGGATATTGCGATTGGCGAAGGAAATGATGATGAAGCATTAAATTACCTTGCGCAAATCAAGCCGGATTCAGATGCTTACCTTGAAAGTCTTTTGGTTGCGGCTGATTTATATCAAACTCAAGGAATGTTTGATGTCAGCGAGCAAAAGCTTTTGCGGGCATATGAATTGGCGCCGAATGAACCAGTCATCCAGTTTGCATTAGCTGAATTGTATTTTGACATTAAAGAATACCAAAAGGCAATTCGGCTGTACCTCGGATTGATCAAACAGGGAATTACGGAGCTTTCACGGGTCAACCTGGTTCAACGGTTGGGAATTTCATATGCTGAAAGCGGAAAATTTGAACAGGCTTTAGGCTATCTGGAACAAATTCATGATGAAGACATGGATGACGATACGCGTTTTCAGCTGGCGTTCACGAAACTGAAACTTGGTCAGTATGACGAGGCAATCAAAGAGCTAAATGATCTTAAAGAAACCTCTTCGGATTATGCAACGCTTTATCCAGCCCTTGCCGAAGCATACGAACAGCAAGGAAAACTAAACGATGCCTTGATCACCTTACAAGAAGGAATGGGCGTTGATGAATTCAACTTGCAGTTGTACGTTAAAGCGGCAGAAATTGCCCAAAAGCTTGGGAAAGATGATCAATCTGAACGGTATTTAACAACGGCGTTACAACAAGATCCAGACAATCCAACCCTTGTTTCTTCGTTGAGCCGGTTGTTCGTTGCTCAACGCCGGCATGAAGAAAATATCAAGTTGTTGAATGATTATCTTCAAAATAATGAAGTTGATCCTTCGTTTTACTGGTTACGCGGGCAGTCGTATGCTGCATTGGAAGATTATGCGCATGCGATCGATGATTATCGTGCAGCACTGAAGGATCTTGGCGATTCAGATGACTTTTTACGCGACGCAGCGCAATTCTTCCGGATGGCCGGATTACGGGATCTGGCATTGGATTGTGTTAACCGTTACCTTGTCCATGAACCAAACGACGGAGAAATGGTTGAATTACAAGAAGAATTGATGGATTAAAAATAGAGGTTGTGACGTAAGTCGCAACCTCTTTGCTATATCCGCATAATCGGGTTCCAAAACAAACGAGCTACATGGAAGGACGCAAACCTCCGAATCTATGCTGCGCGATTCGTTCGCTTTTCTGCTTCCATCACGCTCGTTTTTAACGTTTTGTCACACCTTCTTTACAATCCTCGATAATAATTTAATGATTTGCGTGAAAGACGCAAGTCATGCATCAAGCGTTCATCTGAAAGATTTTGATGATGGTGAACGTAATTTAAAATTGCATTTTGATAAAGAACCGATGGCTTTAATGGAAGATCAACTTTGGGTTGGTCTTTTTTTAATATTTTGTGTAATCCGGCAAGACTAAGGGTCGGATTTGCAATGTTGATTCGCTCTTTAAGGAAAATGGCTTGTGAATGCTGAAGGTTAACCGCAGCTTCATGTTCTTTCGCAAAGTGTTTCAAAAATTCCGTTTCAAACGGTTGCCAGTCAATATCTGGAAGCAATTGATAAAAATCAGGCTGGATGAACTCAGCAGTTGTGAAGTAGTGGGCCGTTAAAAGCAACGTCATTCGGGTGTAATATGCCAGCTGGTCGTTTGCAAGATAATCGGAAAGTTTCTTTGTCCAATTGATGGCTTCCCTTGCAGGCGACGTTGATTTGCTTTTCTTCATGCCCTTCATGCCAATCGTTGGGAGGGTCGTTGCTAATCCGTTTTGAAAAAGAAAAATAAAATAACTGTTTAAATGGGTCAGGATTTTATTATAAGTTGAATTTTTAATTTGGCGTTGGATCTGAAGCCAACTAAGATATTCCTTGATCTCAAGTTCAGTGATTTGATTTAGATCGGCCGTTGATTGGTATGTCGGATTATTTTCGCGCAGATAATTGAACAGGCGTTGAACATCTTCAGTTAAATCTTTGATCGTTGAATCGGCAAGGAAACGATCATTTTTCAAATAATTGATAAAGCGTTCCTTATATGGGAAATCCATCGTTTTGTCTCCTCAAGTATAAATTGTTATTTTAACTACGAAAAGTATAACAAAAAAAGGAAGGTGCAATCAATATCACATCTTCCTTAGTTTAATTAATTGATCTTGTCATACGTGAAACCTTCACCGACAACTTCATTGACGTCAAGAATCGAAACAAAGGCGCGCTTGTCATATTTCGTAATGATCCGCTTGACTTCAGTAACTTCGCTTTGACTAACAACGCAGTAAAGGGCTTTGCCTTCTTTTTTCGAGTATGCTCCTTGCGTTTGCAAATACGTAACTCCGCGATCCATCGTTTTCATGATTTCACTTGAAATCTCATCTGGATGTTGGGTCATGATAATAATTCCGCGAGCTGAGTATCCGCCGTCTTGAATAAAGTTAACGACTCGTGAGAAAACAAATGAACAAACCAGGGTGTACATCATGCGACGGAGATCAATGTAAGTCAATGATGCAACTAAAACGCAGACATCAAGGGCAAACAATGATTGGCCCATTGGTGCGCCTTTTTTCTTTTCAAAGATTCGGGCAATGATATCCGTTCCGCCAGTCGTTCCGTTGAACCGGTAAACCAGTCCTAAGCCGAATCCACCAATGATTCCGGCAAGAATCGCTGCAATAAATAAGTCGTGATGAACGTTTAACGAAACAGGGAGCAGTTGCCACAGCCAGATCCAAAATGAAAGGGCTAAGGTACCATAAATTGTATAAATCAAAGACCGTTTTCCCAAGTAACGGTAACCGATGATCAAAAGCGGAATGTTGATCAAAATTGTTGAAAACGCCGGGTTAACTCCAACCAGGAACTTTAATAACAAGGTAATTCCGGCAATTCCGCCTTCCGCCAACCGGTCTGCAATGTTGACCGTTACAAATCCAAACGCATAAAGCGCGGTTCCAACCGTAATCATTAAAAAGTCGATCAACCGAACTCGTTGATTTTTATTTTGTGTCAATCTCTTTCCTCCTTCTAAAAAACATCGCTATTTAAAGGGTATCAGAAATCAAGGAACGATGCTACTAATGCGGGTTAAGATTTATTAAAAGCAATCATTTATTGAAAATATTATTTAATAGTCACAGTCTAATTGATTTGGTAAAATGAAAATTAGAAATTACGATGAGAGATGATAACTGTGAAAATTACTAAGTTTCCAAACGAATTTGTAAATGCCATTCCAGTTTTAAAGACGATCGAAAAGGCCGGATTCGAAGCTTATTTTGTTGGCGGGTGTGTTCGGGATACGCTCCTCGGGATTCCGCTTCACGACGTTGACATCACAAGCAGTGCTTATCCGGCAGAAATCAAGGAGATTTTCAACCGGACAGTTGATACCGGAATTGAACACGGAACGGTCATGGTTCTTGATCATGGGGAAGGCTATGAAGTAACAACTTTCCGGACTGAATCAACGTATCAAGACTTTCGGCGGCCGGATCATGTAACCTTTGTTCGTTCATTAGACGAGGACTTAAAACGGCGTGATTTGACGATCAATGCATTGGCAATGGATGCCGATGGAAATGTCGTTGATCTTTTTCATGGCCTTGATGATTTGAAGAATAAAATTATTCGGGCGGTTGGTAATCCGCATGAACGGTATCATGAGGATGCATTACGGATGATGCGTAGTATTCGTTTTATGAGTCAGTTAGATTTTAATCTTGAAAGTGAAACTGAAAAGGCGATTGAAGATAACGCTCATTTGCTTGAAAAAATCGCGGTTGAACGAATTCACGTTGAATGGATCAAGACATTGCTTGGGCAACGGCCGCAACTTGGAATTCAAAAATTTATTTCAACGGGACTGTATCAGTACTGTCCAGCCTTTGCCAACTTTAAGGACGGATTAACAGCGATGAGCAAGCTTGATCAGTTGCACCTGAATTCAGAGATTGAATGTTGGATCTTAATGGGACATATGTTTGGCTTGAAACCGCAAAAAACAGCAAAATTGATGCGGGATTGGAAATCATCAAATGATTTGATCAACCAGGTCGAATTAGCTCAAACGGCGCTTGAAAGCCAGGACGGTTTGGATGCCCCGCACGTTTTATTTGAAACGGGAAAGGATCTAACGTTGGCAGCCAACCATATTCTTACTCTTTTGGATCGATCAACGATTACGGATCAAGAAATTAAGACTGCATATGAAAAATTGCCAATTAAAAGCAGTGCTGACATTGCAGTTGATGGCTCCGCTTTGATCAAGGAACTCGGAATGAAACCGGGACCGCAATTTGGGAAGGCTTTAACGGCAATTAAGAATCAAATTTTAGATGGTAAATTAGCAAACGACCATGATCAGTTATTGGCGTTTGTTCGTGAAAATTTTATGTAGAAAGTGTGAGTTGAATGCAAACTTTAAGGGTTGAACATTTAACGAAAACGTACGGCGAAAAGACCTTGTTTAAGGACGCCAATTTTATTATCAATGAACATGACCGGATCGGTTTGATTGGTACTAATGGTTCGGGGAAAACAACGTTGCTAAACGCAATTGCCGGAATCGACCCAGCAGATAGTGGCGAACTTGTTATGCCAAATGATTATCGAATCGGGTATTTAAAGCAGATCCCGGATCTGGATGAAACTAAAACGATCATGGATGCAGTTTTTGACGGGGCTGCTCCCGTTTTTCAAACGATTCGGCAGTATGAAGATGCAGTGGCCAAATATGCTGAACATCCTGAAGACGAAAAGTTACAACGCCGGTATGACCAAGCCGAAAAAAAGATGAATCAAGAAGACGCGTGGAATGCGGACAGTGAAGTCAAAACAATTTTGACTCAGCTTCAAATCAAAGATTTAAATCAAAAAATTGGCACGTTATCGGGTGGTCAAAAGAAGCGGGTCGGCTTGGCTCAAGTTTTGATTCAAGCCCCGGATCTTTTGATTCTTGATGAACCGACAAACCATTTGGATTTTGATTCGATCAGCTGGCTTGAAAAATACCTTGCTTCGTATAAGGGCGCTCTCTTAGTCGTTACCCACGACCGGTATTTCCTTGATCAAGTAGCAACCCAGATCATGGAACTTTCATTTGGAACGTTGTATGCATATGAAGGCAACTATGAAGATTATGTCCGCCAAAAGGCTGAACGCGTTGAACGTGAGCTTGTTCAGGAACATAAAACGCAGCAGTTATATAAAAAGGAATTGGCATGGATGCGAACGGGAGCAAAAGCCCGGACGACCAAGCAGCAAGCGCGGATCAATCACTTCAATGAACTGCAAAAATCGGTTGATCATAAGGTTCAAGTCGATCAAGATGTTCAGATCAATTTAGGATCGAAACGCCTCGGAAAGAAAGTCCTTGAATTAAGGGATGCATCGGCTAAGTTAGGATCGCATCAGATCATTAAAGACTTTAATATGATGATCAACGCGGGTGATCGGATTGGAATCACGGGTTTGAATGGAGCCGGCAAGTCGAGTTTATTAAATATTCTCGCTAATAAAATTCCATTGGATCAAGGTGAACTGATCACTGGTGAAACCGTTCGGATTGCATACTATCAACAGCAAACCGAACCGATTCCGGATGATAAACGGATGATCAATTATTTGAATGAGGTCGGGCAAAGTGTCGTTAATAAGGACGGCGAACGAATCAGTACGACGCAATTATTAGAACAATTCCTTTTCCCACGGTTTATGCATGGAACACTGATTCGGAAATTATCCGGCGGTGAAAAACGCCGGCTGTATTTATTGAAACTTTTAATGCAGCAACCGAATGTTTTACTCCTGGATGAGCCCACGAATGACTTAGATATTGGAACGTTGACCGTTTTGGAAGATTACCTTGACAATTTTGATGGGACGGTAGTTACGGTTTCACACGATCGGTATTTCCTTGATAAGGTTGCTGATCAGCTTTATGTTTTTGAAGGCAATGCTAAGATCGATCGGTATTCAGGAAAATTCACTGATTATCTGGCAAACGTTCAGTCTTCGTCAAAGAAGAAGGCGGTTAAAGCTTCAAAGAAAAACGGTGAAACGCAATCGAAGAAGGCGGATGCCCCAAAGGAAAAGACCAAGTTAACGTATGCTGAACGCCTTGAGTATGAAAAACTTGAGAAGGAAATTAACGCGCTTGATGAAAAGCGGTCTGAACTTCAACACGAGATGGAAAATACGCCGGGAACGGATTATACTAAGCTTGGTGATTTGCAACGCGAAATTGATGAACTTGATGAAAAATCAATGGCAAAAATGGAACGTTGGGAAGAGCTGGCACAATACATTGATTAGAGCAAAGGGGAATGAAGAATGACAGAAATTGTTGAAGAACCATATTTACAATTGATTCGTGATATTTTAGATCATGGCCATATGAAGGATGATCGGACTGGAACCGGGACGAAAAGTCTTTTTGGCTACCAAATGCGGTTTGATTTGAGCAAAGGTTTTCCATTGCTGACAACGAAAAAAGTTGCCTTTAACCGGATCAAAAGCGAATTACTCTGGTTTTTAAGAGGAGATACTAATATTCGGTTCCTTCTGCAACACAAAAATCATATTTGGGATGAATGGGCTTTTAAAAACTGGGTTGAAAGTGATGAATATCAAGGTCCAGATATGACTGATTTTGGATTACGTTCGCAATCGGATCCAGAATTCAAAAAGGTTTATCGCGAAGTTAAAAAAGATTTCTGTCAACGGATTCTCGATGACGATGAATTTGCTGCTAAATATGGAAATTTGGGCAATGTTTATGGCGCTCAATGGCGGCATTGGCAGACCCGGCGCGGCGGCACGATCGATCAAATTAAGAATGTAATTGAACAAATCAAAACGAATCCCAATTCACGACGGTTGATCGTAACGGCATGGAATCCGGAAGATGTTCCGTCAAGTGCGCTTCCTCCATGTCACACTTTGTTTCAATTTTACGTCGTTGATGGCAAATTAAGCTGCCAGTTGTACCAACGAAGCGGTGATACATTCTTGGGAGTACCATTTAACATTGCAAGTTATGCATTATTAACGCATTTGATTGCGCGGGAAACGGGACTTGAAGTTGGCGACTTTGTACATACGTTAGGCGATGCCCATATTTATCGAAATCACTTTGATCAAGTTAAGGAACAAATCAGCCGAACACCGCACGCGGCGCCAACATTGTGGTTGAATCCTGAAAAGAAACATATTGAAGATTTTGAAATGGACGACATTAAGGTCCTTGATTATCATCCAGAACCGGCAATTAAAGCTCCGGTTGCTGTTTAAGGAGATCGACCATGTTAGCATATATCTGGGCAGAAGATCTAACTGGTGGAATCGGCGTCGACGGTCATCTTCCGTGGCATTTAGCAGCCGATTTGAAACGGTTTAAGGAAAAGACAATGAATCACCCAATGATTATGGGACGAAAGACGTTTGAAAGCTTACCGGGAATTTTACCTGGGAGAAAGCATATCGTGCTGACGCATTCAACCTTGAATATTTCTGATCCTAACGTGAAGGTTGTTCATTCCAAAGAGGAACTGGATGAATGGCTTGCAACTCAAGATAAAAACCAACTGAACGTGATTATTGGCGGAGTAACGTTGTTTAAAATGTACCGTGATCAAGTTGATATTTTATATCAAACGATTGTGAAAGAAAATTTTCAGACGGATACTCAAATGCCGGTAATTAATTATGCCGATTTCGAAAAGATTGAAGATCAGCAATTTGATGATTCAAATTTAAAATATGAATTTATAACGTATAAGCGAAAATAAATGTAATATACATTTTATTGATGAATCGGTTTTAAAGAGCAACATTCCACGACTAATATTTGATGATAAATGTATATTACAATTAATTGAAAGAGTGATTTTGTGCGGATCAACGGAAAGAAAATAATTCGGTATATTCTTGGGGTATGTTGTTTAGCTTTCTTGATTGGCGGAGGATTTTTTCTTGCTTCGCGTTCAGGCCATCTGAAAAATGAAGCGTCCGTGTCGAAATCGGCAGCGCGTCAATCCCATAAGGCTCATTCTCAGAAAATCAGTCTTGTTGGCTTAGGCGATTCGTTAACTTTTGGTCAGCAAGATCCGACGAATCGGGGCGGATATGTATACTTGATCAAGCAGAAACTGCAACAAAATTATGACGTGAAGGTTACGACTCATAATTATGGGAAAACCGGGGACCGGACGGATCAAATTCAGGCCCGGTTAGAAAATGATCCCGCAATGCAAAAACAAGTCAGCGAGGCAGATGTCATTACGATGACGTTTGGCGGAAATGATTTAATGCAAATTTTGCAAAATAACTTTCAACTTTTATTTACGAATAAACTTTCATCGATCATGCCTCAGCGAGAAAAAAAGTATCAACAAAAGGTTGAATCGTTAATGCAGACTGTTCGGCATTATAATCCAGCGGCTCCAATTTTTGTGATTAGTGTCTATAATCCGTTTTACGTTTATTTTCCAACGGTGACTGCTCTTCAGAAATATACTGATCAGTGGGTTGAATTAACTAAAAAAACGGTAACTGCGCAACCGCGAGTTTACTTTGTGAATGTCAACCAGCGTTTATCCCAGGGACAGTATTTAGGCAAAAATCAAGCGGAATTGAAGAAACAAAGTAAAATGAATCTTGAAAATCTATCCAGTCAAGAAGTTGAGCAGACATTAAATGATCATCACGAAAAGAATGAATATCTTTCATCGAATGACCATTTTCACCCTGATTTAAAGGGGTATCGGTATATGACGGATCAGTTGTATAAAGTGATGATGGCTCATCGGACAACATGGCTCAATTCGGAAACAACAAAGAGGTAAAATAATGAAGAGAACGGATCAAATGTCATCCAAACGTGAATTTAACCCGTGGAAATGGGCATTTACAATTTTACTTGTTGCGATGCTAAGTTTTGCGGTTTTCATTACGTTAAAGGTCACGGTTCCAAGCACCCAACAGGAAAATGAAACGCAGGTTGTAAAGGTCGCTTCCAAGGACTATTCCAAGGTGAACGTGACGATGAATGAACAAAATTTTAGCGCAGCAATTAACTATCTGCTTCGGAATGTTGAAAAAGGAAGCGGCATCAAGTATCGTTTTATTTTGAATAAATCAGCCGTTTTAATGGGAACGACAAGTGTTTTAGGAAAGAAAATTACTTTTTCTGTGTATGCAAAGCCGAGTTTAGATTCAAACGGGAATATTAAATTAAAGATCAAATCTGTGGGCGTGGGGTCTTTGAATGCACCGTCAGCATTTGTTCTAAGTTATATCAAGAAAAACTACGATTTGAAGGGAATTGTGGCAATCAACTCAGCCCAAAAAGTAATTACGCTTCGTCTTGATAAACTTACAGCAAAGGACGGATTACGAATTAAGGCGAATAAAATGGATCTTGATAATAATCAAATCGATTTTTCAGTTCTAATTCCAAACAAGTAGGAGGAAAATATGCGACGGCAAAGTTTTTATCGGTATTTAATGTCTTTGCGTGATCCAAATAAGCATGATGAGATCACACAGTTTGCCAATGATGCGTTTTACGACCAAGGATTTCCGAAACAAGCGGATGATTACCATGAAGTGTCGGATTACTTAGAAATGAACGCATCTTACTTGCCCTCGATGAGTATTTTTGATCAAGTTTGGCAAGGATATACAGATAAAATGGATAATTAAGGAGAATGATATGACAGTAATTCAATGGTATCCCGGACATATGGCGAAAGCGGTCCGGCAAGTAAAAGAGAATTTGAAACTTGTTGACATCGTGCTTGAACTTGTTGATGCACGGCTACCGGAATCGTCCCGCAATCCGCAACTCGAAGAAATTTTACAAAATAAATTAACGATTCGGGTCTTAACGAAGGCCGATTTAGCCGACCCTAAGCTAAATCGTGAATGGGTCAAGTATTATGAAGACCATGGCCAGCCAGCGGTTGCAATCAACAGTAACCAAGGATCTTTGAAAATTATTGAAAAGAAGATCAAAGAGGTCATGGCGGATAAGCTAGCTCGGCGGCAAGAAAAAGGCATTATTAATCAACGAGTTAAAGTAATGTGCATCGGAATTCCCAACGTTGGAAAGTCAACGTTGCTTAACCACCTTGTTAAAAAGAACATTGCCCAAACAGGAAATAAACCTGGAGTAACCAAATCTCAACAATGGTTGAAGGCCGGCAAGACGTTGCAGTTGCTTGATACTCCCGGGATTCTGTGGCCGAAATTTGAAGATCCATTGGTTGGTAAAAAGCTTGCTTTGACCGGAGCAATCAAAGATACACTATATGCTAAAGATGACGTTGCGTTGTACGCATTGGAATATTTTGTTGAAAATCATCCTTCAGAATTAATGGATCGTTACCATTTAACCGAAGATGAAATTCATGATACAACCGTTAACTTGTTATTGAATTTAACCAAGAAAATGGGCTTTAAGGAAGATTATGACCGGGCAAGTGAACGACTGATCTTTGAAATTCGAAAGAGCAAACTTGGACGATATACACTTGACTCTTTGCCGGGTGAAAATCAGGAAGATTCAAATGAAAATTAGTGAAATCAAAGCCCGGTTAAATGAAAATCCAACTGAAAGTTTCATTAATGAATTGCAGGATGATCCACGCAAAGGAGTTCAACAGGCCCTTCAAAGTTATTTGCGCCGGAAGAAACGTGAACGTGAAAAAGAAGCTGCGTTTGAGCACCGGCTGCAGTATGAACGGTCATTTTGGAATCAAGGAATTGATTTGATTGCTGGCATTGATGAGGTCGGTCGCGGACCATTAGCTGGCCCTGTCGTTTCGGCTGCAGTGATTTTACCGCACGATTTTCATGTGATTGATGTGAATGATTCAAAACAACTTTCTGAAAAGAAACGTGAGAAACTGTATCAGGTGATTCTTGAACAAGCAGTTGCTGTTGGAATTGGGATTGCCGATGCTGCTGAAATTGATGAGTTGAATATTTATCAAGCGACGCGAAAAGCAATGTTGCGGGCGGTTCAAAATCTTCAAGTTATTCCGCAACAGTTGATCATTGATGCGATGGCGATCGACACTTCGATTCCGCAGCTGAAGCTGATCAAGGGCGATGCTAAATCGGCGTCGGTTTCGGCTGCCAGTATCGTTGCAAAGGAATTTCGTGATCACTTAATGCAATTTTATGACCGGATTTATCCGGGCTATGATTTTGCGCATAATGTTGGTTATGGAACGGCCAACCATCTTGATGGATTGAGAAAATTCGGGATCACTCCGATTCATCGCAAGTCATTTGAACCCGTAAGTAAATTCAAATAAAATCAGACTTCTTTTGCGTAGTTATTAGTAGGCGGGCGTGAAAGGAGTTTTTTTATGTCGTTTGAAGAATTTATTTTACGGGTGCGGGCGTGTATTGGAATCGGATTGGCAACCGAATTTAAAATTTACCAATTTATTAAGCAAAATAAGCGGGTTCCGAATTTAAACGATTTTATTCAAATTATGGATGGAAAATATGCAATTGCAAGCGATGTGTATATGCGGATCTTTTCAAAGGAGACAACTGAACTTTTGCAACAAACCTTAGCATTTTCAAAGTATATTACGATTTTTGATCAGGCTTATCCGGCAAAGCTGCGGGAAATTTATCATCCGCCGCTCGTTTTGTTTTATCGCGGAAACCTTGAATTGCTCCAAAGAAAAGCGTTAGCAGTCGTTGGCGCTCGCCAGCACAGTTCATACTCGCATGAAGTGTTGCAAGGGCTGATCCCACCGATCGTTCAGAATAAAATCATAACGATCAGCGGACTAGCTCAAGGAGTCGATAGTTTATGCCACCGGCTAACGATCAATTCTGGTGGGGATACGGTTGGCGTGATTGGAACCGGGATGAATCGGGTTTATCCGCGATGTAATCAGGAGCTTCAGCATGAAATGATGCAAAATCATTTAGTAATTTCTGAATACGTTTATGATGAAGAACCGCGAGCATGGCATTTTCCCGAGCGGAACCGGATCATTGCGGGCCTATGCGATTCATTGATGGTTACGGAAGCTAAGGAGCGCAGCGGCAGTTTGATTACGGCAAATCTTGCATTGCAAGAGAACCGTAATGTTTTGGCGGTTCCAGGGAAAATCAACGCGGCACTTTCACGCGGATGCAACCTTTTGATTCGTGAAGGAGCCAAACCGGTTTTAGAAAGCCAAGACATTCTCGAAGAATTTTTAATACAATAACTTGACAAGGTTTATTCGTTTGTCCTAACATGTATACCGATTTTAGAGAATGTTAAGGAGTGGTTGGATGCCTGCAGCCAAAACGAAAACAACAGGTCGAAAAACGAAAAAGAAAACCACGAGAAAAGTTAAAAAGAATTTAGTGATTGTGGAATCGCCATCAAAGGCTAAAACGATTCAAAAGTATTTAGGATCACGGTATAAGGTAATGGCAAGTTTAGGCCATATTCGTGATTTACCTAAAAGTAAAATGGGAATCGACATTGAAAATGATTATGAACCACACTATATTTCAATTCGTGGTAAAGGCGACGTTATTAAAGAACTTCGCAAAGAAGCAAAGAAAGCAAACCATGTGTACCTTGCATCTGACCCGGACCGTGAAGGAGAAGCAATCGCATGGCATCTTTCATACTTGTTAGGACTTGACCCGCATGATAAAAACCGGGTCGTATTTAATGAAATTACTAAGGATACGGTCAAGAATGCATTTAAAACTCCGCGATCAATCGATATGAACTTGGTTGATGCCCAACAAGCACGGCGGGTTCTCGACCGGTTAGTTGGATATTCGATTTCTCCGATTTTATGGGCTAAGATCAAAAAGGGCCTATCGGCTGGTCGGGTGCAATCGATTGCCTTGAATTTAATCATTAAGCGGGAAGAAGAAATCAAAAAGTTCGTTCCGGAAGAATACTGGACAATTGATGGTCAATTCCAAAAGGGACGTTCAAAGTTTAATGCTGATTTTTATGGTAAGAACGGTAAAAAAGTTAAACCGAAAAATAATGATGAAGTGCAAGCAATTTTAGCTGATCTTGATTCGAAAAAGCCATTTACAGTTGCGAACGTTGAAAAGAAAGAACGGCGGCGGCAACCTCCATTGCCGTTTACGACGTCAACGATGCAACAGGTTGCAAACAATTCCTTGAAGTTTAGAACTTCAAAGACAATGATGGTTGCACAACAATTATATGAAGGAATCAATATTGGACGCGGTGGGGCCGTCGGATTGATCACTTACATGCGGACGGACTCAACCCGAATTTCAGCTGTTGCTAAGCATGAAGCTTCGAAGTTTATTCATGATGAATATGGGGCTGAGTATGCAGCTCTTAAACCGCGAGTTGGTAAGTTGCCTGAAGGGGCACAGGACGCTCACGAAGCGATTCGGCCATCGTCTGTAATGCGCACCCCGGCATCTCTTAAGAAGTATTTGACTCCAGATCAGATGAAACTTTACTCATTGATCTGGTCACGATTTGTTGCGAGTCAAATGACTCCGGCAGTTTATGATACTGCTCGCGTTGACCTTGAACAAAATGGAATTACTTACCGGGCAAATGGTTCGCAAATGAAGTTCCCAGGATTTACAAAGGTTTATCAGGATGCTTCCAAGAAGGATAATAAGTTGCCTGACTTAGCAGTTGGTGAAGAAGTTAAAGTGGTTAAGAATCAACCGAACCAACACTTCACGTTGCCACCTGCACGGTATACTGAAGCGGCTTTAATCAAGACGTTGGAAAGCAATGGTGTTGGGCGGCCATCAACGTATGCGCCAACCTTAAATACCATTCAAAAACGGTACTACGTAAAACTAGTTGCGCGGAAGTTTGAACCGACTGAATTAGGTGAAATTGTAAATCAAATGATCAAGGATTGTTTCCCTGATATTTTGAATATTGATTTCACGGCTGGTCTGGAAGACCAACTGGACGAAATTGAAGAAGGAAAACGTCAGTGGGTCAAGGTGGTTGATGAATTCTACAAGCCATTTGAAAAGGAACTCAATAGTGCTTCTGCCAAAATCGAAAAGGTTCGTATCAAAGATGAACCGGCTGGGTTTAACTGTGAAATTTGCGGTGCACCAATGGTTGTTAAAATGGGCCGGTATGGTAAGTTTTATGCTTGCAGTCGTTTCCCAGAATGTCGAAATACCAAGGCGATTACCAAGGAAATTGGGGTTAAATGTCCGAAATGCAAACAGGGTGAAATCCTTGAGCGGAAATCAAAGAAGAACCGGATCTTTTATGGTTGTTCACGGTATCCGGATTGTGATTTTGTTTCATGGGATATGCCGGTTGGACGTAATTGTCCGAAAGATGGTCACTATTTGGTATACAAAAAGAGTCGCAAAGGCCGGCAAGTTGTATGTCCAAACGGTGATTATGAAGAACCAATTGAAAAATAAATTTCAGAGAGGCTGCGACGGATGTCGGGGTCTCTTTTTGCTGAAAAAATACTTAAATCGCTTTTTTTAAGTGAATTTGTTAAAATACTGGTATCAGTGGTGGTTGATTTATTCTTGACTAAATTTGACCATTGATTAACAATGAATATTATAAATTAATTTATGAACTGAAAATTAATGAAGAATAAGGAGGAGTTACGATGACAACAATTTGTGCCGTAAAGCATAATGGAAAGACCGCAATTGCGGGTGACGGTCAAGTAACACTTGGTGAAAAGGTAATTGCAAAGGGACAAGCACGGAAAGTTCGGCGAATCTATGATAATAAGGTTGCCGTTGGCTTTGCCGGCGGAGTCGCTGATGCAATTAATCTTGAAGAACGATTTGAAAAGAAATTAAATGAATTTAATGATTTGAAGCGGGCAGCGGTTGAACTTGCTCAAGAATGGCGGTCAGATCAAACCCTTCAAAAACTTGAAGCAATGCTGATCGTAAGTGACAAGGACAACTTATTGATCGTTTCTGGGGGTGGCGAAGTCATTGAACCGGATGATGATGTGCTTGCAATTGGTTCTGGTGGTAATTTTGCTCAAGCAGCGGCAATTGCAATGACAAAGTATTCACCGGAGATGTCAGCGGCTGAAATTGCGCATGCTGCCCTTGATATCGCAGCGGATATTGATATCTTTACGAACCACAACGTAATCGTTGAAGAACCAGAAGAATAGAGGAATTGAAATGCAAACAAGCGAAAAAACTCCAAGTCAAATTGTGAGTGAACTTGATAAGTATATTATTGGGCAAAAGCAAGCGAAAAAGGCAGTTGCGGTTGCTTTACGGAACCGTTACCGGCGAATGCAATTGAATGATGAAATGCAAGAAGAAATCAAGCCCAAGAACCTGTTGATGATCGGGCCAACAGGGGTTGGGAAAACTGAAATTGCGCGACGGCTTGCTAAAATTGTTAATGCGCCGTTTGTTAAGGTTGAAGCTACTAAATTTACAGAAGTCGGTTATGTAGGACGCGACGTTGAATCAATGGTCCGGGACCTCGTTGAAGTTTCATACAAGATGGAACAGGATGAAATGTACGCCCGGGTTCGCAGCCAAGCAGTGCAAAAAGCAAATGAACGGTTAACAAAGATTATCGTTCCAGCACAACGAAAAGAAAAACGTCAAAATCAACAAGCCGATTTCATGAAAATGATGCAGGATTTACAACAGGGCAGGTTACCCAACTTTGAAGATCCAAATAAGGAAGAACCGGTTGATGCTGAAACGCAAAGCAAACGAATGAGCGTTAAGGATCAACTTCAACGCGGTCTCTTAGAAAATCAAGAAGTTACGATTGAAATGGACGATCCGCGGCAACAGTTCAATAATGAGTCAGGCATGCTTGGCCAAATGGGAATTGATTTGAACGACCTTGGTTCAATGATGCCGAAGAAGCGGGTAAAACGGACGTTACCTGTTAAGGAAGCCCGGGAAGTTTTCATCCGTGAAGAATCTGAAAAGTTAGTTGACTCAGCTGATATTGGAGCTGCTGCCATTAAGCGGGCTGAAAATTCAGGGATTATTTTCATTGATGAAATTGATAAAATTGCATCAACGGGCAAGCAAAATAACGGTGAAGTTTCGCGTGAAGGGGTCCAACGGGACATCTTACCAATCGTTGAAGGTTCACAAATTAAAACGAAATACGGAATTGTCAAAACCGATCACATTTTGTTTATTGGTTCAGGGGCATTTGCAGAAAGCAAACCAAGTGATTTGATTGCTGAACTTCAAGGACGGTTCCCAATTCGGGTCGAACTTGACGAATTGAAGAAGGAAGACTTCGTGAAGATTTTGACGGAACCGAAGAACGCCTTGATCAAGCAATATATTGCGTTGATTGGGACGGATAACATTTCGGTAACCTTCACGATTGAAGCAATTGAAAAGATTGCGGAAATTGCATACCGGGTTAACCATGAAAATGAAAATATTGGTGCGCGGCGGTTGCATACAATTTTGGAAAAACTGCTTGAAGATTTGCTTTATGAAGGCCCAGATATGCAAATGGGTGAAATTACGATTACCGAATCATATGTTGAAGACAAGATTGGATCAATTGCAGCTGATAAAGATTTGTCACGTTACATTTTGTAATTGAAGCGGAGGCTTAAAAATGGCAATTACGATCGAAAATCAAAAGATGACAGCAACCATCAATGAACATGGAGCAGAATTAGTCAGTTTAATCAATAAAACAAGCGGAAAAGAATATATGTGGAGTGGCGACGCCAAGTATTGGGGAAGGCACGCTCCAGTTCTTTTCCCAACGGTTGGACGGTTAAAGGATGACACTTATACGGTTGATGGTCAGGAATATCATATGAACCAGCATGGGTTTGCGCGGGACATGGATTTTGATGTTTTAAAGACCGAATCCGATCAAGTGGTTCTTGAATTGCATTCATCTGATCAAACGAAAAAGTTATATCCATATGATTTCATTTTAAGATTAGCATTTAAGTTAACGGATAATGGAGTTCAAGTTGGCTATGAAGTTGAAAACCCGGCGGATGAAGAAATGTGGTTTGGAATCGGCGGGCATCCGGCTTTTAAAGTTCCAATGGATGGTGATCACTTTTACGATGACTATGTTGTTAAGCTTGAACCGCAAACTGCTCGGAATATCATTCCGTTGAACGGACCGTATGCTGATATTGATCATTTGAAAGAAGAACGGACATCTGAAATTGAAGTGAGTCATGAACGTTTCAAAGATGATGCGGTTATTTTAGACCTTGGAGAAGGACCAACAACGGTTACGCTGACAGATAATGATCAGCGGCATGGAGTTCAATTAAAGACAGCGGATGCAAAGTATATTGGTGTATGGTCATGTTATCCGCAAGAAGGTCAATATGTTTGCCTTGAACCATGGTGGAGTATTGCTGATACGGTTGATTCAGACCAAGATTTTAAACATAAATTTGCTAATAATCATTTGGCAGCTCATCAAACATTTAAAACTGAATATGAAATTGACGTCTTTTAAAGATGACAAAAGCGGTTGTGACACAAGTCGCAACCGCCTTTTATGTAATATTTATTTTTTCTTTTCTTTGCGTTGACGCAACCAATATCCAAGGCCAAATGGAACCATATTTTCCGTTCCATTTTTAATTCGTTCGATATTTTTCCAGTGACGAATGAAAACAAAAATCGTTAGGACAACTGCCACGCCGATCAAGACCGGATCGCCAAAGAAAAATGAAACGATGGTAATGATCGTAAAGCCAACCATGCTTGCCATACTAACCATACTTGTAAGTAAAATTGTAATTAAGAAAATCGCCCATGCTAAAAGGAAGAATTTCCAGTTATAAACTAACAGGGCTCCCGCACTGGTTGCAACGGCTTTTCCGCCTTTGAAACCGGCAAAGATTGGAAAAACGTGGCCGATGATTGCTGAAAGGGCAATCAGCATTGGATTGGCACTTGAGTGAAAGAAGTACGGCAACAATGCTGCAAGGGTCCCCTTTAATGAATCCATTAATAAAACAACGATTCCGGCTTTTTTGCCTAAAACCCGAAAGGTATTGGTTGTGCCCATGTTTCCGCTGCCGTAATCACGGACATCTTTACCATAGAAAATCTTACCGATCAACACTCCCGAAGGAATTGAACCTAAAAGGTATCCAATTACGAGCATTACAGGAATTTTCCAGCTCATTCGGTAACCTCCTTTTAAGAATATCAAACTCGATTTTAACACTTTCCAACACTTCCGGCAATTATGTTGAAAACAATTGGCTTAATAAAAAATGAATAATTTGAATTTGAATCATCATCCCGGAACGGCAGCGAATGTGCTATAATCTTTAGCGTGTCAATTTAACTAATTATTAGAATTAAAGAATAAAAAAGAAACCAGAATTCATTAAAGAAAGGTTGAAGCGCATGGCAAATAATAACTATGGCGACGATTCGATTCAAGTTTTAAAGGGACTTGAAGCCGTTCGAAAACGTCCCGGGATGTACATTGGTTCAACTGACTCACGTGGATTACATCACTTGGTCTACGAAATCGTTGATAATGCAGTCGATGAAGCATTATCAGGATACGGAAAAGAAATCGATGTGACGATCCATGCCGATGAATCAATTACCGTTTCAGATTATGGCCGGGGAATGCCGGTCGGAATGCATGAAATGGGGATTCCAACAGTTGAAGTTATTTTTACCGTTTTGCACGCTGGCGGAAAATTCGGTCAAGGCGAATATAAGACGTCTGGTGGGCTCCACGGGGTTGGGGCCTCGGTTGTAAATGCTTTGTCTGAAAAGTTAACGGTCAATACGGTCCGCGATGGTGTTGAATACGAAGAAGACTTTGTTAACGGCGGCCAACCAGTTGGAACTTTACGTAAAATCGGTAAAACTTCAAAGAAGAGCGGAACAACCGTTACCTTTAAGCCGGATCCAACGATTTTTTCAACGACCCATTATAATTACGATACGCTGGCTGAACGGTTGCGTGAATCAGCTTTCTTATTGAAAGGTGTTAAGATCACGTTAACGGACGAACGTGACGGCGGGGAACAGGATGTTTTCCATTTCGAAGAAGGAATCAAAGAATTCGTTGCGTACTTAAATGAAGATAAGGATACGTTGGGCGATGTCATGTACTTTGAAGGATCAAAGGACGGCGTTGAAGTTGAAGTCGCAGCCCAATACAATGACGGCTATTCAGAAACGATCATGTCGTTTGTTAACAATGTGCGGACGAAGGATGGCGGAACGCATGAAGCCGGAATGAAATCAGCATGGACAAAGGCGTTCAACGAATATGCCCGTAAGGTGGGATTGTTAAAGGAACGTGCGCGGAATTTAGACGGCAGTGACGTTCGCGAAGGCCTTTCAGCAATTGTTTCGGTTCGGATTCCAGAAGAATTATTGCAATTTGAAGGCCAGACGAAGGGAAAATTGGGAACTCCCGAAGCTCGATCAATCGTTGATGGCGTCGTTAATGAGCAGTTGCAATACTATTTGATGGAAAACGGGGAATTTGCCCAAGACCTTGTTCGAAAAGCAATGAAAGCGCGGGATGCCCGTGAAGCAGCACGGAAAGCCCGCGATGAAAGCCGGAACGGAAAGAAGCGGCGGAAAAAAGATCAATTACTTTCAGGAAAACTGACGCCTGCGCAGTCGAAAAATGCAAAGAAAAATGAATTATTCCTTGTCGAAGGGGATTCTGCCGGCGGTTCAGCTAAGCAAGGCCGTGACCGGAAGTTTCAAGCAATTCTTCCGCTTCGAGGTAAGGTTTTGAACACTGAAAAGGCCAAGCTGCAAGATATTGTTAAAAATGAAGAAATCAATACAATGATTTATACGATTGGGGCCGGTGTTGGTGCTGATTTTAAACTTGAAGATGCCAATTACGACAAAATCATTATTATGACCGATGCGGATACCGATGGGGCGCACATTCAAACGTTGTTACTGACATTCTTCTATAAGTACATGCGGCCGTTGATCAATGCTGGCCGGGTATACATTGCATTACCGCCATTGTATAAGTTGCAAAAGAAAGTTAAGAAGAAGTTAAAGGTTCAATACGCGTGGACCGAAGATGAATTGCAACAGGCAACGAAAGAATTCGGCAAGGGTTATACGTTGCAACGGTTTAAAGGACTTGGTGAAATGAACGCTGATCAGTTATGGGAAACGACCATGAACCCTGAAACTCGGACTTTAGTACGGGTAAAGATCGACGATGAAGCAGTTGCCGAAAAACGGGTCACAACGCTGATGGGTGATAAAGTTGAACCCCGACGGAAATGGATCGAGCGCAACGTTAAGTTTTCACTTGAAGAAGATGGCAGTCTGTTAGATACGGTTGCTGCTGAAGGAGCTCACGGAACTGGAAATGCAGATTCGGCTAAGGAAGCAGAATATTATTCAGAATCCCTTTTTGATGATGATTTTCTTAACAATCCAGATGAAAAGGAGGACTAGCAGTTGAGTAAACAAAGCAACATTCAGGAATTATCCCTTGAAGCGGTTATGGGTGAACGGTTTGGCCGGTATTCAAAATATATCATC
Source organism: Ligilactobacillus aviarius (assembly GCF_001654615.1). Taxonomy (GTDB): domain Bacteria; phylum Bacillota; class Bacilli; order Lactobacillales; family Lactobacillaceae; genus Ligilactobacillus; species Ligilactobacillus aviarius_B. The sequence goes on from NZ_LWUD01000016.1 coordinate 154,100, forward strand.
CAAGAACGGGCATTGCCTGATATTCGGGATGGATTGAAGCCGGTTCAGCGGCGAATCCTATATGCAATGAATGAAGATGGAAATACCTATGACAAAGCTTTCCGCAAGTCAGCGAAGTCGGTCGGAAATGTTATGGGGAATTTTCACCCGCATGGCGATTCCTCAATTTATGAAGCGTTAGTTCGGTTAAGTCAAGATTGGAAATTGCGGGAACCGTTAATTGAAATGAATGGAAATAATGGTTCAATGGACGGCGATCCGGCGGCTGCAATGCGGTATACTGAAGCGCGGTTATCTGAAATCGCATCTGAAATGTTGAAGGACATTGATAAGGATACGGTTGAAATGGTTCTGAACTTTGATGATACCGAATACGAACCAACCGTTTTACCAGCGCGCTTTCCAAACTTACTGGTTAATGGGGCAACTGGAATTTCTGCCGGTTATGCAACTGAAATTCCAACCCATAATCTCGCCGAAACGATTCAAGCAACGATTTATTTAATGGACCATCCCGATGCAACCCTTGAAGATTTGATGCAATTCGTTAAGGGACCTGATTTTCCAACTGGCGGAATCTTACAAGGAATTGACGGAATTAAGAAGGCTTATCGGACAGGCCGGGGACGAGTTGTTCTTCGTTCACGGACTTCAATCGAAAAAATTAAGGGCGGCAAGCAGCAAATTGTTGTCACTGAGATTCCGTATGAAGTTAATAAGTCATTGCTAGTCAAGAAAATCGATGAAATTCGCCTTTTGAAAAAGGTTGAAGGAATCGCTGAAGTTCGAGACGAAAGTGACCGTGAAGGATTACGGATCGTGATTGAGTTGAAGCGCAATGCGCAAGCTCAAGGAATTTTAAATTACCTGTTTAAAAACACCGACTTGCAAATTTCGTATAACTTTAACATGGTGGCAATCAATAATAAGCGGCCGGAACATGTTGGCTTGAAGCAAATTTTAAGTGCTTACGTTGATCATCAACGGGAAGTTACTAGTCGCCGGACCAAGTTTGATCTTGATAAAGCTCAGGCCCGGAAACACATCGTTGATGGGTTAATCAAGGCCTTGTCGATTCTTGATGAAGTGATCCATACGATTCGGCACTCTGAAAACAAGAAGGATGCAAAGGATAATTTAGTTTCAAAGTATGATTTCACTGAAAAACAAGCGGAAGCAATCGTTTCATTGCAATTGTATCGCTTAACCAATACCGACGTAACGGCGTTAGAAAAGGAAGCTGCTGAATTAACCGAAAAGATTACGCGGTTCCAACAGATTTTAAATGACCCGCAAGAACTTGATGGGGTTATTAAAACTGAATTACAAGAAGTGGCTAAAAAGTATGGTTCTGCGCGGTTGACCGAAATTCAGGATGAAATTTCAGAATTGAAGATCGATACCAAGGTTACGGTTGCCGAAGAGGACGTAATGGTCTTGATCTCAAAACAAGGTTACGTCAAGCGTTCATCGATCCGATCATACACGGCTTCAGATGAACAGGATAATGGATTGCGTGACGAAGATCAGCCTGTTTTCCAAGGAAAAGTCAATACTTTAAATCACGTTTTAATGTTTACGAACAAGGGAAATATGATTTATCGGCCAGTCCATGAAATTACGGAGATGCGGTGGAAAGATACGGGTGAACACCTTTCTCAAACGATTGGTTTGGATGCAGATGAGTTCGTTTTGCACGTTGAAGTTTTGAAATCCTTGAAAACAGATGGCAAGTTTGTAATTGCAACGAAGGAAGGGCTGATCAAACAGACCAAGTTAGCTGATTTGCAACCAGGACGAACATATCGCTCACGGGCCAGCATGTATATCAAGTTAAAGACGCCAACGGATGAAGTTTTGACCGTTGAATTTGTCAACGATGACCAACCGCGGCAAGTCCTTGCGATTACTCACGGCGGTTATGGTTTGCGCTATGATTTAAGTGAAGTCTCTGTTTTAGGGGCTAAGGCTGCCGGAGTTAAGAACATGGATCTGCGGGATGATTATTTGAGTGCAGTTAAATTGGTAAATGACGATGCAGTAATTGGCATTATCACTCATCGCGGAGCATTTAAGCAAATGAAGGTCAGTGAAATTCCGCAAACGACCCGAGCACGGCGCGGGGTTCAAGTCCTGCGGGAATTGAAACGCAATCCGCACCGCGTTGCAGCGGTTGTACTGATCAAACCGGGTCAGGAAATTCACGTAATCACCGATCATAACGAGATCGTCTCAATTGATCCTGCTGATCATCCGTTAAGTGATCGCTATTCAAACGGCTCATTTGTTTTAGATACTGAAACGCAGGGAAATGTAATGCATGCTGAATGTATTTTAAAGGATGAACCTGAAGAAGATAAAGAATAGCAAGGTATTAATCTAATTGAAAGAGGTTGTGACATAAGAGTCGCAGCCTTTTTATTAGTTCAAGAATTTTAAAAATCTTAATCTTTTCTTATAAATTATTTTGTATAATAGTTTTTATTGTTTGAATTCGAAACGAAGAGGAGCGTATTTGGAAACATGGAATATCCAATTATTCTTTGTGAAGATAATCCAGAACAATTGGCAAATTTAACCTTGATTATCAATGATTTTAATATGTTTCATCCTAACCAATATAAGTTGGCATTTAAATCATCAGACCCGCATGCGATTGAGGAATACATTAAAGAAAATTCAGTTGAAAAAGGGGTCTATTTCCTTGATATTGATCTTGGATCAGATATTAACGGAATCGATCTTGCTCAGTGGGTTCGGAATCACGATATTAGCGGAAAGATTATCTTTGTTACAACCCATACAGAGATGGCGCCGTTAACCCTTCAACGCCAGGTTGAACCGCTTGGATTTATCACGAAAGATATGGGTTATGAGCAAATGCGCATCGAAATCGTTGATACGCTGAATTTGGCATATGAACGGATCGAAAAAAAAGCCCTTGAAAATGACAAGATGTATTCATTTTCAATTGGCAACCAAGTATTAAACTTCGAAGAAAAGAAAATTATTTATATTACATCATCAGATAAAGCTCATCGGGTAATTTTGGTTACGCAAGATGGGCAGTATGAATTTTTCGACAATATTGCTAATTTGGAAAAAGAGACGGGATTATTGAAGGTTTCACGTTCATTACTGGTTAATCCGAAAAATATTGAACGTGTCGACTACAAAATGCGCGTAATCTATTTCAAAAACAGTGATGAAGAGGTCTTTTCATTAAGTAAGACGAAAGCATTGAAGCAAGCACTGTTAAATGAGAACGAAGAGTAAAAGGCTGACGAAAGTCGCCTTTTTTTATTGATTATTATCGAACATATGTTCTTTTTGTGGTAAAATAATGCATGCGAGGTGAGAAAGAATGAAATATTATGCGGTTCGGCGAGGGCGAATCCCCGGAATTTATTCAAATTATCTTGATGCATGGAAGCAAACTCAAGGATTTTCGAATGCAAAAATGAAAGCTTTTAAAACGTTAGGTGAGGCCAAGACGTTCGTCGGCAAGGTGCCAAATCGAGCTGAGAAGAATATAACCGGCAATTTTTATGTGGTTGATTTTAAAGAACAGGAAATGGTTTTCCTTTCAACTGAACGGGTTGTGAATTTTTTAATTGGACATCCCGGAGCAACTCTGCGGCGGTACCTTGATTTTGGGGAATTATTACAAAATATTCGTAAAAAAGGAATTGTTTTATACACGGATGGTTCATTCATTGAAAGTTATGGTTGCTATAGCGGGGCGTTTGTTGCGGTTGATGCGGAGAAGCATGTTGTTCATGAAGAACGATTCACGGGACAGCAAACGCGATTTATTGAAGCGCGGAATAATGCTGGAGAAGCATTAGCAATCGTGCGCGCGTTAAAGTGGGCGGTTGCGAACCAGTATCAAGAAATAATGATCGTAACGGATAGTGATAATATCGTTAGGTGGATCAACGGCAATCGTTCAAACTTACCGATTTGTAATTATTTTATCAATCAGCTTAAACATTTTCGCCAAAATTCGCAGATTGAAATTCATTTTAAAGTTGTCAAAGCCCACGCCCAAACATATTATAATAACTACGTTGATCGGCTTACCCGTGAAGTGATTTACAAGGAAAAGGCTGATAATCATTTATGTTACCAGTTGATGAATGATGATCAGTTTTTGCGTGATTTTTTAAATAATCATCCATCTGCGTTCACTGCTTTACAAACCGAAACATTTCATTTTTATCGGGCAAAAGAATTGAATACGCAAGCAATTAACTGGGTTCCAGCTGAACAGGCAGTTGTGATGATTGGAGATCTTCCAAATACATATGGCACGTATTTAATGTTGTTGTATAATCAAGGATCCCGGTTAAAACAGATGGTGGGGAAGATCCATTCCCGAAACTTATTTGTTAAAAATTGAATGTTTGGAAATATAAAAAAGAATAAGGTGTGATAAAACGTTAAAACGAGCGTGATGGAAGCAGAAAAGCGAACGAATCGCGCCAGCATAGATTCGGAGGTTTCGAACTTCCAAGTAGCTCGTTTGTTTTGGAACCCGATTATGCGGGAATAACAAAGAGACTGCAACTTATGTCACAGTCTCTCCTTAATACTTAATTATTTGCTGAATTCTTTGATGATTGATTTGATATCACCAATCACTTTCTTTTGTTCAACATAACTTTTGATTTTTGAATCATCATCGCTGACATTTGAAAGGGTTCCAATCAAATCGTCAACTTTGCGTTCGATTTTATTAACGGTGCTGTTTTCGTCATTGATCCAATTTTGGACTTCTTTTTCGGATTGTTTTTCAGCCCGTTCTTCGACATGGTCAATTTTCTTCCCGTCACGAATGATGCTGTGCAGATCATGCAATGCTTTTTCTTGATCGGCAAAATGAGCAAGTTTGTTTTCAGCACTTCCCATCTTGGATAAATTGATATCAAGTTTTTCAATTTGATCGTTGATCTTTGTTAATAACTTTGCTTCTTCTTTTGCGTAATCCATAAGTGATAACCCCTTATAATTAGTTTATTTGTAAAATTCACTTTACAAGCTTATTGTAGTAGTTATTGAATTTAAAGTATAAGAAAACGGCCCCAATTATTTATGAATGCTTATTTCTTAACTAAAAGGCAAACTGTTTAGCTAATATTTAATAAAGAAACGAGACTAGGATTAATCTTCTAGCCTCGTTTTCATTTAATCACCGTTAAAATATCAGATAAATAAAAATAATCGTTTAAACGTGGAAAGTAACTGTAAATCTCACGAACTGCTGAATCAAAGTCAGAAAATGAAAAAGATTGAGCGATTCGTTGATGAATCAGTTGTCGAAGTTTTTGGTATTTGTGGTTGACCTTAACTAAACTCGAAAAGTTCATTGGATCGCCATGTCCCGGGCACCACGTTTGGATTTTAAACGTCGTTAAAATCTTCTTGATATTCTGTTCGTATTCCTGGTTCAAAAGGCAAAGTTTTTGGTTAACCGGATCAATGTCTAAAAGAACGTTAAAATAAATTCCTTTTAAAATCAGGTCCCCGCCAAAAAAGAAATTATCCTTTTGAAAAACAATGTCGGCCGGTGAATGACCGCGTAAACGTTGAATCCGAACAGAAGAAACAGGTAACCGATTCAAGTCTTTAAAGTTAACGTTTTCTAGGAAAGGTAAAAACCGCTTTTGAAGCTGAGCCTTTATCTGATCAATGGCATGCGGCGGAATGCCCAAGGTTTGCAGTTGTTGGGTTTGTTCTTCAATTGCACTTAAATATGCAACTGTTCCGTAGTATCGGACTCCTGGATCAGCATAGACCGCGGTTTCTTTAGGAAAGTACTTTAACAAGCCGACATGATCTGGATGGTGGTGGGTTATAACCACGGATACCTGTTTGAGATCGATTCCAAGGCTTTTCAAGTTTTGTTGTAATTTTAAATAGCACGGGTAGTTATCCGGTCCTGCGTCAATTAACAACTTTTCGTCTTTTAAAAAGTAAACATTAACTTGTGGGGCACGGGAATCTGTTTGAGCCATTTTCATTAAATAGACGTCAGATGTAATTTGTTTCATTGAATTAACCTACCATTTGCACAAGCATGATAATGCCGATAATAATGAAGAAAATATCAAGGAAAACAGCTAACTTTTGATCATTGATCTTGTTGGCATATTTTGATCCGAGCATTCCGCCGATAACAGCACCGATAGCTAGTAAGATTCCATAAAGGAAATTAATGTGCCCATGCGTAAAATATCCAACGTCAGATGAAAGGGCCGTGATGGCCATGATCAAGGTCGATGTTCCAACCGCTGTATGCATTGGGTATCCAAGAATTACAACCAACGCAAGTAAAATCATGACGCCGCCACCAGCACCGAAGATTCCGCTAATAATTCCGATGACGATTCCGATTAAAACGGCGGTTAAAATCTCGGTCCATTGATGTTTAAAATTGATTTGTTTTTGCGGTTTTTGATTTCCTTTTTTCGCTTTCCGTAACTGACTGATTCCGGAGAAGATCAATAGAATACCAAAAAGGCCGGAAAGGGTAACGCCTTTAGTTTGGTTGGCGATGGTCGCTCCAATTTGTGCTCCGATAATTGACGCAACTGCGATCCAAAGACCAAACTTTAATTCAACGTGGCCTTTCCGGTAGTAATTGTACGATACAACGATCGAAGTCACGATATCGACGAAAAGACTGGTTCCAATTGCAGTATGAACATCAACGTGAAAGAGCATTGAAAGGGTCGGTACAATCAAGGTGACCGCGCTGGCGCCCACAAGACTTGTGATTCCGCCAGTGATCAAGCCAATAATAATTAAAACCCCATATAACAGATAAGTCATTTAATTCACCCCAATAATTGTTGTTTTCTATCGAGTAAGTCTAGCATAACTATGAGATGAAGGTTAATAATTCGGCCGGTTTCGAAATTAATAGGTGTAATCTTGATTAATAATTGGTATAATTTGAAATAAAGTATTGAAAGGACCGTGGATGATATGAAAATTTTTCTTCAACAAATTCAAATAAAACGCCTTGTTTTCGCCCATCGACATCCACGGATGCATGAAATTGAAAAATAATGAACCAGAAAGAAAAATTTGAAAGAATGGACGAAGTTAAATGGAAAACAACAAAACAAAGAAACTCGGATTATTAAGCCTGGCAAGTGTCGTTTTGAGTGCGATGCTTGGAGGCGGAATTTTTGATTTACCGAAAAACATGGCATCGGTTGCAGGAGCAAAAGCCCAAATTATTGCTTGGATCGTTGTCGGAATTGGAATGTGGTTTGTAACCTCAATGTTTTTGAAACTGACGGAATTAAAACCGGATTTAACGACGGGATTGTACAAGTACGGCGAAGCCGGTTTTGGAAAGTTTACAGGCTTTTTTGTTTCATGGGGTTACTGGATTTGTGAGTGTTTCTCAAACGTTGCATATGCGGTTTTGATTATGAGTACGCTGAATTATTTCTTCCCAGAAAAGTTTAGCGGCGGAAATAACTGGCCGTCAGTCATTGGCGCCACGATTATTTTATGGGGAATGACGTTTATTATTGCGTACGGAATTGAGCAAGCCGGTTGGGTAACGGTTGTTGGAACGGTTGCCCGGATGGCAGTGATTGCATTGATTATTGTTGCATTGGCAATCCACTTTAAGTGGGTCACGTTTACAACGAACTTCAGTGCATCCCAATCAATTCCAGCGTTGCATGATCAATCATTGGGAAGCATCCCTCATCAAGTTTTGAAGACCATGACCGTTACGCTTTGGGCGTTCGGTGGAATTGAAGGCGCGGTTGTCTTATCAGACCGGGCCAAATCGCAGCTTGAAGTTAAGCGGGCAACGGCAATTGGCTACTTTATGTGTCTTGCATTGTACATCATTGTTTCGTTGTTGCCGTTAGGATTATTGTCATATGGTGAGATTGCCCGAATGGTATCACCATCAACGGCTCAATTGTTAACGTTGGCGATGCACTGTTCAGCAGGCCGGTTGATCATTGCGGCCGGGTTGATCGTTTCAGTTTTGTCATGCTGGTTGTCATGGACAATGATGTTAGCCGAAATGCCGTTTGCCGCTGCAAAGGATGGAGCATTTCCCAAGATTTTTGCAAAGGAAAATAAAAAGCATGTTCCAGTCTTCTCGCTTTTTGCAGCAACGGTCGTGATGCAACTGATCATTCTGCTATCACACTTTGCAAACGATGCCTTTCAAATGGCGTATACGATCGTAGCAACAATGACGGTTCCGCCGTACTTTATTAGTGCATTATATTTGATCAAGCTCTCAATTAAGCAAGCAAATTATCCGGGGCAAAAGGGACGGATCAGTGCATTAGTAACTGGAATTTTGGCGGCTTTGTTTACCTTGATCATGGGGATTTCAGCTGGAATCAATTACGTAACGATTGCATTTATTGCATACGTGATCGGAATTCCGTTGTTTGTCAAAGCCCGGAAAGAACAAGCTCCTGGGGAACCGATTTTCACCCGTTATGAAAAATGGTTTGCCGCTGCAATTGTTGTCGTTGCCATCGGCGGGGTTATTTTACTTTTGAATTAGTAAGCAGGTGAATTAGTGGGAAGTTATTCAGATGAAGAGTTTACGGGAATTGTTGTTAGTCGACAAGATTACCGGGAACGCGATATGTTAGTAACGATTTTAACTGACCGCTTTGGCTTTAAGACGTTTTTTATTCGGGGAGCGCGGAAACGCGGTTTTCGAATGCAAGCTGCCATTTTACCGTTTACTCACGGAACTTATATTGGAAAAATCAATGATGATGGATTGTCATTTATTACGACGACGAGGGAAGTTGCTCAGTACCAAGAAATTTCGCAAGATATTGAGCTTAACGCGTATGCCTCATATATTCTTGGATTAGCTCGCCAAGCATTTGGTAATCAGCCAGACTTGGCGAGTTTATGGTTTACTCAGCTTGCAACCGCGTTACAATTAATTGACGAAGGCTATGATCCAGCCATCATTACCAATATTATCGAGGTTAAGTTACTTGGATGTTTTGGAGTCCAACCGAACTGGCAGGCATGTGCGGTTTGCGGGCGCGATGATCTTCCGTTTGATTATTCTGAAATGTATGGCGGGCTGTTATGCCAGGAGCACTGGCATTTAGATGAGCACCGGCTGCATTTAGATAAACGGACGATTTACTTTTTGCGGCAATTTAGCGTTGTTGATCTAACGAAATTGAACTCGATCAATTTAAAAGAAACGACCAAACACAATTTACGGCGGGCGCTGGATGAAATTTATAACAGTCAAGTCGGCGTTTACGTCAAAGCGAAAAAATTTATCGATCAGATGGGATCATGGGATAAAATTCTTAAAAATAAAAATAATTAAAAACTTATTTATTTTATTTTAAACACTGGTATAATTTTTAGGTGTATTTTAAAAAGGCAGAAGGGATAGATTTTAATATGGATGCTGGCCAAGAAAAAGCTTTAGAAAAACTTGGGGCTTTTGAAATCAGTAGTCTAATGCTTAAATTAGCAAAGAAAAACAATCATAAATTTTTAAATGCAGGGAAAGGAAATCCAAACTGGATCAATACTAAGGCGCGATTAGCGTTTGCCCGGTTAACGGAGTTTGGGATCGATGAATCGCAACGGACGATCAACCGGCGTGATTTAGCAGGCTTCGTTGAAAAGAAAGGAATCACTGAGCGCTTAAAAGATTTTCTTGATCCGCAAGCCCATGAAAATGACCAATTTATTTTGGACATTTTGGACTATGTTTCACAAAAGTTGAACTTGGATTTGGATGATTTCGTTGCTGAATTAACAAACGGAATCATGGGAAATACTTATCCAACGCCGAACCGGATTTTGAAAAATACCGAAGTTATTTTGAATAAGTACCTTGAATCAACGTTATATAACGGCGTGCAACTTGCAGATTCAACGAAATTGTTGGCAACTGAAGGTGGAACAGCTGCGATTGTATATCTTTTCCATTCATTGGCTGAAAACCATTTGATCAAGCCTGGGGATAAGATTGCGATCAACACGCCGATCTTCACGCCGTATTTGCAAATTCCAAAGTTAAACGATTACGAATTAGTTGAAGTTAAGCTTCAAGCTGATCCAAATAATGATTGGAAGGTTAATCCGGACGAATTAGATAAATTAAAAGATCCTTCAATTAAGGCATTGTTTATCGTTAATCCGACAAATCCGGCTTCACGGGCATTTGACGATGATGTTTTGGATAAGATTCGGGAAGTTGTAACGGAAAATCCAAACTTAATGATTATCACGGATGATGTTTACGGGACATTTGTTGATGGGTTCCAAACCGTTTACAGTGTTGCTCCAGAAAATACGTTGTTGATTTATTCATTTTCAAAACTTTACGGTGCAACTGGTTGGCGGTTAGGTCTGCTTGCAATGAATGAAAATAACATTTTTGACCGGTTGATTCATGAATTGTCGGCGGATGAACAAGCCGCAATTAATGATCGGTACCGGTTAGTTGAAACTGACCCGGATAAGTTGCCGTTTATCGAACGGATTGCCGCTGATAGCCGTTCAATCGGACTTTATCATACTTCCGGACTTTCAACGCCGCAACAAATGATGGAAGTTCTGTTTGCACTGACCCACTTAGTTTATGCAAACGGCTCAACGGATGCGTATATCGATGAATGCCGGTACGTAGTTAATCGGCGGTATACTGATTTAGTTAAGGGTCTTGGAATCGAAGCGGATAATTCACGGACAAATGCTAAATACTATACTTTGATCGATATTTATAAGCTTGCGGAGGAGAAATACGGCAAGCAGTTCAGAAAGTACTTTGAAAAATCATTTGCTCAAATTGACTTCTTGATGAAACTTTCTGAGGATAATGGAGTTATTTTAATGGATGGAGTTGGTTTCGGAACCCAACCGGGAATTATCCGGGTTTCAGAAGCTAATTTACCAAGCAAGGCCTACCGGGTCATTGCTGAAAAGATCAACGAATTGCTTGAAGAATACTATGAAAAGTATTTAAAGACCAAGAAGTAATTCATTTTTAGGGGAAGATTTTAATATGGGAAAAAGTCGAAAATTATCGCTGTTTGATTTTCTTTCGCTAACAGCATTGATGGTATTAACGGTTTATGAATACCCGACCTTTGCGACGGCTAAATTACATTTATTATTTTTTGTAATCATTTTCGGAATTTTTTGGTTCTTGCCGATTTCACTGGCAGCAGCAGAAATGGCAAGTGTAAAAGGATGGGAAGATGGTGGCGTCTATGGCTGGGTTAGCAACGCGCTAGGTCAGCGATGGGGTTTTGCCGCCATCTTTTTTGAATGGTTTCAAGTTACGGTCAGTTTTGTAACGATGAGCTACTTTATTTTAGGCGCTTTGGCATTCATGTTTAACTGGCCTGCGCTAAATACCAATCCAGTAGTTAAGTTTATTGGGGTTTTAATTATCTTTTGGGGATTGACGCTGACGCAGTTGAAAGGTACCAAGCGGACGGCCCAGATTGCTCAGGGAGGATTTGTTGCCGGAATTTTAGTTCCGTCAGTCATCTTTTTAGGGCTTGCCATTTTATATTTGGTAAAAGGCGGCCACAATCAAATTCCAATTAGTTGGCATGCGTTTGTCCCGAATTTCACTCAGCTTTCAACGCTGGTTGTAGCGTCTTCATTTATTTTAGCGTTTGGCGGAATCGAAGCCTCAGCTCCGCACGTTAACGAATTGAAAAATCCGCAACGAAATTATCCATTAGTAATCATTATGTTGGTAGTGTTAACGATTTTTCTAGACGGAACCGGCGGCTTAAGCGTTGCGATGGTTGTTCCGCCAAAACAGCTTTCTTTAAGTGCGGGTGTTATTCAAGCGTTTAACACTTTGATGCAGCATTTTACAAGTCAAATGACGTGGTTTGTGAAGTTAATGGCGTTTTTGATTGCCTTTGGGGTCGCGGCTGAAATTGCATCGTGGATCATTGGCCCGTCAAAGGGAATGTACGTTGCTGCTCAAAAAGGGATGCTGCCGCAAACCTTTCGCAAATTGAATGCGGATGGAGTTCCCGTTCCGGTCTTGGTCATGCAAGGAATCATCGTTACTGTTTGGGATGCAATTTTAACCTTTGGCGGCGGAACAGATAACGTTTCGTTTTTGGCGGCTGTTTCACTGACCGTGGTGATTTACCTGTTGTGTTATATTTTAATTTTTATCAGTTACTTTAAACTGATTTACCGTTATTCAACAAAGGAACGGACGTATAATGCTCCGGGTGGTAAATTCGGTAAGACGGTGCTTGCTTTTTCAGGGCTGGCATTGTCGATTTTTGCACTGATCGTTTCGTTCGTTACGCCGGCATCATTGTCACCGTTTCAGGGACGGAAATATCAAGTTGTACTGACTGTAAGTTTTGTGATTGCGGTCATTATTCCATTTGTAATTTATGCGTTTCGTCATCGGTTTGGCGAAGCCAATCATCAATTCAAACTGCGTCATGTTCGCAGTGAAGACGTCAACCGGTTTATTCATCCGATTGGCCGGGGTGAATTTTTGACAGAACATGATTTAAAATTAAAACGTCAGCAAAAGAAATAGGAGGAATGTTTTATGTTATTTGGAAAGAAAGATCAGGAAGAGTCAAAATACTTGGATCCAATTTTTGGGAATCCAAATGAAGATGCTGATTTACCAAAATATAAACTTGCACGGAAGTCAATGCAGGCCGACGTGGCGTACCGGATGGTTAAGGATGAACTGGAAGATGAAGGAAATGCCCGGCAAAATCTCGCAACTTTTTGTCAAACATATATGGAACCTGAAGCAACTAAGCTGATGGCAGAAACGCTTGAGAAAAACGCAATTGATAAGTCTGAATACCCCCGGACAACGGAAATTGAAAACCGGTGTGTCAATATTTTAGCTGATTTATGGCATGCGCCGAAAGATGGCAATTACCTTGGAACATCGACGGTTGGCTCATCTGAAGCATGCATGCTTGGCGGCTTGGCAATGAAATTTGCTTGGCGGAAACGAGCTGAAAAACTTGGACTGGATTTGAATGCCCACAAGCCGAACCTTGTAATTTCTTCAAGTTATCAAGTTTGCTGGGAAAAATTCTGTACATACTGGGATATTGAATTACGGGAAGTTCCATTAGATGAAAATGACCTTTCACTCAATATGGATACCGTAATGGATTACGTTGATGAATATACGATTGGAATCGTTGGCATTATGGGAATCACCTATACGGGACGCTACGATAACATTAAGAAACTCAACGATTTAGTTGAAGAATATAATAAACATACTGATTACAAAGTTTATATTCACGTTGATGCAGCTTCAGGCGGTTTCTATACCCCGTTTGTTGAACCGGAAATTGAATGGGACTTCAAGTTGAAAAATGTTGTTTCAATCAATTCATCGGGTCACAAATATGGATTAGTTTATCCTGGAATTGGCTGGGTACTATGGCGGGATGCAAAGTTTGTTCCGCAAGATTTGATTTTTAATGTTAGTTATCTTGGCGGTGAAATGCCAACAATGGCAATTAACTTTTCACGCAGTGCATCGCAAATCATCGGTCAATATTATAATTTTGTGCGTTACGGATTTGACGGTTATCGTGAAATTCATCAGCGGACACATGAAGTGGCAAAGTATATTATTAAAGAAATTAAGAAGACCGGCAGATTTAAAGTTGTCAACGGTGCACAACATTTGCCGATTTTATGTTATGCATTGAAGGATGACCATGCTCAAGAATGGAATTTATATGATTTATCTGACCGGTTACGGATGCGTGGTTGGCAAGTTCCGACATACCCGATGCCGGATAATCTCAATAATTTGATCGTGCAACGGATCGTTTGCCGGGCGGATCTGGGAATGAACGTTGCCATTGAGTTTATTGAAGACTTTAAGGCATGTCTGGAAGAGCTCGATCATGCGCATGTTTTAGCTCATCACAGCGATGAACAAAAGAAAACAACCTATGGCTTTACTCATTAATTAAAAATTAGCTTGCATTTATTGCCAATTAACTTGATAATTATCTAAGAATAAAAAATGATTTAGGTGAAATAAATGTTTTATGTTTTTCTGGATCTAGTCGGAATTACAGTCGGCGGATTATTGAGTAAACCGTTACAACGGTTCTTGTCGGATAAACAAATCAGTTCGATGATGGAAATTGCAACGCTATGCGTTGGAATCATCGGAATCCAGGGCGCAATCGCAACGAAACAGCCGCTGCTAATGCTTGTCAGCTTAGTTGTCGGTTCGGTTGTTGGGGTTTGGCTGGATATTGACGGGAAATTCAACCATTTTGGTGAATGGATGAAAACGAAATTTAAAACTTCTGACCCGCACTTTGCGGAGGGATTTATTACCGTTTTCATGATCGAATGTGTGGGTTCAATGTCGATCGTCGGGCCGCTTGACGTTGCCCTTGCAGGGAAAACAAGCTTAATGCTCTTTAAGGTGATTTTAGACTTGATTACTTCCCTGGTTTACGGTGCGATCTTTGGATATAGTGTATTGCTGTCGGGACCGTTTGTTTTTCTGTATGAAGCAATCATTTACGGATGCGCTTCGTTTATCCAGCCATTGTTGAATACAAGCACGATCAATGAAATCAGTGCCGTTGGTTCGCTTCTGATCGTTGCATTGGCATGTGATATTTTAGAGATCAAACACTTTAAAGTCGCAAACTTTTTACCTGCACTTTTAGGACCAATCATTTATGAGGCAGTTTTAATGTTTTGCAAGTAACATTTGACAAGCAATCGTAATTAGACTATGATAGCCACAGAATATAAGAGAAGCATTGATGAAAAAGGGTCATTTAAGTTCAAAAGACAGCGAGTCTGGCAGGTGAAAGCAGACGTGCGAATTTTAATGATTGGCGTTTTCGGAGTTTCTTACGAATTAAGCTGCTAGGATCTCCTAGAAATAGGGTGGAACCGCGATTTGAAGAAGTCGTCCCTATGTAACCGAATTGGCGTTACATAGGGATTTTTTTGTGCGCTGATTCGTTTCTTCAAAATTTTGAATGGAGGAGCATTGAAATGGCAAAGAAGTTATCAATGCAAGATATTATTTTAACTTTGCAACAATTTTGGGCAAAGCAAGGTTGCATGATCATGCAATCGTATGACACTGAAAAGGGTGCCGGGACAATGAGTCCGTATACATTCTTACGGGCAATCGGACCAGAACCATGGAACGTTGCGTACGTTGAACCATCACGCCGGCCAGCTGATGGACGGTATGGTGAAAACCCGAACCGGTTATATCAACACCACCAATTCCAAGTTTTGATGAAACCAAATCCAGATAACATCCAAGACTTATACTTGGATAGTTTGCGGGCATTAGGGATCGAACCGAAGGAACACGATATTCGGTTTGTTGAAGATAACTGGGAAAACCCTTCAATGGGATGTGCCGGTGTTGGTTGGGAAGTTTGGCTTGATGGGATGGAAGTTACCCAATTTACATACTTCCAACAAGTCGGCGGCCTTGAAGTTAAACCGGTTGCTTCAGAAGTTACATACGGCCTTGAACGGTTATCATCATACATTCAAGATGTTAACTCAGTCTTTGACTTGGAATGGGCTGATGGCGTGAAGTATGGTGATATCTTCAAGGAACCTGAATATGAACACTCAAAGTATGCCTTTGAAGAAAGCAACCAAGAAATGCTTTTAGATGCCTTTGATACGTATGAAAAGGAAGCTAAGCGATTGATCAAGGAAGGCCTTGTTCACCCGGCATATGATTACATTTTGAAATGCAGTCACACGTTTAACTTGTTAGATGCTCGCGGAGCCGTTTCAGTAACCGAACGGGCCGGTTATCTTGCACGGATTCGGAACATGGCAAAGGCGATTGCCAAGGTCTTCGTTGAAGAACGGAAGAAGTTAGGCTTCCCATTGATCAAGGACGAAGAATTACGTCAAAAATTATTGAAGGAGGATAAATAACATGTCACATACATTTTTAATGGAAATTGGCTTGGAAGAAATTCCAGCGCATGTTGTCACTCCAAGCGCAGCCCAATTAGTTGAAAAAACTGAAAAATTCTTAAAAGAACAACGGATGGATTTTGATGAAGTCCAAACATATTCAACTCCCCGGCGGTTGACGGTTAAGGTTACAGGGTTAGCTGATAAGCAACCGGACATCCAGGAAGAAGCTAAGGGCCCGGCTAAAAAGATTGCCTATGATAAGGACGGTAACTGGTCAAAGGCTGCTCAAGGATTTGCGCGTGGCCAAGGAGTTTCAGTAGATGATATCTTCTTCAAAGAACTTAAGGGCACAGAGTATGTTTATGTTAAGAAGTTTATTGAAGGGAAAGCTGCTGCCGATGTAATGCAAGGCATGCGGGACGTTGCAATGGACTTGAAATTCCCAACCATGATGCGGTGGGGAACAAACGATTTCCAATATGTTCGTCCAATTCGGTGGATCGTTGCGATGTTAGATGATCAAGTTATCCCATTCAAGATTTTGAACATCGAAAGCGGCAACGTTTCTCAAGGTCACCGGTTCCTTGGAAAGCCAGTTGAATTAAAGCGTGCCGATGACTACGTTGAAGCATTGCGGTCAGAAAAGGTGATCGTTGATGCTGCCGAACGGAAATCAATGATTCGCAATCAAATCAATGATCTTGCCCAAAAGAATAACTGGAAGATCGTGATTGATGAAGACTTACTTGAAGAAGTTAATAACCTGGTTGAATATCCAACGGTCTTTGCCGGATCATTTGATGAAAAGTACTTAAGTGTGCCGGACCAAGTTTTGATTACTTCAATGAAGGATCACCAACGCTTCTTCTATGTGACTGATCAAAACGGCAAATTATTGCCAAACTTTGTTTCAGTTCGGAACGGAAATACAGAATACTTAGAAAACGTTGTTCAAGGGAACGAAAAGGTGTTGACCGCTCGGCTTGAAGATGCGAAATTCTTCTATGAAGAAGATCAAAAGCAATCAATTGCCGATTACGTTGAACGTTTAAAGAAGGTTATGTTCCACGATAAAATCGGGACAATTTACGAAAAGATGGCCCGAGTTCGCTTGCTTGCAGCTCAAATTGGAAAATTTGTTGGCTTAAACGACCAAGAATTAGCTGATTTGGACCGGGCAGCTCAAATTTACAAATTTGACCTGGTAACCGGTATGGTTGGCGAATTTGCTGAATTGCAAGGGGTTATGGGTGAAATCTATGCCCGTTTGCAAGGCGAAAATGACAATGTCGCAGCTGCAATCCGTGAAGAATACATGCCAACCAGTGCAGAAGGCGAATTGCCAGCAACAAAGGTTGGAGCAGTATTATCGATTGCAGATAAGATCGATAGCATCCAAGCATTCTTTGCTGCTGGAATGATTCCAAGCGGTTCAAATGACCCATATGCATTACGGCGTCAAGCTTTAGGAATCGTTCGCATTGCTCTTGCTCGCAACTGGAAGTTATCTGTTCCGATGATGCTCAAGTTTGTTGAAAATGCAATGAATGAACGGCCAGATTTGTACAAGAACATCATGCCAGGCGATGAACAAAAAGACATGCAACAATTTATCATCGATCGGCTTGCCCAAATCATGAACGGCGATAAGCAACTTCGCCATGATGTGCTTGATACAGTTGTTGCCAACCCTGAAAATGCATTCGTTGATATTGAAGAAGCTGCGAAGATCCTTGGCAAACACCTTGAAGACGACGACTTTAAGGAAACAATTGAAGCTTTGACCCGGGTTGGCCGGATGGCAAAGAAAGCGCCAAACTTTGAAGATGATGCTGTTTTGAAAGCTGAATTATTTGAAAATGAATCTGAAAAGAAGCTTGCCGAAGCGGTTAAGAAGGTTGCAACGGCCTTTGAACAAGCTGATTTGGAAGAAAAGTTCAATCAATTAGCATCATTAAAGGATCCAATCACCGATTACTTCGATTCAACCATGATCATGGCAAAGGACGAAGATGTAAAGCAAAACCGGCTCTTGCAATTAAAGCAAATTGCTGATTTAACAAAAGACTTTGGTGAATTAGATAATTTGAATGTCAAATAATAAATTGATCATTAAATTGAAAGTTCCGATGGTGGTTGCCATCGGAATTTTTTCGTCTAAAACGCTTTAAACTTGCAACCAGCAGCAATTCGCGGTATCATTTTATTTGACTGTAAACAGTGGGTGTTTTTTACCCTTTTTTAGAGAGGAGAGGTCAAAATGCGGATTCCATCGGAGTTGATCGATCAGGTTCGATCAGAGGTTAATATCTTGGATGTTGTTAGTCAAAAAGTGCAGTTGCACAAGTCCGGTAAAAACTGGTTCGGCTTTTGTCCTTTCCACCCGGAAACGACACCATCGTTTTCGGTTAATGAACAAAAACAAATTTTCAATTGTTTCTCGTGTCATCGGGGTGGCAATGTTTTTAAGTTCGTGATGGAAACGGAAGGATTAACTTTCCCAGAGGCATTTCAAAAGGTCGCCGAAATGAGTGGAATCTCACTTGATCCGAAGTATACGCAACTTGGATCATTAAATGCCGCTGAATCATCTGAAAACGGGAAAATCATCAGTTTATATGCGCAAGCCACACAACTGTACCATCATATTTTGGTAAATACTGAGCTTGGTGAGGAAGCGTTGAATTACCTGTACGATCGCGGGTTAAACGATGACATGATCAACGAATTTAACCTAGGATTTGCACCAACAACCGGTATTTTGAAAAACTTTGTAAAGGAAAAGCAAATCGATTATCAGGTTTTACGCAAATCAGGATTATTTGTTGAGCGGCCGCTGGACACCGATGATCCGGTCGATAACTTAAATGACCGGTTTAAAGATCGGGTAATGTTTCCAATCAACGATGCGAACGGACATCCAATCGCTTTTTCAGGAAGAGCATTACGTACTGAGGATAAGACAGTTCCGAAGTATTTGAATTCACCTGAAACCCTGATTTTTAATAAACGCCGGGTTCTTTTTAACCTGGATAAGGCAAAGGCAACGATTCGCCAAACTAAATCAGTAATTCTTTTTGAAGGGTTTATGGATGTCTTGGCCGCTTATCGGGCTGGAGTTAAGAATGGCGTTGCGTCGATGGGAACGAGTTTAACGGATGAACAAATTGGAATTTTAGCGCATCAGGCGCGGAAGCTTTCGATTTGTTACGACGGGGATGATCCGGGGCAAAACGCGACGAAAAGGGCGTTAGAAATCATTCGTCCAAGTGAACGCTTTGATCTGGAAGTTATTAATTTACCTGATAAACTTGATCCGGATGAAGTCGTTAAAAAGTATGGTGAAGAAAAGTTTCGTGAAATTGTGCAAAATCAGCATGAAACCCCGTTAAGCTTTTTCATGCACTTTTATGCACGCAACCGGAATCTTGAAAATGAAAACGACCAGTTAGCATATATTTCCGATATTTTGAAAGAACTGGTAACGGTTAAAGATCCAATCGAGCGTGACTTGTATTTAAACCGGTTAGCATCGAAGTTTGGCGTTGAATACCGCAACCTTGAAAGCCAACTGCAATCTTTGATGGCTGAGCAACAGGCGCGGGAAAAGACCAATCCGAGGGCGAATGCTCAAACACCGGAACGGGAATTTGCAAATTACCAAAAAACGATCACAACGGTTACCGAATCTTTTGAAAAGCCGAAGTATTCGCGCGTTGAACGGGCTGAACGGTTATTACTCTACCGGATGCTGCATGAACGGGATGTGTGGTTTAAGGTCCGTGAACTGGAAGACTTTAATTTCATTCATCAAAGTTACCAAACCCTTTATCTGCTCGCGGAAGAGTACTTTAATCATGATGAAGAATTTGATGATGCAAAATTTTTGGAAATGATAAGTGACGATCAACTGCATTCCTTAGCAACTGAGCTTTTGATGGAAGAATATCAAGGAATGGCAACTGATCAAGAAATTGAGGATTGCATTTCGCTAATTATGAATGAATATCCGCTTGATGAGAAAATTAAACGGCTTGATGAAAAAATCAAGAAGGCCAAACGGATGAATGATAGTGATAACTTAATGTCATTAATTATGGAAAAAACAAATCTTTTGCGCCAAAAAGATTTAATGAAATCAGAGAACTAATAGGAGGAATTGAGAATGCCTGCAAAGAAGAAAGCGCAAGCTGAAGAACCACCATTTGATGAAAAGACATTTAAAAAAGAAGTTAATGCTTTAATTAAAGAATATAAGAAAAAAGGGCAAATCCAATATGATGAATTAAGCAAACGAATTGCGGAACCGATGCACCTTGATGCTGATCAAATGGATAAGTTGATCGAACGGGTCGAAGATGCGGGGGTTTCAGTCGTTGATGAAGATGGCGAACCAAGCAAGGCCAGTTTGAAAGCCGCTAACCACACTGCTGAAGAAGCGAAGAAGGATGTTTCAGCTCCATCTGGTGTGAAGATCAATGATCCGGTTCGGATGTATTTAAAGGAAATTGGCCGGGTAGACTTGTTAACCGCTGATGAAGAAATCGACTTGGCTTTAAAGATCGAACAGGGCGATGAGGAAGCAAAAAAGAAATTGGCTGAAGCGAACTTACGGCTGGTTGTTTCAATTGCTAAACGATATGTTGGCCGTGGAATGTCTTTTCTTGATTTAATTCAGGAAGGAAACATGGGCTTGATGAAGGCGGTTGAAAAATTCGATTACCGCAAAGGGTTTAAGTTCTCAACTTACGCAACCTGGTGGATCCGGCAAGCTATTACACGGGCAATTGCTGATCAAGCCCGGACGATTCGGATTCCGGTTCACATGGTTGAAACAATCAATAAATTAATTCGGATCCAACGGCAAATGTTACAAGATCTCGGCCGGGAACCAATTCCAGAAGAAATTGGGGCTGAAATGGATATGCCAACGCAAAAGGTCCGGGATATCTTGAAGATTGCGCAGGAACCAGTTTCACTTGAAACACCAATTGGTGAAGAAGATGATTCGCATTTAGGAGATTTCATTGAAGACCAAGATGCAACTAGTCCCGCCGATCATGCGGCTTATGAACTATTGAAGGAACAATTGAATGACGTTCTCGATACATTAACCGATCGGGAAGAAAACGTTTTGCGGTTGCGGTTCGGTCTTGATGATGGGCGGACCCGGACCCTTGAAGAAGTTGGAAAAGTCTTTGGCGTAACGCGGGAACGGATTCGGCAAATTGAAGCTAAGGCATTACGGAAGTTACGGCATCCATCACGGTCGAAGCAGTTAAAAGACTTTCTTGACTAGGGAATAAAGTGAACTAAGATATTTCGAATGGGATCGAAACTAAAGGAGGAATCCAACTTGGCAGATTCAAAAATGAATGAAAAAGAATTTAAGAACAAATTGAATTCACTAATCAAAGAATACAAGAAGGCAGGAAAAGTTCAATACGACGAACTCAACAAAAAGTTTGCGGAACCAATGAACTTGAATGCCGACCAAATGGATAAAATCATTGAACATGTCGAAGATGCCGGCATTTCAGTGGTTGATGAAAATGGTGAACCAAGTAAGGCCAGTTTAAAAGCGGCTGACCATACTGCTGAAGAAGCAAAGAAGGAAACTTCATCATCATTGTCATCTGGAGTTAAAGTCAACGATCCGGTTCGGATGTACTTAAAGGAAATCGGTCGGGTACCATTGCTTTCGGCTGACGAAGAAAAAGAATTGGCATTGAAAATTGAACAAGGCGATGAAGAAGCAAAACAACACCTTGCCGAAGCAAACTTGAGGCTAGTTGTTTCAATTGCTAAACGGTATGTTGGCCGGGGCATGTCATTACTTGACCTGATTCAAGAAGGAAACATGGGGTTGATGAAGGCGGTTGAAAAATTTGATTACCGCAAGGGGTTCAAGTTCTCAACCTACGCAACATGGTGGATTCGGCAAGCAATTACCCGGGCGATTGCTGACCAAGCGCGGACAATTCGAATTCCGGTTCACATGGTCGAAACGATCAATAAACTGATTCGGATTCAACGGCAAATGCTGCAAGACCTTGGGCGCGAACCAATTCCGGAAGAAATCGGGGCTGAAATGGACATGCCAACGCAAAAAGTGCGGGACATTTTGAAAATCGCGCAAGAACCGGTTTCACTTGAAACACCAATTGGTGAAGAGGATGATTCGCATTTAGGAGATTTCATTGAAGACCAAGATGCAACTAGTCCCGCCGATCATGCGGCTTATGAATTATTGAAGGAACAATTAAACGATGTTCTCGATACATTAACCGATCGGGAAGAAAATGTTTTGCGGTTGCGGTTTGGCCTTGATGACGGGCGGACCCGGACCCTTGAAGAAGTCGGAAAATTCTTCGGCGTAACGCGGGAACGGATCCGGCAGATCGAAGCCAAAGCATTGCGGAAGTTACGGCATCCATCACGGTCAAAACAATTAAAAGATTTCATGAGATAAACGAGGTTTAGTTTTGGACACATATCATTTATCAAAACGATTAGCAAAAGCGGCAGCGTATGTTCCTCAGGGAGCCCGGTTAGCTGACATTGGGTCGGATCATGCATATTTACCCGCAAATTTAGCAATTAATCATATAATTGATTATGGAGTTGCTGGCGAAGTCGTAAAGGGGCCGTACGAAAATGCGGTTCATGAAATTCAACGCGAACACTTGGAAGAGAAAATCTTTCCACGCTTTGCTGATGGATTGAAAGCCATTGAAGATGATGATCAAATTGATACGATCACGATCTGCGGCATGGGCGGAACCTTGATCCGAAATATTTTGGAAAAAGACAAATCCAAGTTGCAAAATCATCCGTTATTGATCTTACAACCGAATGTTGGAAGCAACGTTTTACGACAATGGCTTCAAGCAAATCATTATCAGATTACGCATGAAGATATTCTTGAGGAAGATGATCACATTTACGAGATTATTGTTGCTAAATATGCTAATCAACCAATGCAATTGAGTTCTGAAGATCTCTTTTTCGGTCCGATTTTGAGAAAACATCAAAACAATGCTTTTTTGAAAAAATGGGAAAAGGAAATTGAGAAGAATGAAAAGGCAATTCATCAAATGCAAAAGGCAACGAATCCGCCAACCCAGCGACTTGCTCAGTTGAAAACTGAGAACGAATTAATTAGAGGGGTGTTAGCTAATGGTAAAAGTTAAAGATATTGTTTCCCGGTTTGAAGAATTTGCACCAAAATGGATGGCTGAAGATGGCGACCCAGTTGGTCTTCAACTTGGTGATTTAAATCAAGAAGTTCACAAAATGATGGTTACGTTGGACGTGCGCCCGGAGACGGTTCAAGAAGCAATCGACCAGCACGTTGATTTCATTTTTGCCCATCACCCAGCAATGTTTCGGCCAGTCCAACCGTTTGATTTGTCAATTCCACAAAATCAAATGTATGCTGAATTGATCAAACATAACATTACGGTTTATGGAGCCCACACTAACCTTGACAATGCTAACGGTGGAATGAATGATTGGTTAGCTGCTTTATTTGATCTTCAAGACACGATTCCAATGATGCCAACCCGGGAAGAAAAGATGTACAAACTTGCAGTCTTTACCCAATCAAACACAGCGGATTCAATGCGGCATGCATTAAATGCTGCCGGAGCCGGCAATTTGACTAACTACCGCGATTGTTCATACTCATTGACGGGTACTAGCCGCTTCGTCCCACGCGATGATGAACATTCTTACAGTGGCGATGATAAGGATGAAATGGTCGAAGTTGTTCAAGAAAAGATCGAAGTTTTCTTCCCTGCACGAATTAAAGATCGAGTTTTAAAGGCCATGAAGGATAATCATCCGCAAGAAGACTTTATGTATGATTTGCATGAAGTTAACGGTCTTGGTCAAGAATACGGCATGGGTCGGGTTGGTAATCTTCCTGAACCAATGACGGTTAAAGAATTTGCACTTAAATGCGAAGAAGTTTTTGACATTCCAGGCGTTCGCGTTATTTCAAAGGATATCGATCAGAAAGTTCAACGAATTGCATTGCTTGGCGGTTCAGGTGCGCGGTTCTATCCGCAAGCTTTGAGTAAAAATGCAGACCTATATCTGACCGGGGATGTGTCATACCATGTTGGTCACGACATCTTAGCTTCCGGGATGAGTGCTGTTGACGCAGGGCACTACATTGAATCCGAATGCAAGCCGCATTTAACAAAGTTGTTCCAAAAGTGGAGCCAGGAAAATGACTGGCAAATTGATATTTATCAATCACAATTAAATACAAATCCATATCAGTTTATGTAAAAACTAGAAGAGGTTGCAGTTAATGCAGCCTCTTTTCATGTTAGAAAAGTTGACAATAAAAGAACAAAAACGGTATCATTAAAACATATTAAAATCAATCAAAGAAAGGCCTGAAAAAGATGGCAAAATACGAAACCTTAATTCCACGGTTTGTTTCATACGTTAAGAAAAACACGCGGTCAGATGAAAATTCAACAACGATTCCATCAACTCAATCACAAGTTGAATTTGCAAAGGATTTAATGGCTGAATTAAAGAAAATTGGAATGCAAAATGTTCGGTTAAACGATCAAAGCGGCTATGTTTTTGCAACGTTGCCAAGCAATCTTCCAGCAGGAAAGACTGCTAAGAAGGTCGGCTTTATCTCACACATGGATACAGCTGATTTCAATGCTGAAAATGTTCAACCGCAAATCATTGAAAACTATGATGGCGAATCAAATATTAAATTAGGCGATACAGAATACTCATTATCACCAAAGGAATTTCCGAACTTGAAGAAGTCAAAGGGCCACACAGTGATCACAACAAGCGGTGACACTTTGCTTGGGGCTGATGACAAGTGCGGAATTGCTGATATTATGACAGCAATGGAATACTTGATCAACCACCCGGAAATCAAACACGGTGAAATTGAAGTCGGCTTTGGCCCGGATGAAGAAATTGGAACGGGTGCTGACCACTTTGATACTAAGGACTTCGGGGCAGATATTGCGTACACCGTTGATGGCGGCCCAATCGGCGAACTTGAATATGAAACATTTAACGCTGCCAGTGCGAAGATCATCTTTAAAGGAAAAGACGTTCACCCCGCAACCGCAAAGGGCGTAATGGTTAACGCTTTGAAGCTTGCAATGGAATTTGACCGTCAATTACCAGCTGACGAAGTTCCTGAAAAGACTGAAGGTCGTGAAGGATTCTTCCTCTTGCTTTCATTAGATGGCGCAATTGATGAAGCCCATGCAGCTTACATCATCCGCGATCACGATCGTGAAAAATTTGAACAACGCAAACAAATGATGTTGGACATCGCCAAGAAGATGAATGATGAACTCGGTCAAGAACGCGTAATCATTGATATGAACGATCAATACTACAACATGCGCGAAGTCATCGAAAAGGACATGACGGTTGTTGATGTTGCCAAGAAGGCCATGGAAAACTTAGACATCAAGCCGGATATTTACCCGGTTCGTGGTGGAACAGACGGCTCAAAGATCTCATTCATGGGCATCCCAACACCAAACGTCTTTACGGGGGCAGATAACATGCACTCCCGGTTTGAATTTGCCGATGTCAATACAATGGAAAAGGCAACGGACCTTGTAATTGAAATTGCAAAGTTGATTGCGGAAGAAGCTGAATAGGTCATTTAAAATCGATTGAGGTCTTAGAAGGAGGTTGTGACATAAGTCGCAACCTCTTTGCTATATCCGCATAATCGGGTTCCAAAACAAACGAGCTGCGTGGAAGGACGTAAACCTCCGAATCTATGCTCCGCGATTCGTTCGCTTTTCTACTTCCACCACGCTCGTTTTTAACGTTTTGTCACACCTTCTTTTTTTATCCATGAAATTTAAGGATTTACTTATAATTATTGAATATCCGTGATGTTAAGACTATAATTGAAATGTTACCGATTAGAACGGAATGAGGTGTCATTTTGATTCAGGAAAAAAGAATTGAGCTAATTAAACAATTACTAGAGGAACGGCAAGAACTGACAACAAAGGATATTATGGATGAATTCGACGTTTCTCAAGATACTGCGCGGCGTGATATTGTGCTGCTTACGGAACGCGGAGAAGTTCGCCGGACTCACGGTGGAATTTTACCGTTGGATTTTGGACGGAGTGTCCCGAATTATCAAAGCCGGTTAGGACAATTTACCAAGGAAAAAACGCGGATCGCGATGGAGGCGTTAAAATATTTTAAGCCGCATCACGTTTATTTTATTGGCTCCTCAACAATTTTATTGAAGACATGTCAGAATTTGAATATGGCCCTTACTGTTCATACGCACTCGCTTGATAACTGTATTGCGTTATCGGATCATAATATAACAACGGTTAAGATTTCAAGCGGAACGCTTAACCATGAAAACCGTTATTTTTACTCCAACTTAGCGGTCAAGGAACTTCAAAATATCGTTTTTGATACGGCGTTTATTGCCGCTTCCGGGATCGATAAAAATGGCGTTTACCTGCTTGATCAAGGAGATGCTGAAATCGTTGGGGTCGCTGCTCAACAAGCGCGGAAAGTTGTTTTGGTTGCCGAACATCAAAAATTCGTCAACAAATCATACTACCGGATCTGTCCGTTGGATATCATTTCAACGTTTATTACAGACCGCGAACCAACCGCTGAGCAACGAAAAATGTTTAGTCCACATACACAGATCATTGTTGCGAATGGACGCTCAAAAAAGAAATCAAGTAAGAAATAATTAGAGGTAAGAACTTTGAACACGAAAGCTGAAAAACAACCAATCGGGGTGATGGATTCCGGGTTGGGAGGATTAAGTGTCCTTAAAGAAATCATTAAGTTGATGCCGAACGAAGACTATGTTTACTTTGGAGATTCCGCTAATGCACCATACGGGGTCCGCACTCCAGAAGAGGTTTATCAACTTACAAAAAATATTATTGAAATGTTTATCCATCAGTATAATGTCAAGGCAATCGTAATTGCTTGCAATACGGCAACCAGTGCGGCAGCGGCTCGACTACGGGAAGAATATGATCTGCCGATTATCGGACTGGAACCGGCAATTAAGCCAGCGGCAATCGACTATCCGCACGGAAAAATTATTGCAATGGCAACGGAATTAACGTTGGCAGGGAGCAAGTTTGAAAACCGGGTTCGCGAGTTAGGTTCGAATGCTGAAATCATTAAGGTCCCAGCACCGGATTTAGTTGAATATGTTGAACACGGCGAACTCGATTCAACTAACGTAAAGAATTATTTACATCAAATTTTAGATGATAAGTTGCCCGTCGATGCCGTGGTTTTGGGATGTACTCATTTCCCGTTTGTTCAAGCGGCAATTCAAGAAGTTGTCGGTCAGGACATTCCCATTTATGATGGAAGTAATGGTGCTGCGCGGCAATTGAAACATCAACTGGAAGCAATTCACGGCTTGACGACGGCATCTGATCAAGGAACGGTCAGCTTAAATAACAGCGATCCATCACAAATCAAATTAATGGAGAAGCTGCTGGCAAAATAGAAGAGGTGCAGAATGAAAATTATTATTTCACCTGCTAAGCAAATGCAGGTCGATACTGATACCTTTGATGTCTTATCCGAACCGCAAATGCTGTCGCAAGCCGAAGAAATCATGAATTACATGAAATCGTTGACGACTGATGAACTCAAAAAGTTGTGGCATACAAGCGATAAGCTGTTTCAATTAAATGCTGAACGGCTAAAGTCAATGGACCTGAAGAGTGAATATCAGACACCAGCAATTTTAGCGTTTTGCGGTTTGCAATATCAGTATATGGCACCGGATTTGTTTACGCAGCCTGCATTAGATTATATTCAGCAAAACATGCGGATTCTTTCAAGTTTTTACGGGGTGTTGCGCCCGTTCGACGGCGTTGTCCCATATCGACTTGAAATGAAAGCAAAGGCTCATGTTAACGGGACGCGGAATCTGCATGAATTTTGGAACCGAACTTGGTTTGATTTATTGACCAAGGATGATGATTTGATTATTAACTTGGCATCAAAAATGTACGCTCATCAAGTGGGACGATACATGAAAAATACGGACGTTAAGATGATTTCATGTGTCTTTGGTTATTACAACGAACAAAAAAATAAGGTAATTCAGGATAATACGTATGCCAAAATGGCTCGGGGTGAAATGGTCCGTTATATGGCTGAAAACGACATCCACGATTATCATGAAATCGTGAATTTCAATGATTTTGGCTATCAGTACACCCCGCAATATTCTGGTGACGAAACGTATGTCTTTTTAAGAGACCCGAAGCAGAAGAGGAAAGTGTAATGAAAATTAAAATGCGTGATGGCGTCGTTTTAGATTGCCATCGATATGGAAAAGGCCAGCCAGTGGTTTTAGTTCACGGGTTTGGTGGAATTCAAGAAATTTGGGTTGGCCAAGTCAGTTGGCTTGTCGCTCATGGTTATGAAGCGATTGTTTACGATCAACGAAATCACGGCGCATCTCAACCAATTGCCGGCCCGGTTCAAGTAATGGATCTGGTGCAAGACTTGCATGATTTAATTCTTCAGTTGAATTTGAAGAAGCCGTTTTTGATTGGGCATTCAATGGGAGCCGGAGTTGTTTACGGCTTCCTTGGCTACTATCCAAGCTTTCAATTGAGCGGAGCAATGGGGATTGATCAACCGCCAAAAATGTTAAGCAATTCTGAGTGGCCATATGGTTTTTTGGATGCAACCGATGATAATTACCGGATCAACTTGTTAAAGAAGCGCAAGGTTCACGAAACATTGAACGGGCTTGATGATCGGATTTGGCAACGATACCATCCGGCAAAGAAGCAAAAGCCTTTTCGGTTAAAGGAAAATCTTGGATTATTAGTTAATGAAGCGCGGGCAGACTGGCGGAGTGCGTTGGAACATACTCAAGTTGATACACTGCTCGTTAGTTCAGTCCAAAGTCCATTTTTCGATTATCGGTTTGCTGAAACAATGGAACGCCTTAATCCGCAACACATTCATGCGTTGGCAGTTGAAGGCGCCGGTCACGATGTTCAAGCGGAAATTCCAGACAAGTTTAATCAAATCATGGGTGCTTTTTTGAAAAACCCGGCAACGTTTTAATTTACTTTTCGAACAACTGTGTTAAAATTCAAATGTTATAAATTTTTTCAAGGAAAAGGGTGGTAAAATGGCAGCAAAGATGAATGCGACGTGCATTATTTGCGGAAAACACTATTCAGTGATGGAAGGTTTTTACCTGCGAAGTTTGGGTCGCGATTTAACTCAGCAAATTAAAGAAGAGTATTCAAATGTCAAACCATCCTCGTTTATTTGTTTAAACGATTTGCAACATATTCGGTTAAGCAACCTTGAGAACATGATCAATGAGGATTTAGATTCTAACCGGAAAATCAATGATGCCCTTGAGAAAAACCTCAACAGTAACCACTACGTTGTTAAGAACACCAACAGTATGAAATTGACCCGCGGGCAAAAGATTGCGGATGCCTTAGCTAAGTACGCCGGAAGTTGGGGCTTTATCATTGCTTTTTGTATTTTCCTGTTTGTGTGGATGTCGGCGAATACGTTACATATTTTTGGAATTCACTTTGATCCGTATCCATTTATTTTGCTGAATCTGTTCTTGAGTTGTTTGGCAGCTTTACAGGCGCCAGTTATCATGATGAGTCAAAACCGGCAAGCTGAACGTGATCGGTTTGACGCTGAAAACGACTATAAGACGAATCAAAAGACGGAAATGGAATTGCGGAACTTGCATAAAAAGGTCGACCAATTGAATGAAGTTCAATGGCCGCACTTATTGGATATCCAAAAAACAGAAATTGAAGTTTTAACGGAAATTGAATCTGAATTGCAACAAATGAAAATTAAGCAGAATGAATTAATTAAGGCGCGGCAACATCAGACGCGTCATCGTTCGCGACAATGATGAAGGTGTGACAAAACGTCAAAAACGAGCGTGATGGAAGCAGAAAAACGAACGAATCGCGGAGCATAGATTCGGAGTTTTTTGAACTTCCATGTAGTTCGTTTGTTTTGGAACCCGATTATGCAAATATAGCAAAAGAGGCTGTGAATCTTTGTCACAACCTCTCTTTTTTAGCAGTGAGTGATATTATAAAAGGTTTTAAGAATTTAATTAGAATAAGAAAAGGTAGCCACTGCATAACGGTTATTTTATCTCAAAAATGAAAAAATTCAATAGAATTTAATAACTATTGTGAAAGTTATGGGAAAATCATATATTTAAAAGGCTTTTTATTATGATATTCGGGTCAAATAGGATATACTTAAGATGTAATCAAGGAGGGATTGGATTATGAATAAAGATTATAAAGAATTAATTTCAGATTTAACAGCAGATGTTGAACATGTAAATCAACGCATCAAAGAACTCGATAATATCACTGATAAAGAAGATTTACCGGAAGATGAAATGGAATTAATCGATCGTCAAGAAAAGGTAATGAAAGATTACGCTGATGTAATGATGGAACGGATCGAATTATACAAGACACGTGATTAATTTGAGAGGTTAAATCAAAAAAGACGAACTTTCACAAGTTGAAAGTTCGTCTTTTTTTGTTTTGATATTCGGATAATTATCAAAAGTTGATTATTTCTTGGCTTTTGATGAAGAAAAGTAAACTTTATGGCTTCGCGGAAATTCTCTTCCGAATGAAGTCTTGATTTGACGTTTGGCGTTTTGGTCATTGAGTTCAATATCAAGTTCTTTATAACCGGTTTCCACCAATCGGGCTGAATCTTCCGTCAATTTAATGGTTACTGAGCGATCTTTTTTGAAGGTATAAAACTCAAGCAGGTCAAACCGTCTTTTCTTTAAATTGGTAACCGCCGTCTTCTGGGCCTGTTTTAATTCGACTAATTTCATTTCGTATTACTTCCCACCTAAAAAATGTTCTAAGTCATGCGTAAAGTCTGCTTTTACGATGTTGGTCGTTAAGTAGACGATTTTAACTCGGTTTTCGTCCCGAATAAACGCAACCCGCACTGGTGGTAATTGAGGGGGATTAACGCGGCATTCGTAACATTTATTGCCTTCAACTTCGATCCGGGTTGCAAGTTTGACCTTCGCGAAGTCCGTGTCCATTTGCCGGGTTAATTGTTTTTCGATTGTTTTTTTGATTATTTTTTCTTGATGCCGGTAGGTCTTAAAGACTTTCCGACAACCTTTTGAATCATAGCTGAATTGATAATTTGCCATGAAAATCCTTCCTTTATTAACTGATACTTCAATTTTAGCATTGATTTTAAAATTTAACTATTGATACCCCTTTTAGGGCAATAAGGCTTTTTAATAACATAATTGAAAATTTTCAATTAAAATGGAAATGAAAGTAGGGAAATTTAATGAATAATTTATTGAATCAAATCAAAATGCTTACGGAACAGGTAAGTCAGAAGTGGAATGAAACGGATAGCCTTGTGAGTCAGACCGTTACGCAAATGGCTAAATTAAATTTGGAACTAACGGCAAATTTCTTTGAATTGCTTGAAAAAGGGTATCCGATTGCCGCGCGGATCGTGGCCCGGCCCGTATATGAGCGCAGTATGTTTTTGCAATACATTTTGCACGATCGGCGTGAAATCAGCTCGCGGGCATTGCTCTTCTACCATTCAAGTCGGTTACGGCAATATTTGTGGTTAGGTTACATTTTACGCGATCCCGAATCATTTAAGGGTTATGCTGAGGAATATCAAACCTATCAAAAACAAAACCAAAAGATGATCCGCAGTCAAAAGAAATCGATGAAGAAGTGGGTCAGTGAACAGATTGAAAATGAAAAACAGGCATTCAACCGCATTGAAGAGCTTGTTAAATACTGCGACATTGAACACTTTGACAAGGATGAGCGGCGGAAAACATGGTACCGGCTTGATCCGGAAGTCTTTGGCGGAAAGTTGAAGATTTCAACGTTGTCAGACGTTTCAAAGTATGTCTTAAATGACAAGCAAAATTACTATTATAATCTGTTTTACGGGATCGATTCCTTGTTCACTCACGGGTACTTAATCGCAGACATGCTTGATGCGCAGGTCAATGAATTTAAAGTGGCGTTGTTGACGATGTGTCTTGGAAACTTGAATAGTTTGACAAAGTTTCTTGAACTCGATGACGCTCAGGCGCAACAATTAAAGACACTGAATCGCAAAATCAACCAATTGCGCGTTGCCAAGACGCCAATGAACTTAAATGAGTTTAAGGAAAAATTAGATGATCAAAAGTTAGCTGCCAAGTTTAAGGCGCAAATTCAACAAAACTTTGATGCTTACCGTTATCTTGCAGATCATCAGCACAACTACGCATTGCATGTCCTTTTACGGACGATCAATGAACAGATCATGAGTTGGAAATGGATGAATCAGGATCATCCTGAAAACCGGATCAAGATGTTTACGCTGACAAGTCAGATTCAGACGATTTCAGACTTGTACCGGTTAAGTATTCCTAACTCAGCGGAACAGGATACCTTATCGCATTTGCGGCGGGACAAGAAGGATGAGTACGATGAACTTGCTCAGGACGTGATGCGCGAACGGACATACCGCAAAGATAAGCAGAAGCGGCGCTGGTTCGTTCTTGAAAGCGACCAGCAAACCGTGCATTCAATGCATCAACTGGAACATGTTGTTCTTGAAGATGAAGGAGAATTTGCTTACTTGTACGCCAATGGCTTCTTATCAGTTCATGTTCATGGCATCAACCTTGAACTTCCGTTTATCCTTAATAAGAGGCCGGTATTTCTCTTAGGCGGGGTCGACGAAACGCATACTTGCCACCAAGTTGTTCAAAAGTTATGGCAGTTATTTCAATCAAAGGATGATTAATTAATGAAAGTTGTTAGTCGAACGGCGGTCCGCGTTCAGCTTGAAAAAAGCTTTAAGGCATATTCAAGTTGTCACGCAACGCTGACCAATTACAAACAGGATCGGCGAATTGATATCATTAAGAATAAAGACGATTTTGTTTATCGTGAAAGCGGATTTGAACGAATTCGCAAAAAGAATTTGAACAAGGCGAAAGTGATGAATCTTGTTCAAAAACAAATGGAAGTTGAATTTCCGAATAGTAAGAAAATTTACTACTTAATTAAATAAACGGTTTTTGAATTTTATAGTTTGCTTTTAGAACTCAATTATCCAGAAATAGTTAATAGGTTATGGCAAGTGTCATAACCTATTTTTTAACCTTTTTGTAATCCAAAATGTGCTAGCGAAATTTTTTAATTCGTGGTACGGTCAAAATATTAGGTAAAAAATTAATTATGAAAGGAGCCATTTTATGATTCGAATTTTAGCGAAATCGGTTCGTGAAAATAAAAAATATTCGATCATTGCGCCAATTTTGGTATTTTTCCAAGCAATGACCAACGTTGCGGTTCCGTTCTTGATGGGCGATTTGATCGATAAGGGAATCATGAAAGGCAATTTAACATATATTTGTCATCTTGGATTGCTCTTACTACTGCTTGCCCTTGCAGGAATCATCGCCGGAACAACTGCTAGCTGGCTTGCCGGAAGGGCAGCGGCTGGGTTTTCAAAGAACCTGCGGCATGATCTATTCAATCATATTCAGCAATTTTCATTTGAAAATATTGATAACTTCTCAAGCGCAAGTTTAGTGACGCGGTTGACAACCGACACTA
This sequence comes from Ligilactobacillus aviarius, assembly GCF_001654615.1. Classification (GTDB taxonomy): domain Bacteria; phylum Bacillota; class Bacilli; order Lactobacillales; family Lactobacillaceae; genus Ligilactobacillus; species Ligilactobacillus aviarius_B. Next base: position 187,735 of record NZ_LWUD01000016.1, read on the forward strand.
ATAACTTACAGCAGGCGTACCAAGGGATGTTACGGATCGCCGTGCGGGCACCATCCGTAATGATTTTTGCATTCGCAATGGCTTTTGTCGTGAGTGCAAAGATGGCCCTGATCTTTGTAGTTGTCATTCCAATTCTGACGCTTGGATTATTCGCAATTATTAAAAAGGCGCGGCCGTTATTTCATCAAGTTTTCCAACGTTACGATGTGTTAAACCAGGTCGTACGAGAAGATGTTCGCGGAATTCGAGTGGTTAAATCTTACGTTCGGCAAGCAACCGAAAAGCAGAAGTTCAATGATGCGGCTGATGGAATCTACGATGTTTTTCTGAAAGCTCAACGGACAATGGCCTTGAATGCACCGTTAATGCAGTTTGTCGTTAATGCAACGATGCTGCTTTTATGCTGGTTTGGCGCGAAATTGATCGTTGGTAATCAACTTCAAGACGGACAGCTGATCAGTATGTTTTCATATACCATGCAGATTTTGATGAGCTTAAACATGTTGTCAATGATTTTCAACCAATTATCAATGGCTGAAGCATCGGCATCGCGGGTCGTCCGGGTTCTGAAAGCGCAGCCGTCGATCGAATCACCTGCAAATGGTGTTCAAACCGTTAAAGATGGCACGGTTGATTTTGATCACGTTAACTTCAGTTATGACCATGATCCGCAAAAACTGCAGTTGCAGAATATTAACTTACACCTTAAAGCAGGCGAAACGCTGGGAATCATTGGAAAAACCGGTTCAGGAAAGTCAACTTTAGTTTCATTACTACCGCGGTTATATGATGTAACTTCCGGTGAAGTTCGGCTTGGCGGAATCAATGTCCAGAATTATGGTTTGAAGACACTTCGGGACAATGTTTCCGTTGTATTGCAAAATAACGTCTTGTTCTCCGGGACAGTCAAAGATAATCTGCGGTGGGGCAATCCGCATGCAACGGATGAACAGATCGTTCAAGCATGCAAGTGGGCCCATGCCGATGAGTTTATTCAAAAGCTCCCGGATGGCTATGATACAATGCTGGAACAAAACGGGACCAACGTTTCTGGCGGGCAAATGCAACGGTTATGTATTGCGCGGGCATTGCTTAAAAATCCGCAAGTATTGATTTTGGATAATTCGACAAGTGCGGTCGATACGAATACAGATGCGCAGATTCGGCAAGCCTTTCGCGAAGAGTTGCCGCATATCACAAAAATCATTATTAGTCAGCGGATCTCATCGATTTCCGATGCTGATCAAATTATCGTGCTTGATCACGGGAAGATCACTGCCCAAGGAACGCATGCTGAACTGTTGAAATCAAGCAAACTTTACCATGACATTTATGAATCACAAAATTATCAAGGAGGTGAGCACCATGGCGAAGCCAATTCGTAAACGCGGAACGTTAAAGGAAAACTTGCCAACGTTGAAGCGGCTTTTAAAGTTGATTTTTACTTCGCACCCGGTGATTTTGCTGATGGCGTTTGTTGGAATCATTGTTAACGCTGCCGCCGGGGTATGGGGCTCACTGTTTTTACAACGGTTGTTTGATGATTACATCACGCCGTTAGTTAAGAGCAGTAATCCGAATTTCATTCATTTGATCCATGCATTGCTGATCATGGGCGGAATTTACCTGCTTGGCGTTTTGGCCGCCGCCCTGTATACCCAATTGATGGCGGTTTTAGCGCAAAAAATTCAATTAAGTTTGCGGAAAGAAATGTTTGCGCACATGCAAACCTTAGCGATCAGCTATTTTGACCGTAATAATTTCGGCGACTTAATGAGCCGGTATACCAATGATATCGATGCGTTGTTGCAAATGATCATGCAAAGTTTCCCGCAATTTGTCAGTGCGCTGTTTAACATCGTGTTTGTTACTGCCGGGATGCTTTATTTGAGCCCATTTTTGACGATCGTTTCATTCGTGATTTTTGCGATCAGTATCGTTTTCCTAAACTTCTTAAGTAAGCGCAGTTCAAAATATTTCAATCAGCAGCAGGAAACCATTGGGGCGCTTGATGCTGAAATTGAAGAAATCTTGAACGGTCAAAAGGTTGTTAAGGTCTTCTCGCATGAAAAACAAGTTGAAGACCGGTTTAACAAGTTGAACGATGATTGGGCCGAAGCTTCTGGCAAAGCAAACGGCTATGCAACGATGCTGTTCCCGTTCATGGGCAACTTAGGAACGATCTTGTATGTTTTGATTGCGATTATTGGCGGTTTCTTGACGTTAAAAGGCTACTCAGCTTTAACGCTGGGAACGATTGCGGCTTTCTTACAGCTCAGCCGGTCATTCAGTCGGCCAATCGCTCAAATTTCGCAACAGTTAAACAACATTATTTTAGCCCTTGCCGGCGGAAAACGGATTTTTGAGTTATTGGATGCCCAACCGGAAGTCGATGATGGAACCGTTGACCTTGTCCGGGTAACCCGGCAAAACGGCCAGTTAGTTGAAACTACCGATTCAAGTCATGATGAATGGGCATGGAAAGATGGCTCCAAGTATGTTCCGTTACAGGGAAAGGTTGACTTTCAGCATGTTGATTTTGGTTATTTCAAAGACAAAACGATTTTGCATGACGTTAACTTAAAGGTCAAATCGGGACAAAAGGTTGCTTTGGTCGGTCCAACTGGAGCGGGTAAAACGACAATTACCAGCATGTTGAATCGGTTCTATGAAATCGATCAAGGGCAGATTACTTACGATGGAATCAACATTCAACGAATCAAGAAGGAAGCCCTGCGCCGTTCACTTGGAATCGTTTTGCAACAAACCAACCTCTTTACGGGGACGGTCATGGAAAATATCCGTTACGGACGGTTAGATGCAACCGATGATGAAGTCGTGGTAGCTGCCAAACTGGCGAATGCCGATTCATTTATTCAAGAATTGCCGCACGGGTATCAAACCGTGATTACCGGCGATGGCTCAGATCTATCACAGGGTCAACGGCAAATGTTATCAATTGCGCGGGCGGCTTTAGCTGATCCGCCAGTCATGATCCTTGACGAAGCCACTTCAAGTATTGACACCCAAACCGAACGCAAAGTTCAAGGGGCAATGGATAACTTGATGAGAGGGCGGACGAGTTTTGTGATTGCCCACCGGTTATCAACGATTTTTAATTCAGATTTGATCGTGGTTGTTGAAGATGGAAAAATCATCGAACAGGGCAGTCATGAAGAATTGATTGCTCAACGAGGAAAATATTTCCAATTATATACTGGTGCGTTAACATTAGAGTAGATGATTAGAAAGCGTAATGGTATTAAGTCAATAATAAATTAATTTGATGTACCACTATGTTTCTTGTTTTTAGGCGCACTCAAATAAGACTAGCCTAAAATCCTAAAAATTTTAGGTTGAGAAGGATATGCGCATTGAATAAAAATTATTTATTCAGTCTCTTTAGCCTCCTTCGGTGGCATAT
>NZ_LWUD01000017.1 GCF_001654615.1 Ligilactobacillus aviarius
GTACCACACAGTACTAAAACAAAGAATTTAATTTTTAAGGAAAATCATCGTGAGATGATTACAAAATATATATTACGAGAGAGAATAATGTAAGGAGGACCTTTTGGTGGAATTTTCGTTTGATCGTCAAAGCCATAAATTCGGATATTTAAAATACACTGCAGCCTTTTTAATCGTTGCTTTATTTGTGTACGGAACTTACTTGGTTACCGGACATTCATTAATTTGGCGACTCGACGGTGCTAACCAGCATTTGCCGCTTTTAATTGAATTTCGCAAATGCTTACTGAACTTTATCCACCATCCATCCCTTGCGGCCCTCCCCGGCTGGTCGTGGCATATGGGACTTGGCGGCGACGCTTTCCAAGTTGATGCTTACTATTTATTTGGTGACATTTTTACATACCTTGTTTTGCTTTTTCCAGCAAGTAAAATTGTTTTTGCATATCAATTCCTGATTGTCTTACGGTTATATTGTGCCGGTTTAGCATTTTGCTGGTGTGCATTCCATTTAAAATTAAAAGATTCGTCGGTTGTTATCGGAGCGCTTGTCTACCTTTTTAATGCTTTTCTGCTTTACTCAAACATTGCTCAACCGTTCTTTACCCTGCCGTTTATTATCTTTCCAATTTTGATCGTCAATCTTGAACGGGTCATTCAAGGAAGATCTGTTTGGCCGTTACTGTTCACATTTACGTGGATGCTGATCAATAACTTTTACTTTGCCTATATCCTTGGTTTAGGAGCCATTGTATATTTAGGCTTGCGCCTATTATGGGATCTTAAAGCCAAGAAAAACTACCTAAAATTGTTTGCTAAGCTGGCGGGCGCAACGGCTTTAAGTATTATCAACGCGGCCGTTCTCTTACTTCCGGAAATTATTGCCGTTCATAATTCAACCCGGACTTCAAGCACCTTTGCCAACGGATTAAAAGTATATCCGGCATATTACTATTTAAGCTTGCCGGGGCAACTGATCAATGGCGGCAACCGCGACTTTTACTTTTGGAGTGCCCTTGGCTTTGCCAGCATCGCATTTTTTGCCATTTTATACACTCTTAAAGCATTCAAACAGTACCGAATCATTAACTCGGTTTTGATCATTAGTTTCATTATTTTACTTATTCCCGCGTGTGCTTCCGTTTTCAACGGCTTTTTGGCTCCGTCTAACCGGTGGACGTTAATGTTATGTCTTCCAGTTGCTTTAGCATGCGCGGCCCTTGCTGATAATCTTGAAACTTTATCTATAAAAACCATCAAAGGGTTTACGATTGGAGCGATTCTTTACATCGCCTATGTTTGTGCGGACTATTTCTTCCAAAATAATGAAAAGATATTTATTCCCGTTGTCTTTCTTTTCGTTACTCTTGGCGCGTTGCTTTTGATTCACCATTATCAACCGCACCATGCGCGGCAAATTCTTCTTGGCGTCGTCTTATTAAACGTGATTTGTAATGCTGTTTACTTTGAGGCTCCTTTTAATGAAGGATATTCAAACGAAATGCTACCGCGGAAAAGTTACTCGCGCCTTGCTGATATTCAATACGGAAAGCTCGCCCAACAACTAACTGATCAAACCGGTTATCGAATCTCAACGATCAGTCAAAATGCAGATTTCGGTGCTGGGTATCATATGTACAATAATCAACAAGCAAACGTCAATTCCATTAATTCGTACTATTCATTACAGAATAAATTAATTGGCGACTTTGCTCAAAATCTGCAAAACACTCAATTTGAGGCTAACATTCCGCTTGCCCAGTTTGATGATCGGACAGTTGCAAATAACTTTTTCGGGGTTAAATACATCTTTGTTCACCGCCAACAACCAAATAGTGCTAAGATTCCGGCCGGCTATACGCTCGATGCCAGCCAAATGCTGAATACGTATACAAACGACCGGATCCTGCGGTATCGTACCCAACAGAATTTTCCACTAATGTACTGGCAATCAAAGGTCTTTACCCCTAACCAGTACACAGCCTACGGTCCGACTCAAAAAGAGCGGGCCCTTGCTGATGGTGTTTTAGTCAACCAATCAAACGGTCTACCGCAAGCGTCTGTTAAGGGACAGGTTATCAACCTTCCGTTTAAATTGATTTCAAGCAATGGAAACCTGATTGATCCGCAACACCTCGAGCATCTTGATTCAAATGAAAGTTACAAAGTTGTTCTCGATCTTCAAAATTTGACCCCTGAACAGCAAAAAGCATTGAAGAATTCTGAACTGCACCTTGAATTTGAAAACTTGCATTATCAACCATTAACGTTGAAACAACAAATTACAATGCAGCAAACCAATGCCGACTATCATTTGAGCGATGGAAAGTTGACCCAAAACTCGAAATTAAGTGCTTACCAAGCATTCCGAAACAATATCATTAGCGGTCTGCCTGATCAAAGCTTTAAAATTCAGGCAACTACCCCACTTGGAAAAGAAGTTATCAAACAACCGAAGGCTCAAATTTTGTCATTCTATAAACAAGTCAAAAACGGAACGATGAATTTAGGGTTTTACCCTCAGATTCCACAAACGATTGCGTTAAACTTTAACCATTTAGGGACTTACTCGTTTAATTTGAAACTGGTTGCCGAACCCCTTGGAAGCCAATATGCTCACCAAGTTCAAACTATTCAAAAGAATCGGCTACGGCAGCTGAAATTATCACCGAACCATCTTCAAGGGACGATCAAGACCACCCGTCCGGGAATCTTGACCTCTTCGATTCCGTACTCCGATGGGTGGCAAGCCACGGTCAATGGCAAAAAGGTTCCGCTCCTGCGCACGAACACCGCATTTATTGGAATCAAGCTTCCTGCCGGCGTTCATCACGTTGAATTGAGCTACCATACTCCAGGATTAAAACTTGGGATCCTCATTTCAGCGATTGGAATAATCATTACGTTAGTTAGCGGTGGAATCACGCTCGTTCGCAAGAAAAAAGAATAGATAAAAAAACGCGACAATCAATGTCGCGTTTTTTTCTATTTAAATTCTTCCGGACGTTCTTTAAGCTGGCCAAAATGATACTGGATTGCTTCAACGATTCGTTGAGCGGCATGGCCATCACCGTATGGATTTTTAGCATTTGCCATTGCTTCATATTCTTTTTGGTCATCCAGTAGCGTTTCCATTTCAGTCTTAACCGTTTGATAATCCGTTCCGACGAGTTTTAATGTTCCCGCCTTGATCCCTTCCGGACGCTCGGTTGTATCCCGCAGCACAAGGACTGGTTTTCCAAGTGCTGGAGCTTCTTCTTGAACACCGCCAGAATCTGACATGATGAAGAAACTGCGGGCAGCGAGATTGTGAAAATCAACCACATCAAGCGGATCGATCAAATGAACGCGGTCAACATGATCAAAAATCTCATGGGCTGTCTTTTGAACCGCTGGGCTTAAATGAACCGGGTAAATCACTTCAATCTCCGGATGAGTTTCAACAACATCACGAATGGCCTTAAAGACCCGTTTCATCGGTTCACCTTGATTTTCCCGCCGGTGCATCGTTACTAAAATCAATTTCTTTTGTGGATCAACAAGTTCTAAAATGTCATGGTGATAATCATCCTGTACGGTTTCATGCAACGCATCAATCGCTGTATTACCGGTAATAAAGATCTTTGCGGCTGCATGATTTTCCTTCAACAGATTATCCTTACTTTGCTGCGTTGGCGCAAAATATAAATCAGCAAGGTCATCCGTCATTTGCCGGTTCATTTCTTCCGGATATGGTGAATATTTATTCCAGGTCCGCAAACCGGCTTCAACGTGGCCGACTGCAACTTGTTGATAAAAAGCCGCTAAACTTGCTGCAAACGTTGTGGTCGTATCACCATGAACCAGGATAATATCTGGCTTTTCAGTTTCAATGACCGCTTTTAATTTGTTCAAAACTTCAATCGTAATGTCATTTAAACTCTGCCCCTGGTGCATAATATTCAAATCGTAATCCGGTTTGATCTTAAAAATTTCAAGAACCTGGTCCAGCATTTCCCGGTGCTGAGCCGTAACGGTCGTCACCGCTTCAATTTGATCGGCATGCTTGTTCAATTCTAATACAAGCGGGGCCATTTTAATTGCTTCTGGCCGCGTCCCAAAAACGGTCATTACTTTGATTTTTTCCATATAGATCCTCCTCTTGCCCTATATAATCAATTTCACTTACATTTCTATGCTATCATATATATTAAGATGAGTGGAGGTTCCTTACTATGACAATTGCAAATTTTGAAGAAAAGTTACAAAAATATGCTGAATTAATCGTCAAGGTCGGCATCAACGTCCAACCAGGGCAAGAAGTTGTTCTCTACATTAATGTTGATCAACAACATCTCGCCCACCTAATCGTCAAAGAAGCTTACAAGGCCGGTGCCGGAAAAGTAATGATCAAATGGAGCGATACCTTTACCCAACGTGAATTTCTTGAACATGCAAGCGATGAATTTCTTGAAAATGTTCCGGAATTTGCCAAGGAAGAAGCCCAATACATTGCTGATCACCGGTGCTGCCGGATCTCAGTGATGTCAGAAGATCCCGGTGCATTTGGCGGAATTGACCAAAAACGGGTTGCCGCATACCAGAGTGCGAATGGAAAAGCCTTAATGCCTGTTCGGCAAGCAACCCAAAACAATGATTTAAGTTGGACAGTTGTTGCCGCTGCCAGTCCAGCATGGGCTGAACGCGTCTTTCCTGATTTAAAGGGTGAAGCCGCCGTTGATCGTTTATGGGAAGAGATTTTCAAAACAACCCGGATCGACCGCGAAGACCCAATTCAAGCTTGGAAAGATCACGATGCTAAGTTGCACGAAAAAGAGGACTGGTTAAATAAAGAACAATTCAGTGCATTACACTACACTTCACCGCGAACTGATTTAACGATCGGTCTTCCTGAAAATCACGTTTGGGAAGGTGGCGGAAGCAAAAACGCTGCCGGGATCGAATTCATGGCTAACATGCCAACCGAAGAATGCTTCACTGCGCCTGATAACCGCCGAATCGACGGTTACGTAACCTCAACCAAACCGTTAAGTTATGCCGGCAACATTCTTGAAAATATGAAATTCACATTTAAAGACGGAAAAGTTGTTGAAGCAACGGCTGAAAAAGGCCAAGCTGTCCTTGATCACCTTCTTGAAACTGATGACGGTGTTCGTTCACTTGGTGAAGTTTCCCTTGTTCCGGATCCATCACCGATTTCACAATCAGGGATTACATTCTTTAACACCCTCTTTGATGAAAACGCAAGCGATCACCTTGCTTTAGGGGCTGCTTACCCATTTAACGTTCAGGGCGGAACCAAGATGAACGAAGATCAACTTAAAGCTAAGGGAATTAACTTTAGTCAAGCCCATGTTGATTTTATGGTCGGCTCAGCTGATATGAACATTGACGGAATCAAAAAGGACGGGACGATTGTTCCTGTATTCCGAAACGGTGATTGGGCTTAATTATCAAAGAAGGTATAACAAAACGTTAAAAAGAGCTTCCTCATGGCTCGTTTGTTTTGGAACTCGATTATACGGATACAATAAAGAGGCTGCGACTTTGAAGTGAACCCCAAAAGTTGGACACTTTATTAGCTAGGCAATCTGGGACTGAGTTCTGTACTGAACAGGACTCAGTCCTTTTAGTTTTACCTTAATTCTGTCGTTATTATAATATTGGATATACTGGTGAATTGCTTGAATCAATTCATCAGTATTTTTGTATTGGTCTTCATAACCATAAAACATTTCACGTTTCAGAACACTGAAGAAATTTTCCATTAATCCATTATCCAAACTATTTCCTTTACGGGACATACTTTGGATAATTCCGCGTTCCTTTAAAAATCGTTGGTATGCCGCATTTTGATATTGCCATCCTTGATCACTGTGTAAAATCATTCCATTTAGTGATCCATATCGATCAAGCTGATTTAACATCTTAAACGTTTGGTGGAGATTAGGCGAATTGGGAACATCATAGGCAATAATCTCTCCGTTGAATCCGTCTAAAATCGGTGATAAATATACTTTTTCGCCGTTATTAAGTCTAAACTCAGTAACGTCAGTATATGTGGCTGATCAGCACTGAAGTGACGGTTGATTTCGTTTCCCGCAATTTTACCGACTGTTCCTTTATAAGAGCTATAACGATTACGTTTCCGGATAACTTTGCCAAATAATCCCATAGTTTTCATCAAACGTTTAACTTTTTTATGGTTGATTGTCATTCCTTCATTACGTAATACACACGTTATGCGACGATAACCGTAGTTTCCGTGATGTTGATCAAAAATTTCTTTGATCCGTTTCATGATTTTATGGTTCTGCCGGTCTTTCTTATGAGATCGTTGATAATAGAAGGTTGAACGACTCATCTTAGCGACCTTCAACAGAACTGCCAGTGGGAATTGACAACGAAGTCGTTCAATTACTTTTGCTTTTTTTGATCTTCGATTGCCAATTCCCTTAATGCTTTTAAATAGGCATTTTCAGCTCTTAGATAGAGTAATTCTTCCTCAAGTTCCTTGATTTTCTTGTCTTCTGGTTTAATTTTCTTTTGATTACGTTTTGTGATTGTCTTTTTCCTCGGTCTTCCTATTGGTTTATCAATCACATTATAACCATTTTTTCGATAATCTCGAATCCAATTAGCTAATATGCCATCTGAAGATAGTCCTAAGTCTAAGGCAACACCTATTTGGGTTTCATGATTAAGCAATACTCGATTAATTGCTTTCATTTTTTCTTCTTTGGTCCATTTATGCCGAGGACGATCCAACCAACAAACTCCAAAACGATCTAATACTTGAGTCAAGTAATAAAAATTACTTTTCCCAATTGGATAATATCGCTGTATCTCTGAATATGGGTATCCTTTCTGATAAAGGAGATAAATATTAATCTTATCTTGTTTTGAAAAACGCATAAAAAACACTCCAAATCTTGGATTTATTTTGTCCAAGATTTGGGGTGCATATCACTTATGGTCACAACCTCTTTTTGATGTTTATGCGCTTGATCGGAATTGAACCGATGACCTACCGCTTAGGAGGCGGTTGCTCTATCCTGCTGAGCTACAAGCGCAACTGATTAAAACAATAGTTTAAGTATAATTAATCTTTGAAAGGCACGCAAGTATCTCCATTTTTTAAAATTTAATAATAATTATTGGATAAGTCTCTTTTATTTTTAAATATTTTCTAATAATTTGGTTTTATGTTACATTTTTTGCCATAAATCGTGTATAATATGCTTTATAAAACATTTTTTGTTTAAAAATATTCTAAGGAGAATTATTAGATGAGTGAAAACAACAATGCAAAGAAAATCACAACTGGTGCATTAGTCTTGATGATCTTCTCAACGATCTTCGGGTTTGCCAATACACCGGTTGCCTTTATGCAAATGGGATACGGTGCGATCCTATGGTACATTTTAGGTGCATTGCTCTACTTCCTTCCAAGTAGTTTGATGTACGCTGAATACGGTTCTGCTTTAAAAGAAAGCAAAGGTGGAATTTATTCATGGCTTGATGCCTCAATCAGTGAAAAATGGTCATTTATTGCTACCTTTATTTGGTTATCCGCGTGGGTAATTTGGCAAGTAATGGTTTCTCAAAAGATCTGTATCACGATTTCAACCATTATCTTCGGCCATGATACAACAAACACATGGCATCTGTTCGGATTAAATTCAACTTTAACGGTTGCATTGATTTCAATCATCGGTGTAATTGCAATTACCTGGCTTGTTAACCATGGGATTGATACAATTGCCAAGATTTCGTCAATTGGTGGGTTAGCCGTTATGCTGCTTAACGTAACATTGATTCTTTCAAGTGTCTTTATCTTATTTAAGAATCATTTCCAATTGGCTCAACCAATTCAACATGTTTCACAATTTGCAACATCAGTTAACCCACAATTCCAATCACCGATTGCAATGATTAGCTTCATGATTTATGCAATCTTCGCATATGGTGGTCTTGAATCAATGGGTGGCGTTACCGATTCATTGGATAAACCGGAAAAGACCTTCCCCCGGGCAATTATCATCAGTACGATCGTTATTGGAATTGGCTATGCTTTGAACATTTTCCTTTGGGGAATTTCAACTAACTGGAATCACGTAATTAATCATCCTGACGTAAACTTAGGTAACATTACATACGTCTTGATGCAAAACCTTGGATTAGAATTAGGGAAAGCTTTCCACTTATCAACGCACACTGCGTTGACAATGGGAACGGTCTTCTCCCGGTTATCAGCAATTGGAATGTTATGTGCTTACTTAGGTTCATTCTTCGTTTTGATCTACTCACCATTGAAGTCATTCATTATGGGTTCACCAAAAGAACTTTGGCCAGAAAAAGTTACAAAGTTAAATAAGAAAGGCATGCCTTCATTTGCTCTTTGGGTTCAAACCGCAATCGTGTGTGTCATTATTGGTGGGGTTGCAATTGCATCAACTTTGATTCACCAAGATTCAAAGTTCTTGTTCAACCTCTTAACTTCAATGAGTAACGTTGCATCAACATTACCATACCTCTTCTTAGTTGCAGCCTTTCCGTTCTTTAAGAAACGGCAAGACCTCGACCGGCCATTTGAAGCTTTCCATAGTCGGAAAACAATGTTAGTGATCGTAACGATTACCTTAATTACTTTGGTAATTGCAAATGGATTCACAATTATCCAACCGTTTATTGAAAAGGATTGGGTTGGTGCCACAGCAACCGTTGCCGGTCCATTAGTCTTTGGAATTTTTGCATGGGCTCTTTACACGATTCGTTCGAAAAAGATTAAACAATAGCAATTAATAGTCAGTTAAGTGCCTAAATCCTGAATTTTTCTTATTTAGGCTCCAGAGTTTTTTATACTTTTCTCAAAAATATAAGTCTATAGCATTTAGTATTGGTGAAATTATCATCAATACTATTTTTTTGATTTTAGACAAAATAAAAAGGACATTTCTGTCCTTCTATAATACAATATAAAGCGACCAAACCCCATTGAAAGAAGTGTTAGGGAATTGTTCATAAGTAACTATATCTTAAAATTGGTCGAAATTGAAGATAATAATATTTCTCATCAGACTATTATGGGATATTATTGAAGCCAAACTTTCTTAGGACGTTGAACTTGTGAAAAATGCAGGTTTCTCGACGTAATTAAAAACGAAACATGCCAAACAAAAATCCGCTTAAGTAATCTTAGCGATGATCGTTATATTCTCAACGGTTAAACAACGTTATCGGTGCTACCGTTGTAACTCCTTAAATTCCATTGGAAATTATTCCACAAATATGAGAAAGAAATCATTGACACAAATCGGTATTCCTTAACGGAATCAATGAATAACATGCCTCAACGTAATGCATCAGACCTTATTTTTGATTTTTCATTAAAATTCAAACGGTTTTATCAAGTATATCAAGGAATTTTAGAAGCAACTAGAGAAAAAAATGAATCAATCCTTCATATTTATAATTACAATCCGACACGAAGTGACATGGGTGACGCCGTTTCAACTCTAAAACAAAATATTTCATCATCGAAAATGCTTGTTATTCCAATTACTCCAGCGGTCCTATTGAAGGAATTAATCGTAAAATAAAAGCACTACTATTACGGGCTCCGTAATTAAATAATTTTTTTAATCACATTGATTGTATTTTCCTTTCAAATCAAAAAAGCATCAACTGCATAACAGCAGTTAATGCTTCAAGTTCTTCACCAGTACAACTTAACAAAAAGTCATAAAAAATACTAAACCTTAACTATAAAAAATCATACTCCACAACCAACAGTCAAAATTAATACTCCCATTGGCCCAAGAAATAATAATCTAAATTGGGGTAGCTGGATTCGAACCAGCGCATCACGGTACCAAAAACCGTTGCCTTACCGCTTGGCTACACCCCCAATAAAAAAATTGGGGTAGCTGGATTCGAACCAGCGCATCACGGTACCAAAAACCGTTGCCTTACCGCTTGGCTATACCCCAATAATATAATGGAGGGGAGTGGATTCGAACCACCGAACCCGAAGGAGCGGATTTACAGTCCGCCGCGTTTAGCCAGACTTCGCTACCCCTCCATGTTCAATTAAAATCAAATGCCTTATCACACCCGACTTAATTATCATACATGCTATTTAGAAAAAATGCAAGGACTTTTTTCAAAAAAAATTATTTTTTTAGTCTGACATTGCTAATTGTTTGATCTTGGGGGCAATCATCAATAAGATCAGTCCTAAAATAATCGTTACTCCCCCAATGATTCCAAAGTAATGAATCTCGGTTGTCTGGTTGTAAAACTTTACGATCTGCGAGTTGATTGCTTGCGCGACCGCGTCCGTTAAGAACCACATGCTCATCATTTGTGACCGAAATGCTTGTGGAGCCAGTTTAGTGGTCGTTGAAAGTCCAATCGGTGAAATCAACATTTCTCCAATAATGACCAGTGCCCAACTCATAACCAGCCAGAGAGGCGAAACTTTGGTATGAGTCCCATAAATCATTCCCGGAAGCATCATCCATAAGAACGAAATTCCCGCAAAAAATAATCCCAATGAAAATTTGGTTGCTGATGATGGTTGATGATTCTTGAGTTTACTCCATAGCCAAGCAAAGCATGGAACGTACAGCATAATGAATAGCGGATTCATGCTTTGGAACCAGCTTGCTGGGAATGAGTGGCCAAACACCGTCAATTTAGTCTGTTCTTCAGCAAAAATCGCCAAAATAACTGACCCCTGCTCTTCAATGATCCAGAAGACGATTGCAGCTAAAAATAATGGAAGATAGGCCACGACCCGCTTACGTTCGTTCACCGTTACTTTTTGACTGGTCAGCATTACAACAAAGTAATAAATCGGAATTCCAATTGAAAGGACCGATAATACAAGGATCACGTTACTAATATTAAACAGATTAAATTCAATCATAATTACGCAAGTCAAAACGATCCCAATAACCCACGCAATCCCCTTTTTAATCAGTCCGCGAACTTCTTCCGGTTCAAGCGGATCATTTGGAAACATGCTGTCAGGCGATAAGTACAACTTGCCATCGATCGAATACTGAACAAGTCCAAAAAACATTCCAATTGCGGCAAGTGAAAAGCCAATATGAAAATTATATGTTTGCCCAATGTACCCCACAATGATTGGCGCAATAAAGGCCCCCACGTTAATTCCAAATACGAAAATATTAAATCCGGCTTCCCGGCGATAATCGTCTTTATCATACAAGCTGCCAACCATTTCAGAAACGTTGGGTTTTAACATTCCGGTTCCAAAAGTGATCAGAATGATCGAAATAAACAATGCGGCTTTGCCGTACGGCGTTGCTAAAACGATGTGCCCAAGCATGATCAAAATTCCACCGATCAAAACCGTTTTCCGGCTGCCCCACAGGCGATCACTCATAAAACCGCCAAGAACACTTGTCAGGTAAACTAGCGCCCCGTAAATCGACATGATCGATGCGGCCGTCGCTTTACTAAAGCCCAATCCGCCTTCCGTTACCGAATAAAACATGTAAAACAGCAGAATTGCCCGCATGCCATAGTAGCTAAAACGTTCCCACATCTCAGTGAAAAATAGGGTTGCCAATCCACGCGGGTGTCCTAAAAATGTTTTTTGCGACTTAATTATTGAAGACAATTTTTAATTCCTTTCATAGTTATCCTATATTTTTTCTTATGAGCAGATGGCTTTCCCTTGTTCTTTCGATTCCGTTTCCGATTCTTCTTTTTCTTCTTTGCTTGCTCTTCATTTTTAACAACTGGCTTCTGGTGTTGGCGTCGTTTCTTCAAATCAAGATCAGCCATTGCCTCTTCGCCGTAAAGCATTCCTTGATAAAGAATTCCGTTCTGAATATCAAGTTTGCTTTGATCCATGAGCTGTTTAAAATTGCGTAATTCATGTTCATTCCCTAAATTCAAGACGGCTCCCGGCGCGCCCATCCGACCAGTCCGTCCGGCCCGGTGGATATACGTCGTTTGGTCTTTTGGAATGTCATAATTAATCACAGCCGGTAATCCTGGAATGTCAATTCCCCGGGCTGCAATATCAGTAGTTAAAATAAAGGTCAGTTTACCCTTTTTCAACGCCGCTAATGCCTGTTGCCGGTCCGTTTGCCGGCCATTACTGCTTAACATTGCAACCGGAATATGGTGATGTTGTAATTTTTGATAAACCTCTTCAAGGGTTGCCGTTTGTTTGAAGAAAACCAATGCATGCATTTCAGGTAAATTGGCGATTTTCCGCAACATATCAACCCGCTTACGGGTCGGAGTCTCCATCAAATAATGGGTAACCTGGCCCCCAGTAATATCCTGATCAGAAACATCGATGACTTGCGGTTCAATTCCAAACCATTGATGAAATTCATTAAAGACCGGCGCTTTCGTTGCGGAGAAGAAAACTAACTGAATTTCTGATGGAGCATGACTCAAAATATCACGAATCGTATCCATTGATTCTTTTTCCTGAAGCATTTCATCTGCTTCATCGATTACGGCTGCAATTACCTTATGCAACCGCAATTTCCGTTGTTCGATCAACTGCAGCATCCGGCCCGGCGTTCCAACGACAATTTCAGGATGTTTTTTTAACCGTTCAATTTGCCGTTTAATGTTGGTCCCACCAATTAAGGAAATTGTATTTAACCCAATCAATTTCCCCCATTCACGGATGACATCCGTAATTTGGGCAGCTAGTTCCTGGGAAGGCGCCATGACAACTAATTGAGTTCCATCCCCAGGCATCACCTTTTCAAGTAATGGCCACGCATATGCTAAAGTTTTTCCTGACCCAGTTGGCGCAATTCCCAGAACATTTTCGCCGGCTTGCAATGCTTCTTGCGTTGCTTGCTGAATCGGCGTTAATTCAGCAAATCCTTGTTCTTTAAAATATTGTTTAAATTTTTCGTTCATAATTATAATTCCTCATTTATTTAATGCCTTTTTATTGTAGCATTTTCCTTTTCAGATTACACTTTTTCGTTGCAATTAAACTTTACTCTGCTTTTAAAACACACTTTAAATTTCAACTAAAACCGACGCATTTTTAAAGTATACTTTAAAAATATGCAGTTCATCGTCAATATTTAAAATACGTTTTAAATTAATTCAAAAAATTTCCCCCATTGGTCCTCAAAAAGTGTATAATCGTTCTTTGAAAAATAAATGATGCCCGTGAGCATCGATTTTGGAGGGACTTAAATTGAATAGTAAAAATGATTGCACAGCTGGAAAAATGACCAGGAATCAAAAGTGGACGATTGCTTCAACAGCAGCCGGATTTTCACTTGAAAACATGGATATCATGTTTTTGTCATTTGCATTAACCCCAATCATTGCCAGCCTCCATATTTCACAAGGAGCGGCTGGCTTGATTGGAACGATGACTAACCTGGGAATGTTATTCGGCGGTGCAATTTTTGGTTTATTAGGTGATAAAATTGGGCGAATCAAAACATTCAGCTATACCATTTTTATCTTCGCATTCGCAACCGGCGCAATGTTCTTTGCTCATTCGCTACCCGTAATCTATATTTTACGGTTCTTAGCCGGAATTGGGGCTGGCGGTGAATACGGCGTTGGGATGGCCTTAATTGCTGAAAACTTTGAAACCAAGCAGGTTGGCCGCATGACTTCGGTTGCCGCAATTGGCGGTCAAGTTGGGGCAATTTTTGCTGCCCTTGCTGCTTCATTTATCATTCCACACTTTGGCTGGAATGCCCTTTTCCTTCTCGGAATCATTCCCGTGATCCTAACCTACTTTGTTCGGCGGCATTTAACCGAAAGTCAAGAATTCTTAACCGCGAAGGAAGATGCCCAAAAGAACCATCGCAAAATTTCGTTTACCCGTTTATTTGCAACCCCGCGGTTAACATTTCAAACGTTAGGATTAATGGTAATGACGATCGTTCAAATCGCCGGCTACTTCGGCTTAATGAACTGGTTACCATCAATCGTTCAAAAGCAACAGGGCCTCTCCGTTTCCAAATCTTCCATTTGGATGATTGCCACGATTGTTGGGATGAGCCTTGGAATGGTCGTTTTCGGCTATATCATGGATAAGTTCAGTGCGAAAACGGCATTCAGCATTTTCTTGATTGGGTCCGCATGCGTCCTTTTCATTATCCTTGCAGCTCACACCGCCTTGACAATGATTCTTGCGGGAATGTTAATTGGTTTCTTCTCAAATGGAATGTTTGGCGGATATGGCGCAGTAATCAGTCGCCTTTACCCAACCGAAATTCGGTCAACTGCCAATAACCTGATCATGAATGTTGGCCGGGCAATCGGCGGGTTCTCATCATTCATCATTGGGCTATTGATGCAATACTTTAACTTGAAAGTTACCATGATGTTCTTATCAGGGCTTTATTTGATCAGTTTCATTGTCATGCAACTGTTACCTGGTTTTCGCCAACTTAAAAATGTCCCGGCTCCGGACGTTGAACCTGAATAAAGATAATTTCACATGAAACAAAGAGGTTGTGATACGAGTCACAACCTCTTTTAATTACAACTTAATTTTCAATTCAACCGGACAATGATCTGATCCCATCACATCGCTTAAAATCGCAGCTTCTTGCAACTGATCTTTAAGATCATCTGAAACAATAAAGTAATCGATCCGCCAACCAGCATTCCGCTTCCGAGCACCAAACCGATAACTCCACCATGAGTAAGCTCCGGTTTGATCCGGATTGAAATACCGGTAAGTGTCAATAAAACCACTATCTAATAACTTTGTCATGTCTTCCCGTTCTTCATTTGAAAAACCGCCATGATGGTGATTGCTTGAAGGATTCTTTAAATCGATCTCTTCATGCGCAACGTTTAAGTCGCCACATAAAATAACCGATTTTTGAGCTTTTAACTTAAGCAAGTATTCTCGAAAGGCATTATCCCATTTAACCCGATAATCAAGCCGTTCCAATTTCGGCTTGGCATTTGGCGTATAACATGCAACCACATAAAAGTTATCAAATTCCAGCGTGATTACCCGACCTTCATCATCAAACTCCGCAATTCCAATTCCATTTTGAACACTTAACGGCTTCTTTTTCGTAAAGACAGCCGTTCCCGAATACCCTTTTCGTTCAGCATAGTTCCAATAAGATTGATACCCAGGAAAGTTCAAATCTAATTGTCCCGCACTTAGCTTTGTTTCATTGATACAGAAAATATCTGCATCCAATTCTTTGAAAACATCTTCAAAACCATGCTTAATGGCTGCACGGATACCGTTCACATTCCAACTGACCAGTTTCATTCTGATTACTCCTTTAAGTTTTGATCCTAATTTCAGGGTAACGCAAATGGATTGGAGATTGAAATGTTAACTATTAAAAAAAGAATGGAAATGTAAAAATTCACTTCCATTCCTTTACTTCAAATTATTTATTACTTAAAATTTCACCTAACCGTTTTTCAAAAACCGGCAACCAAATTTTCAAGTATCCTTCTTGCGTTGGATGAATGTTATCAAACATTGCATTTTTACGAATCTTAGTTGTCGCTAAGACGCCGCAATCATTATACAGATCAATAATTGAAAAATTCCACTTCTGCGATAATTGATATAAAATCTGAACCAATTTGGCGTAATTAGGATCCATTAACGTATCAACACACGTGTAAAATGCAATTGGACAATTAAATTTCGTTTGCACTTCATGACACAGAAACTCAATCGCTCCAATCGTCGTGTTTAAATCAAAATCATTCGTCTGCGCAATTTCACCTAATTTCTTTCCTTGACGGCCATCGTTGGTTGAAAGTTGGCAAACAATCAAATCGTAATTATCATCAGGATCAAAATCGCGGCTAAACCGCGTTACATATGCATCCGTATCATTTCCGGCTAACGTCGTCCCTGACACGGCAGATTTAACTGCATCAACCCCATCGCAAGCCTGTAAGTAATCAACAAATGAAATTCCATGCGAAAACGCACCATAGGTAATCGACGATCCTAAAAAGCCGATTTTCCTTCCTTGCAATGGTGAATCAGCATTATACGTTTGCTTTTCAATCCCAAATTCAGCTAAATTTCCGAATTGATATGGTTGCGAATTTTGCAAACCATCAACAAACGCTTGCATTTGAGCACCATTTTCAATTTTTTCCATTCCACTCAACTTCTTCCTGCTTCAGCAATGTTTTCCCTGAATTAAATCACTCCAAGGACAATTTGAAATAAACGGTCCGGTGCCAGATTTCATCAAAACCTGCTTGCCGTTCTGTTGAACAAACTCTTCTAATGAAAATCCGCGATCATCATTAACCAACTGAACATCAGCATGCACCGAAAATTGATTCAAATTTTCCCATAACTTTTTCAATTTATCAAACGAAATTTGATGATCAACTTTCAAAACTAAATCAAGATCGCTTGTTTCCTTTACCATCATATCACCAGTTACGATTTCGTAACCGGCACTTCCAGTAATTCCAAAATCTGCAGATAAAAAGTGTTTACCTTGAATACTTCGCAAAGCCTGAAAGACAGGAAAACCTTTTCGTGATTCAGGTAGTCGATTAAATTTAAATTGCTCCAACGCCTCATAAGGAGTTACTCGTTTCTGAATCCTTTGCTTGTTGATTTCAAAAGCAAACCGTTGATTGCGCTGGTTTCCACGCACCCCGACAACAATCTTATTTTTAGAAAGCGGCTTTTGCCGGGTGACGATCACCGTTTGAAATTCAGTTAACTTTAACTGGGCCCATTCCGGAAAAGACGATAACTCATCCTTTTCAAGGGTAATTGTTAATAGATCATGCGGATAGACTAATTGTTCCATTGATCCTCAACGGCTTTCCGCATCTTCAGCGTTGCAACGCGCCCTTCATTAACTGCAATTTCATTCGTATAACGGTAACTTAAATCTGTTGGTTGCCCCTTTGTACTGTCAATTGCAGCATCAATTTCTTTTTGAATACGGGCAACGTTTTTATCCGAAGCATCCCATGACTTAATACTGTCAATCCGCTTGTATAATGCCCCTAACTTAGTATAGTTAAAAACGTCATAAGCCATCGCCGGTACATGTTTAGTTGCTTCTTCAAGTTCTTCAATTGTCCGTAAGGTAATCCGAGCTGCACTAGCCTTCGACATTGCTTGAATTGTAATTGAATCATCGCCTAGCGCAATCATCCGGTTAGATTGTAGTCCGTGAGCCAGGAATCCGCCTGAAACTGCATCGCCCGGAATAAAGTCGATTACCGGATGGCCTGCTTGACGCGCCTTCGCATATGCTGCTGCACTTGAAGCCAATGCCACGTTGATTCCAATCAATTCTTCCTTGTAGCCGTATGCTTGACTTGGAACATCAACGATACATACAATTGGGCGTTTTTGTTCTTTATCTTGATCTTCTTCAATTACTTGGTTAACGATTTTAGCAACCGTGAATCCTTCCATTAATCCAACTTCACCAGCCCGAACGCGAGGGAACCGTTTATTTTGAGTATCGGGAACGATTGCAATAAATTCTTTTCCATCAACGGTCGCATGTAACACAGTTGAAACTTCGCTCTCCGCATTTTCAATTCCCGTTAACTTTTCAAACCAGAGACGGCCCCGACTCTTATCTTTCGGAGTTGATGATTTCTGAGCTTCAACAATATGATGGTTACCCGCTTTAACCGTCGGAAAAAGTTTCCGGTATTCTTCAGTATCCATTGGTTGGTTAAAATCAATGTCCTTTAATAAACTCAAATAAAAATCAACGTTTTCTGTTCGATGACTATCCTTTTTCGCTTGAATTGCAGCCACAATTGCGTCCTTAATCAAGTCAACGTCATCATCAACGATTTCGTCAACTAAGCCCGTTGCTGCCCGTTGCTTGGTTCCTAAAGTATTCCAAATCAAGTTCTTATCTGATGAATCAAATTCACGAACCCCGGCTTCTTGTTCAATAACTTCTGGTCCGTTCAATGCAACCCGTGCCTCATCCGTTGCAATCAAATATGACATCATTGCACTTGTAATCGACATTCCGCCAAACGCGCCGACTCGTCCTGGAACAACCCCAATTACCGGAACATACTTCTTCAACGCAATAATCATGTTTTGAATTTCAGAAATCGATAATAAACCATAATTTGCTTCTTGCAACCGAACACCACCAGTATCAAACACAATGATTGGGTATTCTTTGTGGCCGTTTTGATTATCCTTTAAGGTTTGTTCCAACGCTGCGACAATTTTGGCACCGCCAACTTCACCAATTCCGCCGCCTTGGAAAGCTCCTTCCATTGAGATGACAACTGAATCTAATCCTTTGATTTGACCCTTCATCAAAATAATTCCATCATCACTTTCCGGAACAATTCCTTGAGGCATCAAATGCGGTGAGTATAAATTATCTAACGGCCCCACAAGTTCGCGGGCTGTCCCATGATCGAATAATGCTTTTGCACGATCACGTCCATTTAATTCAACAAAACTATTCTCCATGCTTAATCTCCTCCATTGCTTGTGCCAGCCGTAAGTTTACTACGCCTGGGGTAGCGCCAAAATCATTAATCTTAAAATCTGCATGTAATGGGTAACGAGCAAAGAAACGGTCTAAAACGTTTTTCCAAACTTTACCAAAGCCATTGCTTCCGGTTACAATTTCAACCGTTGTTTGCGGATCAGTCGTTGGATAGACCAGGACTTCAAGGTCGCCTGATGCAACGACACCAACATGAACCGGCTCCTTCACTTCTTCTTGAGTGTCGAATTTATAATTTAATTTTTCCATGATTGATTCCTCCTATGACCAGCTTCTGAATTTTGCAGGCGGATTATAAAGCCCATCTGACCATTTGACTAAGTCACTCATATTTTGAGCTGCAAGCAACGAACGTTTTGCTTCACCGCGATGAACTCCTAAATCTTCAGGTAATGCAACGATCCCGCGATTCCGTAAATCTTGAAGCTGGCTTGCATTGCTCCGTAATCCAACCGGAGTTACCCCTGCAATGGCTTCGATTGCAGCTTGCCGTTCTGCCATACTATCAGTCTTATACAAGTATGCAATTCCTTCTTCAGTTACAATGTGCGTTGTGTCTTCGCTGTAAATCATGATTGGCGCATTTTCCATATTGATTTCTTTTTGAACATCAACTGCATCCAGCTTATCAACAAAGACCGGTTGTTTGTTTGCACCAAACGTTTCAACCATTTGCACAACCAATTTTTGTCCCTTGTCTAACGGATTATCCGTCGTCTTCATTGCTTGCCAAGCTGGGGTTGAGTGGCGCCGTCCTGTTGGATTGCTTCCCATATTCGGTGCCCCACCAAAACCAGGAACCCGACCAGCAGTAACCGTTGATGAATTTCCATACTTGTCAATCTGTAATGTCGATCCAATAAACATGTCGATGGCATATTGGCCTGCAACTTGCCCTAAGGCGCGGTTGGAACGCATTGAACCATCTTTTCCAACAAAGAAAATATCCGGCCGAGCAGCAATGTATTTTTCCATTCCAACTTCACCACCAAAGCTGTGAACCGATTCGACCCAGCCGCTTTCAATTGCCGGGATCAACGTTGGAGTTGGGTTAAGTTCCCAGTTTCGACAAATCTTTCCTTTCAAGCCTAATTTTTCACCATAGGTTGGTAATAACAATTCAATTGCACTGGTGTTAAAGCCAACTCCGTGATTTAATGATTGAACATTGTGCTTTTCATAAATTCCACGAATAGCCATCATTGCCATCAAAATTTGAATTTCAGTAATGTTTTGTGGATCACGAGTGAACAACGGTTCCAATTCATACGGCTTATCAGCAGGGATAATCACATCAATTTGGTCACCAGGAATATCAACCCGCGGAACTTGGTCAACAATTTCATTGGCCTGAACAATTACAATTCCATTCTTGAAAGCTGCGGATTCAACAATTGTTGGCGTTTCTTCGGTATTAAATCCAGTATATAGATTACCGTTGCGGTCTGCTTTTTCAGCCGCAACCAGAACCACATTCGGAATTAAATCAATAAACAACCGCCCAAATAATTCCAAGTATGTATGAATTGCGCCGACCTTCATTCGCCCGGATGAAATCATTTGTGAAACCCGGGTACTTTGAGCACCAGAATATGCAAAATCAATTTTCGATGCAATTCCCTTATCAAAAATATCAAGATGTTCTGGACGTGAAATACTTGAAATGATCATGTGTAAGTCATGAACTCTTTCAGGATCAACACTTGCTAAAGTCCGTGAAAGAAAATCAGCCTGTTTTTGATTATCGCCTTCAACTACGACCTTATCGTTGGGTTCAATCAATCGTTCTAAAATTTCTTTGGCATCCTCTGTCTTGGCAAATTTACCATTCAACAAACTGCTGACTTTTTCCATCCGCGCATTTTTAGCATCGCGCTGCTGTGTCCAACTTCTTTTAACTTTCATCTTTATCCTCTTTTCCATTTTTCAAGTAGAAACAAACTATCTTCTATTCCATAATCATCAATTGCAAAAGTTCGAATATCAGATTTCGTTTTAATCAGTTTTGAAAATGCATGACCAGGCGAGAATTCAACAATCAAATCCGGCGAAAACTCAAGGGCCACATCCGTCATTTGTTCCCAATATACCGGGTGAACAAGATTATTTCCGAGATCATATCGAATATCATCTACAGATTGAGTCACCATTCCTGAATAGTTTGTTAAATAACGAATTTGGCTTGGAACAATTTGAATCTTTTGCAAATCCGCACTTAATATTTGAGCAACGTTCTTCATTAACGGTGAATGCGACGGAACCGGAACCTTAATTAACTTTGCCGTTTGCGCGCCGTTTTTTTTAGCTAATTCAATTACCTTTTGAATTGCCGTTAACTTACCTGAAAGCGCAATTTGAACGGCAGAATTTTGATTTGATGCAAAAACTGGTTCGGTCGGCGAATCAACTTGGGCTACAAGCTGCTCAACCTGCGTTCGGGAAAGGCCAACCACAACTCCCATCCCATAGCCATCATGGTATGCATTTTGCATTAACTTTGCCCGTTGATAAACCATTCGGATTGCATCTTCACATCGAAGATTTTCAGCTGCATAAGCTGCACCGAAAACTCCCAGCGAATGACCACCAACGATTTGCGGATTGATTCCTGCTTTTTTAAGTCGGTTAACCTGATCAATTTGCAAAGTCAAAATTCCGAGTTGAATCTGAATTGAATCCTGATATACTTCATCGGTATCCGTTAATTCAATTCCAGTTAGGTCGTATACCTTATCAATTAAGTTACGTGGAACATTTTGCAACATTCCGGCATGCTGATATCCCTGTCCCGGAAACATCCAAAATTCACCCATTTTGATTACCTCTTATCATTTTCTATCCTGATTACAATTTTATTGTAATCTCTTACATAGCCTGCGTATAATATATATTAGGCATAACTATTAACCATTTAGTTAAGGATGATCCCAATGAATTTAAATCAATTAACATACTTTTTAATGGTCGTTGACAATGGAAGCGTGACCCAAGCCGCTAAGAAAGCATTTGTCAGTCAGGCAGCTGTTAGTAAAATGATTCATCAGCTTGAAAACGAACTTGGAACTGAACTTTTCATTCATGAAGGACGCTCGCTAAAATTAAGCCGTGAAGGAAAACTCTTTTATAGCTACGTTTCAGACAGTTTGCATCTTTTAAACCGCGGTGTTCAATCACTAAACCAAATCGATACTGATTACTATCCCGTATCGATTCTTTTTAAAGTCGCATCTCCACTGATCGTCAAAATTGTGATGCAAATCAAACAAGAATTACCAAATGTTAAGTTAAATATTACCCAACATATCAATGGTGATACCGACCTTGAACAGTTTGACTTTATTGTTAACGATGAACCGCAGCTGCATTTTAAAAGTGAACCTGTCATCACCGAAGATATTTTGATTGGATGGAATTTCTCATCCGGATCAAAAAAATACGTTACCCTTGATGAACTGCAACAAACCCCGTGTATTGCAATGAGTCCGGGACACTCTTTACGCGGAATTTTAGACACTTTTAACGCCGATTTTCATTTAAAAATCGTTCCTCAATATGAAACTGATGATCCGTCAACGATTCGACATTTAATTGAAAATCAAATCGGCTGGAGTTTTGTGCCGACAAAATCATGGAGCGGAATTAAAGAAAACTTTAATCTTGTTCAACTGCAAAAGAATCTTCCCCACCGAACAATCTACTTAAATACCAAGCATCAGCAACTTTCACGTCCTTTACAAGAAGTTCGCAACGAGATTTTTAATGTATTTAACTCGTAATCCTATTGAATTTTGAAAAAAGATTTTGTAGAATGCTTAAAGATTACTTCACTTTCTATCCTGAAATCTATATAGGAAGTGGTCCATATGAATTCAAATCAAAAAGATGAGTATATTGCAGATATTGGCGACTACCTAAAAGTTTTCGCTTGTACTGCAGTGATGCTTCAACCAATTCTCGGATTAGTTTTAAAACTCCATCCGTCAGTCGAAATTCAATCTCTCGTAGGAGTTCTTTATAACCTTGTAAAATATACTGCTCCAGCCTTTATCTTTGGAATTTTATATACGACTTTACGAACCAATCCTAATTCAAACTGGCAAGATTATGGCTCATATCTTGGTAAGCAGTGGCATGCCTTGCTTGTTCCGACAATTTGGTGGACTTTAATTTACTTGATTGGAATGCCATGGGTTCAACAACGTGAACATTTTCATAATTTCAAATCATTCTTATGGCAATTTGTGAATGGAAACGCAGCGCCACATTTATGGTATAACACCATGATGCTTCAGTTTATTATCTTAATGCCGCTATTTTGGCAATTAGGACGATTTGTGAATAATAATCCGCGGCGTGGAAAGATGGTTGCTTTAATCACAAGTATCCTTTATTTGGGATGGCTCATATTTTATGATATTGAGGTTTTTCATGGTCCTCATCAAAATAATTGGTATTTGCTTGATCGAGTCTTTATCAGTTTCATCATTTACGGTGTTTTTGGTGTTTTAGCATGGAAATTTGCACCTCAAGTCAATCAGTGGCTCCGTAAGCATTGGAAATTGATGGTTGGATTTGTAATTCTAATGTTCTGCTGGACCAATCTTGAACTTTTTCATTTTGGATTTCCGGTTTCATTAGCAAATGCGCCATACTATAAAGTTTCAATGACCCTGTACTCATTAGGAATCATTGCCCTCGTTGCCACCCTTTGCATTTGGCATATGGAAGTTAAAAAAGACCGTCTTTTAAAAATTTTCCATTTTCTGGCAACTTATGCATACCGGGCATATTTATCGAACATTTTTTGGACCCAGATCATTTGGCGGATCACTCCCGCTCAAATTCATACTGTCCATCCAATTCTTTCACTTTTTGTAAATTGGATCATCACATGGATTTTTTCGTTTGCGTCTGCAATCGGCCTTCACGTTGGATGGTCAAAATTAAAATCATTAGTAGGAGTTAAATAAAAATGAATTCATTGACTCAAAATGCGTTGCGGGCACTTTTATACGAAGTTGTTACCTTCCCGAAACCGGGGTTGGTTGATCCGGTTGATCATTCAACGCATCCGGATATGAATGTCTATACCTTTATTGATAGTTCGGCTTCGCTTATCCCGTATTTTGAAAACTGTATTGCAGCGGCTCAAACCGCTGATGATGATCTTCTCAACCTCTTTGAAAAAATTCGAAATCTTGGAATTAAAGCCGAAAAAAAGATGTTTATCGCAACTGACAGCGTTAATACTCATAAGGGAGCAATTTTTTCCCTTGGAATCATTTTAACCGCTTTGGCCTACGCTCAAAAAAATTATCCAAATTATACTTTGAATGATATCCAAGCTATTATTCAACAAATGACATGCAATATTTTGGATGATTTCCATCATCACCAAGATACGGCCGGTGAAAAACAATTTACAAAATATCACTTGACGGGTGCCCGCGGCGAAGCGTACCGTGGTTTTCCAACCGTCTTTAAAATTGGGGTTCCTTATTTGACCCAAGCCGATGGAACAACGCAAGAAAAATTAATAAATACCCTTTTGTTTCTTGCCGCAAATACTAAAGATAGTAACCTTCTAAAACGCTCAAATGACCCGCAAATTTTTGAATGGGTTAAATCGCAAATTAAAGAATTTTTCAAATACGGCGGATACCAGACCAATGCAGGAAAGCAATTTCTCAATCAGTTAAACCATGAATTTACCAAACAAAATCTCAGTTTAGGCGGAACAGCTGACATGTTGATTGCAACAATTTTCGTTTGTTTAGTTCAAGGAATTCAAATTTAAAATACTCATTCTCCTAACGGCTTCAATTGAATAATGGGGCCGTTTTTGATTGTCAAAATAAAAAACAAGACCTGTAAAAATCTACAAGTCTTGTGTAATCGATGGATTAAATTATTTTTGCTCTTTTTCGGCTGAAACTTTTAACGCTGAACCTAAAGTGGTTAAGTCTTGCAACTCACTTGGAACAATCAGCTTCGTGGCATTTCCGTTGGCGACATCTTTCAATGCTTCAAAGGCCTTCAACTTCAAAGCCGCATCACTGATATCGGCATTACTGATCATTGTCAAACTGTCAGCATACGCTTGTTGAACTTCACGAATTGCTTGGGCTTTCCCTTTAGCTTCTTCAATTTCAGCATTTGCCCGTCCTTTGGCTTCGGTCTCAGCGGCTTCAGCTTCGGCTTGGGCTTGTAAAATTTGAGATTCCTTATTTCCTTTAGCTTCGGTAACTTGAGCCCGCCGTTCACGTTCGGCCTTCATTTGCCGTTCCATGGCATTTTGAATTTCCTTCGGCGGCACAATGTTCTTCAATTCAACCCGGTTAACCTTGACACCCCATTTTCCAGTAACTTCATCCATGTAGTTCTGCATTTTAGCATTAATTGAATCACGTTCTGATAAGGTTTGGTCTAATTCGAGTTCACCAACCACGTTTCGCAACGCCGTTCCAACTGATTTTTCCAACGCATTTTCTAAATTATCGACCCCATAAGTTGCCAATTTAGGGTCCGTAATTTCGATGGCCATCACTGTATCGATGTTCATTGAAACGTTATCTTTTGTAATTACGCTTTGAGCCGGTAAATCCATCACGTGTTCTTTCAACGAGATCTTATTTACAATATTATCAATGAATGGAACTTTAAAATGGATTCCATTATTCCAAGTTTGAAAATAACTTCCCATCCGTTCAATGACATAGGCCTCAGATTGCTGAACAACCTTCACACACCGAACTGCTAAAATAACAATAATGACTAATAAAACTAAAAACAACATTCCTATTCCTCTCTACCCTTAATTTTTTGGACCTGTAATGTGACTCCATTCAACGCTACGACTTTAACCGCATCACCAGTATTCAACTTTTCAACTGCCGCATACTTCCATGACTGACCATCGACCTTTACGCGTTGATCATTCAAAACGGTCCCGGTTTTTCCGACGATTCCATCTGCAGCGTTCATTGGATGAAATTTCGGCTGCAATTTTTTCGCAAGTGGTCTGAAAATCAATAGCAGGATCACACCCGTTACAATAAACTGAATTAACTGCCATTTAAGACCGATATGCATTGAAACCAAAAATAAATTAATCAGTGCACTGACTGCAAACCAAATCGAAATTAATTGAGTTGTGAAAATCTCAATTCCGAATCCTAAAATTGCGATCATAATCCAAATACCAAATGAACTCGTTCCAATCCCTCTTTTCTTTCGTAAATTAATTTTATCTGTTAACTTGATTTAAAATTTACCCTATTAAATTGATTTTTGCAAGCAGATTTTAAAATAAAAAAACTCGCAACAACTTAAAGTCGTTACGAGTTTCTTGTCGTTTCTAAGCTTTCTCGCTCCTTTTTAGTCGCGCTCAAGCAAAGTATCCTGCTCTCCGCGGTTCGCCACTTTCCAATCACTCGTCCCTTTGCTCCTCTTTCTTGGGTGGCTATCGCGCGGAGGATCACTAGCAAAGCCTGCGTCGCCTAGCTCCTTGTCATTACTGTAATACTCTCGACATGTTGCGTCATCGGGAATTGGTCCACAGGTTGGATTGGCTGAGATACATGGTACCCTTCATCCATGAATTGTTGAATATCACGAATTAGGGTTGCCGGATTGCAACTCACATAGACAATTTTCTTCGGATTCATAGCAGCGGCACTGTGGATCAAACTATTTGTAAGTCCTTTGCGTGGTGGATCAACCATAATCACATCAGGACTGATTCCTTGACTTTCCCATTTGGCCATCCACTCTTCAGCATTCCCAACTTCAAAATCCACATTATCAATGTGATTAAGTTGGGCATTTTCCTTCGCATCCGCAATTGCTTCCGGCACAATTTCCACGCCGTATACCTTACGAGCATGCTCAGCAAGGTTCAATGAAATCGTTCCAATCCCGCAGTAAGCGTCAATGACGGTTTCATTACCCGTTAATCCAGCTTGCTTAATCGCTTCATTGTACAAAACTTCTGTCTGCTGCGGGTTAACTTGATAAAATGAATGAGCTGAAATCTTAAACTTCAAACCATTTAACGTATCGGTAATCGTCGCAGCGCCTGCAAGGACAATGTCTTGGTTTCCAAGAATCACATTAGTGTTGCGGTTATTCACATTTTGAATCACACTTTTCACATCCGGCATCGATTCAATGATTTCACTGGCAATCTTATCCCCATGTGGAAAACTTTTCCCGTTTGTTACGATCACAACCATCGCTTCGTGCGAGTAGTAACCGCGCCGAACCATCAAATGCCGGATCAATCCCTTTTGCGTTTGTTCATCATAAGCGGATAAATCATACTTATTCAAAATCGCCAATGTGGCCTGTAAAATCTCATCAATCCGCTGATCCTGGATCGTAAAGTTTTTCATCGGAACAAAATGATGGCTTCCTTTGCGATAAAAACCGACTTCCAATTTGCCATTGATTTTGCGCACTGGAACTTGGGCTTTATTCCGATAATGGATTGGATTTTTCATCCCCAATGTGGATAACACTTTGATTTGATCATCAAGGTGGGCCTTTTTCAACAACTGTTGAATTTGATTCTGTTTAAATTTCAACTGAGCGGCATATTTTAAGTGTCCTAGCGGCGTCACGCCATCTTGTTGGGCATCATCTTCCACCCGATCCGGACTTTTCGAAAACCATTTAAGTGCTCGCGCGAAAGCAAAGTTTTTCCGCGCCTTGACCACAACAACTTCAATTTTTTCACCCGGAAGAGCCCCCGCAATAAACAACGGATAGCCGTCGACTTTCGCAACGCCCATTCCTTCGTAGGTCAAGTCTTCCACAGTGACTGTTAATTTCTCATTTTTTGATACTGGTGTTTTCATTTCCTACCTCATTTACTGAAAAGGAGAGAAGACTTATCCACAGCTTCTCTCCTGATTAATTATTTATCCTCTAATTGGTGATCAGCATCATTCATTTCAAGTTCTTCGTGGGATAAGTTTTCCACGCCTTGAATCAAATGCTCGCGGGCATCTTCAGCCTGCTCGTCTTCTTCTTGCTGCCGAATTGCATCGTCGGGAATGTCCTTGACGTTTGCAAAAATCTCAATGTGTTGCTTCAAATTCTTAAACGTCATTGGCGCATCACCGCCGTATTCGCCGTCAATGTTGATCATCATCTTTTCGTTTACTGGTTTGGCTACAACCTTTGAAGTCTTAACATACAAAATCCGCGGATCATCAATGTGTTTTCCACCATTTAAAATCTTGGTGAATAACTGGAGAATTTCCATTAAGTTGCTGGTTTTAACCACAATTAACGTGAATTTTCCATCATCCAATGATGCATCTGGAACAAGCTGTTCAAACCCGCCGACTGAATTGGTCAACGCAAGGAAAAACATTGAGGCTTTTCCATCGTATACGCCGTCATCATATTCCAGGTGCATGTCGATCGGCTTCATACGCGGAAGCATTTCAGCCCCCTTAACAAAGTATGCAAGGTAGCCGAACAGTGATTTAACCTCTGACGGAACAACATAGGTCAATTCTGTTAATAAGCCGCCCCCGGCAATGTTAACAAAATACTTTTCCCCGGCCATTCCAATATCGATCTTGATCGTTTCACCGCGCGCAATTACCTTCGCTGCTTCAACCGGACTTTCACGTGGAATCTTTAATGCCCGCGCATAGTCATTCGTTGTTCCGGCAGGAATGATTCCCAGTTTTGGCCGGTGCTTCAATCCGGCAATTCCGTTTACGACTTCATTGATCGTTCCATCACCGCCGGCAGCCACAATTAAATTGAAGCCAGCGCGCGCAGCCCGTTCAGCTTCATTGCGGGCCGAATTTTCTTCGGGGGTCGTCGCAAAAGCGCTAGTTTCATAACCTGCACGTTCCAAAATATTCAAGATTTCAACAAGGTCGCTTTTGATCGCCTCGCGTCCAGATGTCGGATTATAAATAATACGACAACGTTTTTGCATTGTTAATCCCTCTTTCGCCAGCAAATTTTATCTACTCTTTAAGCTTTCCGTTAATAATTTATTAACGACTTTCGGGTTCGCCTTGCCCCGTGTTTGCTTCATAATGTTTCCAACCAAGAAGCCAAATGCCCGGTCTTTACCGTTCTTAAAGTCTTCAATTGATTGTTGGTTGTTATCAAGCACTTCATCAATGATCGGTTGCAATTTTGCAGGATCTGACAATTGAACCATGCCTTTTTCTTCAACCCATGCCTTTGGTTCAGTGTCATTGGTAATGATTTCCTTAAAGACCTTCTTCGCGATCTTGGATGAAATCGTTCCGTCCTTGATCAATTGGATCATGGTTGCTAAGTGTTCAGGCGTCAATGCCGTGTCGCCAAGTTCAATTTGCTTGTCGTTTAAGTAAGCATTTACTTCACCCATCAACCAGTTTGAAGCCAATTTTGGATCGCCGCCATGGGCAACCGTTGCTTCATAAAAGTCTGACATTTCCTTTGTTTGGGTCAAAACTTTGGCGTCGTAAGCTGGAATACCCCATTCATTAATGTAGCGTTCCCGCCGCTTATCTGGCATTTCAGGAATTGATTCACGAACTTCTTCGATCCATTCGTTTGAAATGTGATATGTTGGCAAATCTGGTTCTGGGAAGTAACGGTAATCGTTGGCTTCTTCCTTTGACCGCATTAAAACGGTCGTTCCGGTTGGTTCATCGAACCGGCGCGTTTCCTGTTCTATTTCGCCACCCTTAAGTAAAATGCCGCGTTGCCGCTTTTCTTCGTATTCGATTCCTTTCCGAACGTGATCAAGTGAGTTCAAGTTCTTCATTTCGGTCCGAACACCAGGTTTATCAGAACCAATTGGCCGCACAGAAACGTTAACGTCGGCCCGCATTGAACCTTGTTCCATCTTTACATCTGAAATTCCGGTAAACTTGATGATTTGACGAAGCCGTGACAAGTATGCGTAAGCTTCATCTGCTGAATGAAGGTCTGGTTTTGAAACAATTTCGATCAACGGGGTTCCCTGACGATTCAAATCAACGTATGAATAGCCGTTTGGATTGTGGGTATTCTTCCCCGCATCTTCTTCGACGTGCATTTCTTCGATCCCGATTTTCTTCTTCGTTCCGTCTTCAAGTTCGATTTCCAACCAACCATCATGAGCAATTGGAGTATCTTTTTGGGTAATCTGGTATGCTTTCGGGTTATCCGGATAAAAGTAGTTCTTCCGGTCAAAATGCAAGTCCTGTTCAATTTCACAGTTCAAAGCCATTGCAGCCCGCATGCCGTATTCCAAAACACCCTTGTTAACTTCTGGCAAAACCCCTGGATATGCCCAGTCAATTACATTAGTATTGGTGTTCGGTTCAGCCCCGTAAACAACCGGTGCCGGCGAGTAAGCCTTTGACTTTGTTTGCATTTCAATGTGGACTTCAAGTCCAATCGTTGTTTCAAAGTTCATTAATTTTGACCTCCAATCGTTGGAATTTGATTATGAAAATCAGTTGCTTGTTCAAATGCATAACCTGCTTGGTAAAGCGTTTCTTCATCAAACCGCGGTGCAACCAAGTGGATTCCAACTGGTAATCCATCCTTCGTGAAACCGCCAGGAATCGACATTGCAGGAACGCCGGCCAAGTTCATTGGAATTGTCAATAAATCGTTCATGTACATGGCAATCGGATCATCGGTCTTTTCACCAAAACCAAATGCTGCCGTTGTCGTTGTTGGTCCTAAGATCAAGTCGTAATCCTTAAAGACATTGTCAAATTCGTTGCAGATCAATGTCCGCACCTTAGTTGCCTTGCCAAAGAATTCGTCGTAAAGGCCTGATGAAAGCGAGAATGTTCCAAGCATGATCCGCCGTTTAACTTCGTCGCCAAAGCCTTCTGAACGTGAACGAACGTAAACATCTTCAAGGTTCTTCACGTCTTTTGCCCGGAAACCGTAACGAATTCCGTCATACCGTTGCAAGTTTGATGAAGCTTCAGAAGTTGCAACAATGTAGTAAACTTGAATCCCGTTAAGCGAGTGCGGCAATGAAATTTCATCAACCGTTGCCCCTAAACTTTCAAATGTCTTAATGGCATTTTGGACAGCTTCCCGGACTTCAGATTGTAAATCAACATCCATGAATTCTTTTGGAACCCCGATGCGCATGCCCTTGATATCTTTCCCGATTTTTGATGTAAAGTCGGGAACTTCCCGTGGAGAAGTTGTAAAGTCATGCTTATCTTGACCAGCAATTGCGTTTAACATCAACGCATTATCCTTAACGTTCCGGGTCATTGGACCAATTTGGTCAAGGCTTGATGAGAAGGCAATTAATCCGTACCGTGACACCCGACCATACGTTGGTTTGAAGCCAACAACCCCATTAAATGCGGCTGGTTGCCGAATTGAACCACCAGTATCAGAACCTAAAGCAGCGATCAATTCACCTGAAGCAACAGCTGCTGCTGGGCCACCTGAAGAACCACCGGGAACCTTCGTTTGATCCCACGCATTTTTCGTTTTCTTAAAAGCTGAAGTTTCCGTTGAACTTCCCATTGCGAATTCATCAAGGTTCAACTTTCCAGCAACGACCATTCCGGCATTTTCAAGCCGTTCAACCGCCGTTGCAGTGTAAATCGGATTAAAGTTTTCAAGCATCTTGCTGGCTGCGGTCGTTGTTAATCCCTTTGTCACCATGTTATCTTTGATTCCAACCGGGATTCCGTCTAAAACATTGTCCGCGTTGATTCCCCGTTGATCGATAGCGGCCGCTTGCTTTAATGCTTCATCCTTATTCATTGCAAGGAATGCATCGATTTGCGGTTCGCGCTTCGCAATCCCATCAAATGTTGCTTGCATTAATTCGCTTGCACTCAATTCCTTGTTTACTAACATTTGGTGTAAACTTGTTAAATCATTCTTCAAGTAATCCATTATTCGTTATCCTCCCCTTCATCAATAATTGCGGGAACTTTAATAAACCCGTCTTCGTGTTCAGGGACATTCTTCATTAATTCATTCCGGTCAACACCCTTTTCAGCAACATCTTCACGCATAATGTTAACTGCATCCGTTACGTTGATCGTTGGCTTAACCCCATCTGTATTGATCTTACTTAACTGGTGTGACATGTTCATGATGTCTTCTAATTGCTTGGTAAACTTTTCAAGTTCTTGATCAGTAAATTCAAGCTTTGATAAGGAAGCAATTTTTTTAACGTCATCCTTTGTGATTTCCATCATTTTTCCTTCTTTCTAGCCTTAAATCATTACTTTTATTTTAGCATATACAAAATTCTAAATTAGTTTCCGGTGAGAATGTGGCTTTCAAATTTTCCTTCGCCTGCGTTCCGTGAAAGGAATGCTTGGGTCTTACCGTCAGATCCTAAGATTTGAATGTCAATCGGGATCTTGTTTGGCAAGTAACTTTGGGCAGCCTGAGCAACGTATTGCGTAAAGCTGATGATTTCAGTTTCACTATAGAACTGCGTTGTAATATTCACGTTCATTCCTTTAAGGGTGTTGCCGTCATATTGAGCTTGGGCCGTTACCCCTGCAAGGTTCGGGAAGAAGTTTTGAATTTTGTCCTTAAAGTTTTCAAAACTGTGTTCATCGTTGCTGTTTGGGACTGAATTAGTTGATGTTGCTGGGAACACAACGTTCTTAATATCAAGGTTCTTCCAGTCGCCAAGCTGCGTTCCGCTGTTACTTACTGCATATGCATAGAACGATCCACCAACTAAACTATCATTCGGGGCCTGTTCAAACATTGCGATCACGATTGGAATGTTATTGGGAACCCCGTCAATTTTCCGGACCCGTTCCAAAACTTTTTGAGCGTCTGCCTTTCCTTGCGCAACCATCTTATCGTGCGGAATTGATTGCGTAAATGTTGGGCCATACTGTTGCTTTTGGTAATAATCCTTTTGGTTCATTCCGATTCCGATCGTCATTCCGGCCAACGTCAATTTACCATTGTTGTTCTTCATGTAATCTTGTTCGCCGATTTGTTGAACATACATTGGATTCCGGTTTGAACCATTACCGTTATCAACTGGGTTCAAGCCATCCGGATTACTCTTTGATTGCCGGCCTAACCATTTTTCAACCGTTGACGTGGATAAGTATTGGCCTTCTTGGAAAATATAACTTTGCGTTGAAAAGAATTTCTTTGAAATGTCTGTCATTCCAATATCGAAGTTCTTCAAGTTCAGCATGTTATTCGCATCCTGTTGGACGCCAACGCCCCGCGACTTACTTACCCGGTACCGGCCGTTTTCAATTACGCCGCGGTACTGGTCGCTATCCGCATCACCTGTAATTTGAAATTTATCTGTCTTCTTTGTCGTTGTTGTATCATTACTGCCCGATGACGAGCTGTTATTTGATTTGCCGCATCCTACAAGGAGTAAAGCAGCTAAGCAAATTCCGACAAAGGCTCCTGCTTTTCGTTTCAATCTTCTGCCTCCATTTGTTCCATAAAGGTTGCTTCATTGATAATTTTAACATTTAATTGCTGTGCTTTGGCAAGTTTGCTTCCAGCATCGTGACCAGCAATCAATAAATCCGTTTTCCCGGAAACACTGCCGGTCACTTTCGCTCCGTGGGCTTCAAGCCATTTCTTCGCATCTGCACGTTTCAAATGATCTAACGTTCCTGTCAAAACGACCCGTAAGCCATTAAACGGACTTTCTGCAGCCGCCGCAGCCTGTTCTTCTTCAGATTGACCCAGAAATTCCATATTGACTCCCGCTTGAACAAGTTCTTCAAGCAACTCATCGACTTGCGGGTTTTGGAAATATGTAACCACACTTTCCGCAATGGTCTGGCCCACCGTTTTGATTGCCGCGATTTCATCGACCGTTGCGTTTTTAACCGCATCCATCGTCTTAAAATGCTGAGCGATCAGGCGGGCTGCTTTCGCTCCAACGTGCCGAATTCCTAAGCCGAATAACAATCGCTCCAACGAATTATGCCGGCTGTTATCGATCGCCGTTAGTAAATTATTGGCTGACTTATCCTTAAACTTATCAAGTTGTAACAGTTCTTCAAAGTTAAGTTGATAAAGATCCGCCACGTCCTGAACCATTTTTCGTTCATACAACTGGGCAATAATTTTGGTCCCCAGTCCCCGAATGTCCATTGCGTTGCGGGAAGCAAAGTGGGTCAAGCTTTCCTTTACCAACGCCGGACACTTCGGATTGATACACCGCAAAGCCACCTCATCATCGAGATGAACAAGCGGTGCATGGCATTCCGGACATTCAGTTGGGATCGAATACGGTTGTGAATCTGCCGGCCGTTTTTTCAAAACAACGGTTGCCACTTCCGGAATAATATCCCCGGCTTTAAACAACTTTACGGTATCGCCGATACGAATATCCTTTTCTTTAATGTAATCTGGATTATGCAGGGAAGCCCGACTGACCGTTGTTCCGGCTAATTGAACCGGATCCATCACGGCCGTGGGGGTAACAACACCCGTTCGACCGACCGTCCATTCGATCTGGTGAACAATGGTTTCCTGCTCATCTGGCGGAAACTTATACGCGATTGCCCACCGCGGAACCTTCACGGTATTGCCCACTTCTTCATGCACTTTAAACGGATTAGCTTTAATTACAATGCCGTCAATATCATATGGCAACGATGCCCGCTTTTGTTGATACTCATCAATGTAGGCCCGAATCTCATCCATATTATGTGCAACTTGATAGTCAGGATTAACCTTAAAGCCCCACGAACGCATCTTCTCAAGGGCTTCACTTTGCGTTGTGACCCCAAACTTTTCCGGTTCCATCAAGTAGTAGATAAACGTGCTTAATTTCCGCTCAGCAGTAATTCGACTATCAAGCTGCCGTAATGATCCGGCAGCCGCATTCCGCGCATTGGCGAAAATTTGCTTTCCCTGTTCTTCCTGTCGTTGATTGAGTTCAACAAATGATGCTTTCGGCATGTAACATTCGCCCCGAACTTCAACATCAACGGGTTCAGATAATTCAAGCGGGATCGCATTGATCGTCTTTAAATTTTGGGTAATGTCTTCGCCAATTTGGCCATTGCCCCGGGTCGACCCTTGAACAAACTTGCCCGCCCGATAAACGAGTGAAATTGCCAACCCATCAATTTTTAATTCACAGTTGTAATCAATTTGCTGATGAACCGTTTGATCAAGGTTAGCAACAAAATCCGCGAGTTCTTCCTTTGAAAAAACATCGCCTAACGAAAGCATTGGAATTTCATGTCCAATCTTTTCAAATCCAGTCAGGACCTGGCCACCGACCCGCTGCGTTGGCGAATCCGGGGTGATCATTTCCGGATGAGCCTTTTCCAATTTCACTAGTTCCTGGTATTTCTGATCGTAAACATCATCCGGAACACTTGGCTTATCAAGTGAATAATATTCACGGGACCACGTATTTAATTGTGACCGCAACTCATCAAATTGCTGCTGAAGTTTTTCATTTGCCACCAACTTCACCCTCTTTATTTCTTCGTAATCGGTGCAAAGGCCGCTAATAAACGCTTAATTCCTTGATCCTTGAATGCAATATCAAGTTCCATATCTTCACCGCTGCCGGTCACCTTCACAACCGTGCCTTCACCCCAAGCCTTGTGTTGAACCTTATCGCCAACCTTCCAGCTCTTTTTATCTGCGCCGGTTCCTTGAGGACGATCGACCGTTCCTGCTGGTTTCCGGTAAACCGGTGTCTTCCGAGCAAATGGCGCATTTGTTCGCCGCACTGCTGAATTTCCAGAGCTAATATAATTTGCTCCTTCATTTTCAGAATGCAATAAGTTATCGCCGATTTCAGTAATAAAACGGGAAGCGGCATTGATTTGCCGTTTACCGTATAACATCCGTGACAAAGCATTTGTGATGTATAGCTCTTGCTGAGCCCGCGTAATTCCAACGTACGCAAGCCGCCGTTCTTCTTCTAATTCATCTTCATCCATTTGGGCCCGTGAAAGCGGGAAGATTCCTTCTTCCATTCCCATTAAGAAAACAACTGGGAACTCGAGCCCTTTAGCTGCATGCAATGTCATTAACGTCACTTCATTTGAATCATCAACGTCATCTTGATCAGATACTAAAGCTAAATCTGCAAGGAAATCTGCAAACGGATCACTTTCTTCATCTTCAGGTTGCCATTGGGCATCAAACTGTTTCGTAACCGTTAAGAATTCATCCAAGTTTTCAAGCCGGCTTTGATTTTCAAGCGACTTTGTTTTTTCTAATTCTGCCCGGTAACCTGTCATTTCAAGAATATCCTCCGTTAATTCCGTAACGTTTTCTTTTTTTTCAAGATCATGCAATTTGCGAATCAATTGGGCAAACTTTTGCAACTCATTCACTGCTTTTCCCTTAATTTCGGTTAATGCCACATTTTCAGCAGCCTCTTCGAGTGAAATTCCGTGAAGATCAGCAAATGCTTGAAGCTTCTGCATGCTCGTTGCCCCAATTCCTCGTTTCGGCGAATTAACGATCCGTTCAAAACTCAATGAGTCTTGCGGATTAGTTGCCAGCCGTAAATATGCCAAAACGTCAAGAATTTCTTTCCGTTCATAGAATTTATGGGCACCAACTAACTTGTAAGGAATGTTAGCTTTCACAAATGTTTCTTCGATTTTCCGCGACTGCGCGTTTGTCCGATACAAAATCGCAAAATCACGGTATTGCCGCCCTTTTTGCTGCATCTGTTCTTTAATTGCCTTAACCACAAAATAGGCTTCATCACTATCGGTATTGCCCCGATAATAATGGATCTTTTCGCCCTGCGCATTTTCCGTCCACAACGTTTTGGCTTTCCGGTTAACGTTATTTTCAATTACCTTATTGGCTGCTTCCAAAATGGTCTTCGTTGACCGGTAATTTTGTTCCAGCTTGATGACCGTCGCATCCGGATAATCCTTTTCAAAGTTCAGAATGTTTTCCATGTTAGCACCGCGCCAACCATAAATGCTCTGATCGGCATCTCCAACAACACATAGATTACGGTTAGCCTTAGC
Source organism: Ligilactobacillus aviarius (assembly GCF_001654615.1). Taxonomy (GTDB): domain Bacteria; phylum Bacillota; class Bacilli; order Lactobacillales; family Lactobacillaceae; genus Ligilactobacillus; species Ligilactobacillus aviarius_B. The sequence continues at coordinate 36,473 of NZ_LWUD01000017.1, forward strand.
TAACATATTAACTAATTCATACTGAGCTTCATTTGTATCCTGGTATTCATCAACGTGAATGTACTTGAATTTCCGTTGATAAAATTCAAGAACTGCTGGGGCTTCCTTAAACAAATCGATCGTCTTCATGATCAAATCGTCAAAGTCCATCGCTTGATCCTGTTGCAACCGGTCCTGATATTCAACATACGCCTTTGCCACAAGGTCTTCGAACATTCCGCTTGCTTGTTCTTGGTACTGTTCTGGAGTTAATAAATCGTTTTTGGCATTTGAAATGGCACTTAAAATTGCCCGCGGATTATACTTTTTCGGATCAATGTTTAAATCTGCCATAATATGCTTCATCAGCGTCCGTTGCTCACTCGAGCTGGCAATCGTAAAGCCGCGATTATAACCGATTTTTTCACCATCGCGCCGTAAAATCCGAACACAAAGGGCATGGAACGTTGATACCCAAATTTCTTCCGCACCTTCACCAATTAATTTATCGATCCGTTCCCGCATTTCACGGGCCGCTTTATTGGTAAAGGTAATTGCAAGGATGTTCCACGGGTTAATGCTCTTTTCTTCAATTAAGTAGGCCACCCGGTGAGTCAATACCCGGGTCTTCCCGCTTCCTGCACCGGCCATTACCAGCAACGGGCCTTCCGTTGTTTGAACGGCTTCTGCTTGTTTATCGTTCATCTTTGCTAATAAATCCATCACAGCCAATTCATTTCCTCCTATGCAAGCTACAATCAAGTTTTATTATATCAAAATCAGGCTTACTTTTTAAGGTAAAAAAGACAAAGAGACTGGCGTCTAAAGCAACCGTTTTCGCCGATTTGCTTTAGATGTTCAGCCTCTTTAAATGATCCAACATCCTAAATTTTATTATCCCAGATTCCCGTTGACTCAACCTGTTCCCGCACGGTTTCAATCGTTGGTCCTAACGCCAACAAATATCCTTCCGTATCATGAACCCGCATTGAAAGCGGATAGCGGAAGAAGTTGTAATACCAGTTATCTTTAAGAACCCACTGTGTTCGCAAGTCATCTTGATCGTGACTTTCAATCGTAATTGCCACTGTTGGTTCCATTAATTCGGTCTTTACAAGCGGCATTTGAGCTAACGCCCGCAAATGCTGTTCAAACATCGTAACATTTGTGGCTTTATCAAATACATAGCCGCTCGCATGCAATCCCGGAACGACCCGTTTGACGTAAATTGCACCACTTTCAGTCAGGAAGAAGGCAATTTCCATCGTGCCGACATAGTTTAAACTCTTCGCGATTTTATCAGCCAACCGGCGGACTTCGGCTTCAACGTCATTATTGATCATTGCTGGAACAAGTGATTCATGAAGAACATGATCATGATAGATGTTTTCAATTACCGGGAAGAAATTGACCGTTCCCTTCGCATCCTTTGTCAAAACGACTGATAATTCCTTTGTATATGGAATCCACGATTCAAGGATGTACGTTCCCATATCGATAATATCCGCACACTTTGCAATATCTGATTGTTTGCGAATAATTTGTTGATGAGCTTTTCCAAGTCCCTTTTGAATTGGCTTTAAGACACATGGATAACCGATCGATGTTACGGCTTGGTAAACATCGTCAAGGTTAACGATCGTTGCATACGGGGCAATATTAACGTTCAATTGTTCAAAAAAGGCCCGTTCAAGCAGCCGGTCTTGCATGTACTCCAATGCATCGGTCCCCTGCGGAACTGATGTATATTGGGCAATATACTTAATTACTTCTGAATTAACATGTTCCGATTCATACGTCACAACATCGCACCGTTGAGCAAAACTTTGAAGTTTTAATTTATCGTTCATTTTGCCAACGATTCGAACATCGGCTTCTGCCAAAGTCGGACTTTCTTCATACCGGCTGTATGCCACAACCTTATATCCCATTTTTTTAGCAGCCCGCGCTAACATAATTCCGTTTGGACTATCGCCAATGATTCCCAATGTACTTCCAGGAAAAAGCGTTTTTGTCATTTTCCTCACTACTCTCCATTCAAACCTATATAATTTCGATTTCCAATTATTAGTTTATCAATAACTAATCATATCAATTTTAATGATACCATAATTGCAACTTTGAATATTATAAATTTCCTTTAGATTTTAATCGTTATCGTACTGATATAACTTATATTTTTGAATAATTGCGATCAGCTTTTGGGCATAATTGGGGTCGGTCGCATACCCGTTAGCTTGCAAGGCTTCCGCAGCCGTTTCATAATTCGTTGCGTTTACAACCTGTTCGTAATGGTCTTGATCACCTTCAAGTCCATCAACCAACAATTTTGTATGGGCCGCAATCGAAGCCGCCCACGATGGATAAACCGCAAAGCTGGCTTTGACCGTGGTCCATTGACCGTTTACGTACTCTTTGGTCGTCATCATCGCGCTGTTCGTTCCGGTTCCCTTGACTCCAAAAAGATTATTATATTTTTGCGAAAGCTCACTTTGACCCCAGTCTGATTCTAACGCTGCTTGTGCAATCGTAATACTTGCAAGCACATGACTTTGTCGTTGTTCACTTTCCGCAATCGGCGCAACTTTTTGAATAAAATTCAGTTTGACCTGTTCACTTTGGGGAATTGCTGCCTGACTTTGCCGAATTTCGCGTCCGCTCCATCGAATAACTTGGATCGACATCATCAGTCCAAGAATAACGATCAAAACCACGTCGGTGATTTTTAAATGCCGTTGTTTCAAAAAACGTTTTAATTTTCTCTTCATTCTTTTCAACCCTCAAGCATGCTTCTTCAAAACCTTTAATAACGCGGTGGCAATTAGCGGAACCGTTACCGCTGCTAACAGCATTTCCGGAATTCCGTTCGTTCCTACTACTCCCAACAAATACGGAAGCAGTTGGCGAACATCGACCGCATACAATCGTGGTGCTTGATTATGATAAAAAAGATAAATTTGGCCAAGAACCAGTAAGGTGTTGGTCATACTTCCGGCCATTGCCGCCATCACCATTGATTTTCGGATTGAAAAATGCCTTTTCAGCCATAAAAAACCATATCCTGCAACCGTTCCAACTAAAATTCGGGGAAGGACGGAAATCAGCGGATTGGTAAAACAAATAACTGCAAGCGGACTTGTCGGCCAAATAAATGCCCGAATAAAGGTGATCATTCCCCAAATTCCGCCAACAATCATTCCTTGAACGGGGCCTAAAACAATTGCTGCAACAATTACCGTAACATGGATCAGCGTAATACTTAACGGTCCAATTGGGATGTTTCCCAAAATCGGAACTAAGTTTTGGACGATCACGATCGTTCCAAAAAGCGCTAATAATGTATTTCGCCGTAATTTTTGACGCGGATCAAGCACGCGATCACTCCCTGATAATTATTACCGCTGATTATAACTTAAAAGAAAAAGCCGTGCAATCGCACAGCCTTTTCAAACTCTTTCTCATCTTAAACCCATAATAAATTAGATAAATTGTAAGATTCCCATCAATACTGGAACAACGACAATGAACAATACCGTACTCATAACAACGACGTTGGTTGCGTATTCAACATCGCCGTGGGCTTCGCCAGCCAAAACAGGTAATACGGCTAACATTGGCGTTGCTGATTGAACGATCAATGTTTGTTGCATCAAACGTGGTAAATCAAAGTGAAGGATCGGTGCTCCGAACTTGATCAAAAGAATCAATACAAGTGGTGATACTACGAACCGGCCAAGTAAGGCAACGATCGAATCACGGTCAAACTTGAAGTTCTTCAAACCGGCATCGCATAAAACAACCCCAATGTAAATCAATGATAACGGCGTTACCAAGTTACCTACATAACCAAGTGTTTGGAACAGGAAGTCTGGTTTGCTGCTTGGTAAACCAAGAAGTAACCAAATGATCGCAACAACGAATCCAACAAGCGGCATTGGTAAAAGTTTTTGCAAACTGATCTTGTGCTTCTTCTTGCTGTCTTTATCAGCCGTTGGATCATCATTGTAGATCAAGAAGACCCCAAAGGCCCATGTTGAAACCGTATTGATTACGTAGTAGATCAAGAAGTCAGCCATTGACTTTGTTCCGAATAAAGCCATGTTTAATGGCATTCCGATAAAGATCGTGTTGGCGTTGACGATCGCGTTCATCATGATTCCGCGCCGACCTGGACGAACCTTTAAGACCTTAACAACGAGCCATGCAATTAAGTATCCAATAATTACACCTAAGGCTGGGAAAATCAATCCCTTACCTAAACCTACTAAACTTGACCGGGTCAAGTGTTTTTGAACAGATACGAAAATTGAAGCTGGCAAAGCGATCTTCGTAATTAAACCTGAAATACTCTTTGCGAAATCATCGCCAAACCATCTAAATTTCCGAAGTAAAAATCCAAGTGCCATAATCAAAACGATTACGACAATACTTGATACTGAAGTTAAAAATACAGACATCCCTCTTACGCTCCTCTATAAATTCGCTTACTTATCTTTTTATTAATATTTCGGTTCCCACTTCATATCAGCAACTGCTTTGTGAGCATCTGATACACCAGCGATGCCTTGATCAATTGCACTTTGAGCAACTGTTTCAGCAACTGTTTGGGTGAATTCAGTCAACTTAGCAACTGGTGGTAATACTGGGGCACCTGGTTGGCTTGCGTCAACAATTCCGCCTAATGCGTGAGCAGCAGCAGCAAGCATCTTTTCGTTTACAACCTTTGCCTTAGCAGCGATTGAACCGAAACCAACTCCTGGATATACCAAAGCGTTGTTTGCTTGACCGATCGTGTATGTGACGCCGTTGTATTCAACAGGATCTGAAGGAATTCCAGTTGCAACTAATGCCCGGCCGTCTGTCCACTTGATCAAGTCTTCAGCCTTAGCTTCCAATAACTTCGTTGGGTTTGAAATTGGGAAGATGATTGGCCGTTCTGTGTGGGCAGCCATTTCCTTAACGATTGATTCTGTAAAGGCACCTGGTTGCTTTGAAGTTCCGATCATAACGGTTGGGTGAACAGCCTTTACAATGGCTTCAAGGTTAGTTAATTCGTCAGCATTATCAAATTCGCTGCGTTGACGAACAAATGGTTTTTGAGCAGGAGTTAAGCCTTCTGTGTCTTCAAACAATAATCCTTGCTTGTCAACCAGGTAGAAGTGCTTCTTTGCTTCTTCTTCGCTCATTCCGTTGCGAACTAATTCGTCGCACATCATTTGAGCAATTCCGCATCCGGCAGTCCCGGCACCAAATGTCAAGAAGATTTGGTCTTCAAGTTTTTCCTTTGAAATGTTCAAAGCTCCAAGAACACCTGCTAAGCAGATAATTCCGGTTCCTTGAATATCATCATTAAATACCGGAATTTCATTTTGATACTTTTGTAAGATAACGTCGGCGTTTGAACGGCCAAAGTCTTCAAAGTGAATCAAAACGTCTGGGAACAACTTCCGAGCTGATTCAACGAACTTGTCAACCATTTCATAGTACTTGTCACCGTAGATCCGCTTGTGGTGGTTACCTAAGTACAATGGATCGTTTAATAATTCTTCATTATCTGTTCCGGCATCCAATGAAACTGGCAATACATTGCGCGGATCAATTCCTGAAGCAGCCGTGTAAACCATTAATTTACCAACTGAAATGTCAACCCCTTGAGTACCCCAGTCGCCGATTCCAAGAATTGCTTCAGCATCTGAAACAACGATCAACTTGATGTCGCGGCCTTCTGCAGCGTTCTTCAATGTGTCTTCAATATCATCTTGAGCATCAATTGAAATAAATGCAGCGTCTTGTGGTTGAACAAAGACGTGACTGTAATTTTCAATTGAATCTGCGATTACCGGATCATAAACGATTGGCATGAATTCAACCAAGTGCTTGCTCATCAAATAGTAGAACAATGTCCGGTTTGTGTTGAAGATTTCCATTAAGAACTTCCGCTTTTCAAAGTTGTTTGGCTTTGATTGGTAGTGTTCGTATGTTTGCTTTGCTTGTTCTTCAATTGATTGAACACCGATTGGCAACATTCCGACCAAACCATATTCTTTCCGTTCTTCGTTTGTAAATGCAGTTCCTTTATTTAAGAAAGGATCTCTTAAAACGTCAATTCCACGTTTCATATCTTAACGCCTCTTCTTTTCCTTTAATATTTACTCTTGCATTTTATTTTTTCTTAATATTCATAGTCAAATTCATGTGCTATTATAAATAGTATTTATATGACAAAATAAATCATTGATAAATCAGGTGATTAACATGAACATCAAAGATATTGAATATTTTAATGAATTGATGACGACTAAAAATTTTTCAATTGTTGCCCAAAATTTTAATGTCAGTCAGCCAACGATCACGATGGCCATTAAACGCTTGGAAGAAGAATTCAACACAAAGTTCTTTATCCGCAACAAATCGCATAAGGAATTGATCGTAACCGATTCCGGAAAGCAATTCTATGAACATAGTAAACACATCATGCAAGAGCTGAAAGTCGCTTCCAAAGAAATTCGCGATGCCGACGAGCAAAAAATCATTTTCGGCCTTCCGCCAATTATCGGGACATATTACTTTCCGCCGGTTACGCCTGAGCTGCTTCGCAACGGTCTGCTTGATGACCTTACAATCGTCAGTCGCGGATCAAGTTTCTGCCGGAAAATGCTTTTAAACGGTGACCTTGATATTGCGCTGCTTGGATCAAACTATCCGTTAAAGGAACCGAATTTAATTACCGAAACCTTCGCCCGTTCACCATATAAAATCATCGTTGGATACGACCACCCGTGGGCTAACCGCCAGTCCGTCAGCATTGAAGAACTCCGCGGGCAACGCTTTATTTCGCAAAATGAAAGTTTCGTCCAACACCGGGCATTAAAAAAAATGGCCCGCCTTGGCCATTTTCGGTTAAACATTGTGTGTCAAACAGATAACGTTAATATTTTAAAAGCCCTTGTTGCCGAAAATATCGGTATTAGTCTCCAAACGGCCATTTCCATTAATCCGGACGATCGTTTGCACGCAATTGACATTGAGGCTGAGGATTTTCCAACCTTTAACATGTCGATTGCCTACCATGCACGGCATTACTTAACCGATAAACAGCAACAACTTTTAGATATTTTACGAAAATCAATTTAATCCTTGCTTGATTGAATCCCTGCTTGGCGGCCAAAAACAATTGTTTCGGCAATCGAATTTCCACCGACCCGGTTGTTTCCGTGCAATCCGCCGGCAACCTCGCCAGCTGCAAATAATCCTGGAATAACATTTCCGTTTTCATCTAAAACGCGAGTCTTCTTATCAATATGAATTCCGCCCATTGTATAGTGAACAGCCGGGGCAACATGAATTGCATAAAACGGGGCAACATCAAGCGTGCGCATCCCTGTATGACGTCCAAATTGGGCGTCTTTTTGATTTTCAACCGCGGTATTCCATTCGGTAACCGTTTCGTCAAGCTGCCGCGGATCAACGTTGGTTTGATCAGCCAGCTCAGCTAACGTATTGGCTTGTTCAACCAATCCGACGCTTTGGTAGAACCCGAGGGCTTTGACCCGCTGAAAGACTTTTTGATCTAAAATCAGGTACGCATGCCCTGTCGGCTGAGCAATGATCGCGTTTGAAACCTTTTTCCGGGTATCAAGTTCATTAACGAACCGCTTGCCGGCATTATTTACCAAAATTGCCCCTTCGCCGCGGACCGTTTCGCCAATCAAATACGTGTGCGGATTATCTTGCTGAACCGTTGGATGAATTTGAACTAAATTAAGTTGAACCAACTGGGCTCCAAGGTTCTGGGCTAACTTTAAGCCGTCTCCCGTTGCCCCGTCCTGATTCGTTGTCTTAAAGTCAGCATATTGTGGCGCATACCGCTTAATCAATTTCTTTGAAGCCCCGAAGCCGCCAGTAGCAAGAATCACTTTGCGGCATTCAAGATGAATCTGGGCTTCATTTTGAATAACCGTTAATTGAAATCCCATTGCGGTTCGTTGAAGATCCGTAACCTTACAATCCGTTCGAATTTCGATTCCGGCATTTTCAACCGCAGCGGCAAGTTTCTTTACGAGATAAGCTCCAATCGGTGAAGTATCCGTTGGCCGGTGAGTCCGGGCTAAACTCATTCCCCCAAGCGTTGTCAGGTCGCCCAAATCAACATCATACTGTTTAAGCCATTCAATTGCCCCATTTGTATGCGTTGTAAAGTATTGCAATAACTGGGGGTCATTCATTTTACCGCCTGCTTGGAACGTTTCATTATAGAACTGTTCTGAACAATCAATGATTCCATTTTTAAGCTGCAAATCAGTTTCCGCGGCATTCATTCCTGATGATGCGCGCATCGAATTGCCGCCGATCCGCGGCATTTTTTCTAAAATCATTACCTTTTTGCCGATTTCGTGGGCTTGCAATGCCGCAGTCAGTCCGGCACATCCAGCACCAATAACGATCGTTTCAACCTGATTTTTCATTTCAATTCCTCCTCGTAATATATGTTTTGTAATCATCTCACGATGATTTTCCTTAAAAATAATCTTTTTGTTTTAGTACTGTGTGGTACCTG
>NZ_LWUD01000018.1 GCF_001654615.1 Ligilactobacillus aviarius
AAGAAGTGTATAAGAGACAAAACGTAGTGAGTGCATTTACCCTTGCAGCTTTTTTTTCTACCAAGAGTCAAGCTATATCAAGAAATTATTTAATTTTTATCAATAAATAATAGCCTTCTAGAAGTAAATATCGCTCCACAGGAACAGAATTTTAGTGATTTTATGTACACTAAATAAACCTGACTATTTGTAAAGAAAAAATAGTCAGTTATAATAATGTTATAACCAATTAGGATTATGCAACTTGTTCTTTTGCTTTAGCATAATCGTAAAATTGATTATGAATTATTAGATGGTATATTGTTCGTATTAATTTATGGACGCATGCGATAGCAATCTTCTTAGTTGGTAGAGAGGATTGCTTTTTTCGTTTTTGGTAATAATCATTGATGTGTGATGGTTGAAAGCGGGCAGCAGAGGCAATATTACCGATAGTGCGATAAAGGAGTTTACGGGCGTAAGAGTTTCCACGTTTACTGATATGGTCAGCGGCGACGAAATTTCCAGATTCGTAGTGACGAAGGTCAATACCAACAAAAGCATTGATTTTATTGGCGTTATTAAAGCGACGAATGTCGCCCAATTCAGCTAATAATAAAACAGCGGTTGTTTCACCAATTCCTGGAATGCTTTCTAAAATCGTTAAATCAGGTAATTGTTTAGCAATTGATAACATCTTCGTGACGATTTTCTTTTTAAGTGCATCGAGGCGCAATAATTCATTAGCATAGTAACGGACTTGATCGATTAATGATGAATCATCAGTTACAGATTGAAATGATAATTGTGCCAAATTGATTAGCCGTGCGGCTAATTGCCGACTTCGTTTATCAGAAATGTTACGTTCACTGCAAGTTTTAATTTTAATCGCTAATGAATCCACGTCATAACTAAGAATTTGAGTAGGTGTTGGTAACGTAATTAAAACTTGCCAGTATAATTTTCCTGAGGGGCAGCTTAAGAATTGTTCATATTCAGGAAAAACGGATTGTAAAATGCGATGTAATCGATTTTTATCGCGAACAAGATCTTCATTGATTTGTTGATAAAAACGACTTTGATCTAATAGTTCTTGATAAATTGGATCTTGTTGATATGTAGAAACTCGATTAAGAATAAACTGTGTTTCAGCAAGATGACGTGCATCATTACGATCAGTTTTATTTGGCCGTAAACTATCTAATTGTTTTTTAGCCGCTAGTGGATTTAATTGAACATAATCAACATTATTTTTTTGTAAGAAAGTCCGTAAACGCCGAGAATAAACTCCTGTGGCTTCAAAAACAACCTCAGGTTGATTAACCTGTTGTAATTGAGTTAATAGTTGATTGAATCCTAAAGAGTCATTAGTGATTTTAAATTCATTAAATACTTGCCCATCAATCGCAATCGCCACGTTAGAAGTGACTTTACTAACATCAATACCAAAAACAAAACGCATAATATGTACCATCCTTTCAAAGTTGATTCATAAACTTTTACTAATCTAATTTTCAAAACATGACATGAATGCCAACAGACTACGAAGAGATTCACAGT
>NZ_LWUD01000019.1 GCF_001654615.1 Ligilactobacillus aviarius
TTTGGAGGGAAAAAGGTTCTCTTGAATAAAATAAGTGCGGTGATGATGGCTTGAAGGATACACCTGTTTCCATTCCGAACACAGAAGTTAAGCTTCAAAACGCCGATAGTAGTTGGAGGAACGCCTCCTGCGAGGGTAGGAAGTTGCCGTGCTTGTTAATATGGAGGATTAGCTCAGTTGGGAGAGCATCTGCCTTACAAGCAGGGGGTCACAGGTTCGAGCCCTGTATCCTCCATTTGAGTCGCTAGCTCAGTTGGTAGAGCATTGGACTTTTAATCCAAGGGTCGAGGGTTCGAGCCCCTCGCGACTCATCAAGAATTAAAAAAAAGTTCTTGACATTCGATTGTTAATCTTGTAAGATTAAATAGTCGTCTTGAGGACATCATGATGCTGACTTAGCTCAGTTGGTAGAGCATCTGTCTTGTAAACAGAGGGTCGGAGGTTCGAATCCTCTAGTCAGCATTATGCGGAAGTAGTTCAGTGGTAGAACATCACCTTGCCATGGTGGGGGTCGCGGGTTCGAATCCCGTCTTCCGCTTTTGTCAATTATGCCGGGGTGGCGGAACTGGCAGACGCACAGGACTTAAAATCCTGCGGTGAGTGATCACCGTACCGGTTCGATTCCGGTCCTCGGCATTGAATATGCACCCATAGCGCAACTGGATAGAGTGTCTGACTACGAATCAGAAGGTTGTAGGTTCGACTCCTACTGGGTGCATTATCGGGAAATAGCTCAGTTTGGTAGAGCACTTGGTTTGGGACCAAGGGGTCGCAGGTTCGAATCCTGTTTTCCCGATAAATGAGTTTTTCTCAATTAATATTTCATCGCGGTGTAGCTCAGCTGGCTAGAGCGTTCGGTTCATACCCGAGAGGTCGAGGGTTCGATCCCCCCTGCCGCGATTGGATCTAAGAACTTGGACCTTTAGCTCAGTTGGTTAGAGCAGACGGCTCATAACCGTCCGGTCGTAGGTTCGAGTCCTACAAGGTCCACTTAATTAAATATCATGGAGGATTACCCAAGTCTGGCTGAAGGGAACGGTCTTGAAAACCGTCAGGTCGGGGCAACTCGGCGCGGGAGTTCGAATCTCCCATCCTCCTTATTATAATCGCGGGATGGAGCAGTCTGGTAGCTCGTCGGGCTCATAACCCGAAGGTCGTAGGTTCAAATCCTGCTCCCGCAATTATGGTTCGTTGGTCTAGTTGGTTTAGGACGCCTGCCTGTCACGCAGGAGATCACGGGTTCGAGTCCCGTACGAACCGTTTGATGGCTCGGTAGCTCAGTCGGTAGAGCAAAGGATTGAAGCTCCTTGTGTCGGCAGTTCGATTCTGTCCCGCGCCATTATCCCTAATGCGGGTATAGTTTAGTGGTAAAACCACAGCCTTCCAAGCTGTTGTCGCGAGTTCGATTCTCGTTACCCGCTTAATAAGTTGAATAACTTGTTATATTGAATGGATCTGTAGCTCAGCTGGTTTAGAGCGCACGCCTGATAAGCGTGAGGTCGATGGTTCGAGTCCATTCAGATCCATTTGGAGAAGTACTCAAGTGGCTGAAGAGGCACCCTTGCTAAGGGCGTAGGTCGGTAACACGGCGCGGGGGTTCGAATCCCCCCTTCTCCGTAAGCCAATATGACCCGTTGGTCAAGTGGTTAAGACACCGCCCTTTCACGGCGGTAACATGGGTTCAAATCCCGTACGGGTCATTTCTTTCTTATACATATTCCTTATCGCGGGATGGAGCAGTCTGGTAGCTCGTCGGGCTCATAACCCGAAGGTCGTAGGTTCAAATCCTGCTCCCGCAATATGGTTCGTTGGTCTAGTTGGTTTAGGACGCCTGCCTGTCACGCAGGAGATCACGGGTTCGAGTCCCGTACGAACCGTGTGACTTATAATTACGCATCGCTTCGGCGATGCTTTTTTGTACTCTAAATTTTCAACCTCAGACTGAAACCAATTATCAAAAGGGGAGAGTTAATGAATTGTATAAGATTTATTTCAGATGATGATTTTCCTTTGATTTTATAAGTATTTTACGATATAAAGTAAAATATAAATTTTAGTTTGAGGTATGAAAATGAAGAAGAGAAAAGATCGAATTACAAGTCGAAGAGAATTACATCATTTGAAAAAAATTCAAAAAGTTAAGAAGGCAACAACCGCTTTAGGAACCTCATTAATGGTTGGGACTGTTGGATTGTTAATGGGGAATAAGAATAAAGTTCAAGCGGATACAACCGTTCATGTAAATAAGACAAATGAAACGTCGTCGAGCACAAGTAAGGTTACCCAGTCAAGTTCACAATCAGCAACCTCAAGTTCAGTTCAATCATCATCGGTTGCAGCAGGGTCACGGGTTACCCAGGAAGTCGTCTATTCGTCAAGTTCAAGTTCGAACTTAAATGTAGAGAAAAATACTTCATCTCAAAATGAGAGCTCAAGTCAAAGCAGTTCAAACATTAAAAGTTCGAGTACGTCTTCCGTGGCAGATTCATCTTCTTTACAAACCCATGAACAAAATAAAATGGTTGAAGGTTCATCAACAGCAAGTTCTTCAAGTTCAAAGAGCGAATCATCAAGTTCACAATCATCAGTTAAACCTGAAAAACAAAACTTAGCTGTTCAAACAGGACCATCTGAACAGGATTTGCAAAAACAATGGGCTGCCGAAATTTCATCATATCCGGGAAACGTTCAATCATTTTTGAATACGATTGGACCAGTCGCACAGCAAGTTGCCCAAGAAAATGGAATCTATGCTTCTGTAATGATTGCGCAGGCAGCGTTAGAAAGCGGCTGGGGAAATAGTGCTTTAAGTACTCAAGGCCATAATTTATTTGGAGTTAAGTGGAATGGAACAGGGAACTATGTTACGATGCCGACTCAGGAGTATTATGGCGGTCAATGGCATACGATTAACGCGAAGTTTCAAAGTTATAACAGTTATTATGATTCTTTAACTGGTTACGCTCAGTTGATCAAAAATAATTTTCCAAATTCAACCCGGGCCAATGCTGCTACTCCGCAAATTGCGGCGGCTAACTTGAAGTACGGGGTATATGGTTCTTACGCAACTGATCCCAATTATGTAAATTCACTTGACCGGATGATCAGTGATTATGGGCTGACCCGGTATGATGTATATACAGGAACTTCATCAACGAATCAAAACCAGCAAAATTCAAATGCGGCAAATAGCAATCAACATGAAAGTCAAATTTCAGCTGGAAATGGAAATCAGATCCCAGACACATACACGGTAAAAGCCGGGGATTCATTGTGGGGAATTTCCCAAACATACGGGACAACGGTCAACAATTTGAAGCAAATTAATAACTTATCTTCAAATGTAATTTACGTTGGTCAAGTTTTGAAGTTGAAGCAACAATCAAATTCGACGTCAAATCAAGCACCGCAAACAACAGCTGATACCTACACTGTCCAATCAGGTGACACTTTATGGGGAATCGCGAATACGCATGATACGACGGTCAATAATTTGAAACAAATTAACGATTTAACATCAGATACGATCTACGTTGGTCAAGTTTTGAAATTGAAGCAACAATCAAATTCAACGTCAAATCAAACGCCACAAACAACAGCTGATACCTACACTGTGCAAGCAGGTGATACTTTATGGGGAATTGCGAATACACATGACACAACGGTCAATAATTTGAAACAAATTAATGATTTAACGTCAGATACGATCTATGTTGGTCAAGTTTTGAAATTAAAGCAACAATCAACGACTCAACAAGAATCCCAACCAAGTCAATCAAATTCAAGTGATTTCTATACGGTTAAGGCGGGCGATTCACTGTGGAAAATTGCGATGGGAAATGATTTGACGGTTAGTCATTTGAAACAGATGAACAACTTGACGACCAATACGATTTACGTTGGCCAACAATTGCGGATCAAGGAAGGACAATCAAATTCGCAAGCAAGCCAATCAAATTCAAATTCACAAACGAACCAGTCCAGCCAAAATGCAGGGACGTATACGGTTAAAGCCGGTGATACTTTGTGGGGAATTGCAAATGACCATGACACAACGGTAAATGCGTTGAAACAGAATAATCATTTGAATTCTGACACGATTTATGTCGGTCAGATATTATCACTTGGTCAGGCAGCTTCAACGAGCTCACACAGCCAATCAAGCGCTTCTGCACAATCATCGTCATCGACCAATGGAACGTATACGGTAAAAGCGGGCGATACGTTGTGGTCAATTGCGAACGCCAATGATATGACGGTTGCTCAGTTGAAACAGAAGAATGATTTGAGTAACGATACGATTTATGTTGGCCAAACGTTGAATGTTTCTTCTGCCAAGGCAACTTCAACAACTTCAATGGCTTCAGCAACGTATACAGTCAAGTCTGGCGACTCATTGTGGCAGATTGCGTCTGCAAACGGGACGACCGTGAACCAATTAAAAGCACTGAACAATTTAAGTTCAGATTTGATTTATGCAGGACAACAGTTGAAACTCCGGTAATCTGAATTGAAATGCAGCCGGTGATATGATAAAATTACCTTAACATTTAACGCAGATAAGGAATAGTAGATGATAGCTTGGTTTTCAGAGAGGACATGGCGGTGAAAATGTTCAGCTAGGCATTATCGAACTCGCCTTTGAGTCTTTGACTGAATTAAGTAGGTTGAAGCGGTGGTAAGCCGTTATCTTATTGAGAGCCGATTAAATCGGAAGATAGGTGGTACCGCGATCAATTCGTCCTATTCAAGTGAAAGCTTGGATAGGGCTTTTTACGTTAAATTAAATTTTGAAATGAAGGAGCAAAACGATGGCATACGATCACAAGAAGATTGAAAAGAAATGGCAACGTTACTGGGACGAACATAAAACGTTCAAGACAACGGAAGATCCGAATAAGAAAAAGTATTACGCAATGGATATGTTCCCTTATCCATCAGGTCAAGGATTGCACGTTGGTCACCCAGAAGGATACACTGCAACGGATATTCTTTCACGAATGAAGCGGATGCAAGGATATAATGTTCTTCATCCAATGGGGTGGGATGCGTTTGGTTTACCAGCTGAACAATATGCATTAAAGACTGGACATTCTCCACGAGAATTTACGCAAAAGAATATTAACAACTTCCGCCGTCAAATCAAGTCACTTGGACTTTCATATGATTGGGACCGGGAAGTTAATACAAGTGATCCGTCATATTACAAGTGGACTCAATGGATCTTTGAACAACTTTACAAGAAAGGCTTAGCATACGAAGCGGAAGTTCCGGTTAACTGGTCACCAGATTTAGGAACGGTTGTCGCAAACGAAGAAATCGTTGATGGGAAGACTAAGCGGGGCGGATTCCCGGTTGTGCGGAAGCCAATGAAACAGTGGATGTTGAAGATCACTGCTTACGCTGACCGGTTGATCGATGATTTAGATGACTTAGACTGGCCAGAAGCAATCAAGGAACAACAACGCAACTGGATCGGGCGCTCAGTGGGAGCCGCAGTGAACTTTAAGGTTGATGGTCAGGATCAACAAATTGAAGTCTTCACAACGCGTCCAGACACGATTTACGGCGTTTCAGTTCTTGTTTTAGCTCCTGAACATGATTTGGTTAAGAAGTTAACAACCGCTGATCAAAAGGATGCCGTTGACAAGTATATCGAAGAAGTTTCACACAAGTCAGATCTGGAACGGACAGACCTTGCGAAAACGAAGACCGGGGTATTTACCGGCAGCTACGCAATCAATCCGGTAAACGGCGAAAAAATCCAAATTTGGATCGCTGATTATGTTTTGTCATCATACGGAACAGGGGCAATCATGGTTGTTCCAGCTCATGATGATCGGGATTATGAATTTGCCAAGAAATTTGATTTGCCAATCAAGCCGGTCATCGAAGGCGGCGACATTGAAAAGGAAGCCTATACAGGCGAAGGCAAACACATCAACTCTGGTTTCTTGGATGGAATGGATAAGCAAGAAGCCATCAATAAGATGTTTGACTGGTTGGAAGAACACGGCGTTGGTCACAAGAAGGTCAACTACCGGTTGCGTGACTGGTTATTCTCACGGCAGCGTTACTGGGGTGAACCAATTCCAGTTATTCACTGGGAAGATGGCGAAACAACGCTTGTTCCGGAAGACCAATTACCATTGGAACTTCCAAAGACGGATAATATTAAGCCGTCAGGAACAGGTGAAAGCCCGTTAGCCAACCTTGATGACTGGGTAAACGTAGTTGATGAAAATGGACGGAAAGGCCGGCGCGAAACAAACACAATGCCGCAATGGGCTGGAAGTTCATGGTACTTCTTGCGTTATGTTGATCCGCATAACAAGGAAGCCTTAGCCGATTACAATAAACTGAAAGAATGGATGCCGGTCGACCTTTACATTGGTGGAGCTGAACACGCGGTTCTTCACTTATTGTATGCCCGGTTCTGGCACAAATTCCTTTATGACTTAGGCGTTGTTCCAACGAAGGAACCATTCCAACGGTTAGTTAACCAAGGAATGATTCTGGGTGAAAACCATGAAAAGATGTCGAAGTCAAAGGGCAACGTTATTAATCCTGATGACATCGTTGAAAAATACGGGGCTGATACATTACGGGTTTACGAAATGTTTATGGGTCCGTTGGAAGCTTCAAAGCCGTGGACTGAAGACGGCTTAAACGGGGCTTACAAGTTCGTTAACCGGATTTGGAACTTATTGATCGATGAAGATGATAAGTTGCGTGATCGGGTATCAACGGCTAATGATGGCAAGTTGGATAAGATCTACAACCAAACCGTCAAGAAGGTTACGGAAGACTTTGAAGATTTGCACTTCAATACCGCAATTTCACAATTGATGGTCTTTGTTAACGAATGCTACAAGGCTGACATTCTTCCGCTTGAATACATGGAAGGCTTTGTGAAACTGATTGCACCGGTAATGCCGCACATTGCCGAAGAATTATGGACAAAGCTTGGACATGTTGGAACGATCACCTATGCAGAATGGCCAACATACGACGAAAGCAAGTTAGTTGAAAAGAACGTTGAAATTGTAATTCAAGTTAACGGGAAGAAACGGCAACATTTAGTTGTGTCAAAGGATGCATCAAAGGATGAAATCCAAGAATTAGCAATGAATGATGAAAAGATCAAGGCAGAACTTGAAGGAAAGACGGTACGGAAAGTAATCGTTGTTCCTGGCAAGTTAGTCAACATTGTTGCAAATTAAAGATGAAAGAGGCTGCTTATTAGCAGCTTCTTTTTCTTTAGGGGCAATTCATGTACAATAAAAAGGAAGGAGATGGCATCGATGACAAATGTGCAAGTTCAACGTGATGGATTAACGCTTCGGGGAGTCTTGGAAATCCCTGAAGGTAAAGATAAGTATGATATGGCGATTTTGATGCACGGCTTTACTGGAAATTGCGGCCGCGATAATCCCGGAAATTTACATTATCAGCTAGCCCAGATGTTAAAGAAAATGGGAATTGCATCGGTCCGATTTGATTTTAATGGCCATGGTCAAAGTGATGGAAGTTTCACTGACATGACGGTGATGAATGAAGTCAGCGACGGCCGGGCAATTTTGGATTATGTTCGTCAAATGCCGCAAGTTGAACATATCTTCTTGCTAGGCCATTCGCAGGGCGGAGTGGTCGCAAGTATGCTTGCCGGCTATTATCATGAATATATTGATAAATTAGTTTTGATGGCCCCGGCTGCGACGCTAAAGACGGATGCACTTGCCGGTCACACCCAGGGATTAATTTATGATCCGCAGCATATTCCAGATAAGCAGCATTTAAAAGATCATTATGATTTAGGCGGCTTTTATTTACGGGTCGCCCAGACATTGCCGATTTATGAAACGGCGGCTGAATATCACGGACCAGTATGCCTTATCCATGGAACGGCTGATCAAGTGGTTGATCAGCATGCCTCGATCAAATATGATGATGGCTATTCCAATAGTACATTGCATTTGATTGAAGGTGCCAGTCATTTGCTTGATGGCGAGAGCCGCCAAAAAGTTTTGAACATTGTAAGTGAGTTTATCAAGTAAGGAAGGAATATTAAGAATGTTTTTATCAACAGGTGGATTAAATCAAGGATACGCAATTCACGGAATTGTAAACGCAACGGTCAAGGAAGAACTGCATGCCGACGAACTTGAACGGGTTGATGATTTTGACGACTTATATGAACAAGTTGAAATGAAACTAATTGAAAAGGCAGTTGCTAAAAATGCTGACGGAATCATCAACGTTCGCTTTGAACCACAAGTTGTCCGGGTATCCGTTGGACCAAAGTATATTGTTCTTCACGGCTACGGAACGGCAGTTAGTTTGTTGCATAAGAAAAAATAACTCTTGAATCTTAGACGGGGTTTAGTGTACAATAAACCTTGTTGTTGCCACTGTGGCGGAATTGGCAGACGCGCAGCGTTCAGGTCGCTGTTGGGTTTTCCCAGTACAGGTTCGACTCCTGCCAGTGGCATTTTTTAATTCATATCGATTGTTTGGACTAATAAAAACGCCTTGAGATAGGCGTTTTTATTTTTTATAAATTCTAAATTGAAGATAATTTGTAAACATTGACACACGATTGACACACGTTGAAAGGTGTGGGTGTCAGAAGTGTGTGTCACTTAAGTAAAAACAGGCTGCTCATCACAACCTGTTTCAAAATTATTTATTCAATTCAACAATTTTTTGGTATAACTTTTTGTCGTGCATTAAAACAGCTTCTAATGCTTCAAGTTCTTCCTTAGTCAACTTTTCAGCCATATCGAATGCCTCTTTCTTTTAATTGTTATCTAAATTTTAGAATAAATTAGGTTGATGTACAAGGGAAAATCAGATAAACATTATTACATTTTCAAGGGCAGCGGTTGTTTTTTCAGCTAATTCGTCAATTGAGTATTTTGAAGGATTACTGATCCAGTCAGTTAAGATATTCCAAAAACCGCCAATAAAAAAATTCATCATAATTTTAATTGAATCGTCGGCGTTAAAAGTATGCCAGGGGAGTTCGACTGATTGGTACAGTTTTGGCCCAAGTGAATTAAGCTTTTTTAGGACAATTGAAAGCAGATTATTGTCAGATAAGGTCTTAAGAATTTCAAAGTTATCCTTTCCAAATTGAAAGACAATGGTAATTAAGTCTTGAAACTTCTCAGGTGATTTGCTTTGAATTTGTGAGATGTAATTTGCAATCAAATTATCAGCAATCTTTTCGACAATATCATTTTTGGAATTGAACTTACGGTAGAACGTATTTCGTGAGACTTGAGCTTTTTTACAAATTTCAGTTGTTTTAATTTCTTCGAATGATTTAGTTTTCAACAAGTCAATAAAGGCTTCAATGATCCATTCTTTTGTTTGTTCTGCAATTCGACGTGACATAATAAACTCCTTAGTCTAACAATTAACCCAAAATGTCCTCTTAGTTAAGATTTCGCTAGCGGTATTTACTTCGATGGAAGAACGGCTTAATCTTAAATTAGCTTATGGTACAAGTGTACCACATAGCACAAAGTGTAACGTTACAATTTGTTAAATTATTGTTCTAGTAAGGAGATCAATTATGGTAAAAGGAAAGAATCGCTTAGTTTTGGTTATCCTTTGCATTTCAAATTTTCTTTGTATGCTAGATACAACAATTATGACAATTGTTATTCCCAAAATTCAAAGTGGATTAAATGCAAGTTTGGATCAAGTTTCATGGGCTGTAAATTTATATGCAATTATTTTTGCTTCGGTTACATTGCTCGCAGCCCGAATTGCAGAAATTTACGGTAAAAACCGGTATTTGCTATATGGATTAATTTTATTTTTAATTGGATCAATTGGAAGTGGATGCGCACCGAGTCTTGGTTTTCTATATGGAAGTCGGATCATTCAAAGTTTAGGTGCAACCTTTATTCTTCCGCTGGGAACGATTATTGGAATGGAAATCGTTGCGCAACAGGATCGAAATAAAATTGTTTCTCTGGTTGGAGGTTGTCAGGGATTTGCAGCAGCGGTTGGCCCGGTTACTGGCGGCTTGATTTCAAAATACTTTGGATGGCGCGGTGTATTTTTCATCAATGTTCCATTCTTGATCGGATTGATTCTTTTAATTCCGTTTTGTATGAATTTGAAACATGAAAAGAAACTTAAAAATGTAAAAATTGATTTTTTAGGTGCGATTTTGAGTATCGGGATGATGCTTGGATTAACCCTAGGATTAGTTCAAGGAAGACAATGGCATTGGGATTCACCTGCAATTATCTCGTTATTTGGGCTATCGGTAATTTGCGGAGTGGGATTTATTATTATCGAAATGAAAAGTACCAAACCAATGATTGACTTATCATTGTTCAAAAGTCGGAATTTTGACGGGGCTTCATTGGCATTAGCAATTAGCAGTTTCTTCTTAGGGGGATTTGTAATCTTAATTCCGACATTTCTTGTTAAATTTAAGGGATTGACAGAACTTCAAGCGGCAATTCGAATTTTACCGTATTCAATCACGGTGTTTTTAGCAGTTATCATTGCGTCATTATTAGTAAAGAAGATCAACAACCGCTTAATGATTTTGATTGGATTTATTTTGATCTTTGTCAGTTATTGTTTTTTGAGTAAATTACAGGTTAATTTATATCACCGCCTGATGATTGGTTCAATTTTATTGGGATGCGGATATGGAATTGTTGCCGGACCAACGACCGTGATTTCAGCAGCGGATTTTAAAGGTCAAAAGTTAACATCGTCGCAAAGTGTAATGAATGTTTTACGGCAGGTAGGGTTAGTAATGGCAATTGCAATTTGTATGACATTGCTGAATGGAAATGTATCAAACGCAAAGCAGACGATTCAAAGTTATGGAAATCAGCAAATTGCTGATAGTGGCTTAAACCAGCAAGTTAAGAATAAATTGAAACGAAAATTAGATCAAAAAATTGAAAATGCTCAAAATAGTACTGATTCAAAAGTGACGGTGAAATTCACTCCAATTAAAGTTCCGCAGAGTCAAGTTGAACGAGTTACGAATCAAACGGTTCAAGCTATTTTCCAAAAGAAAGGACTTGCTGAAAACAAAATTCCAGATAAAATAAAACAAGCAGTTTATCACGAAACTTACGTGAAAGTTGCTTCGAAATTTAACCAACAAGTACAACAGATCAATTCAACAATTAGACGAATTATTTCAAACGTAAAAGAAAAGGCGAAGTCAGAGTTGAAAAGGGCGTTTATTAAGGTATATGCCCAATTAGCTCCGATAGCATTGCTTTCATGTTTGATAGTGTTGATTTTGAAAAAAGGTAAGAGAGAAGAAAGTTAAAATGGAGTATTTGATTTTTCCAATTTTATTTATGCTTCATGATTTTGAAGAAATTATTTGGGGACATCCATGGTTAAAAAGAAATGTTTCTTCACTTCAAGTTCCCAACTTTATTAAAAGGATGTTAGTTGCTGTGGCTAATCTGTCTTCAAAACAATTTACTCTAATTGTTATGGAAGAGTTTATCGGCTGTATTCTCATTTCACTTTGTGCCTTTTGGGGCAGAGGAAAATGGCTTTTTTTAGGAATAATGATTGGGTATGTTTTGCATTGTATTATGCATGTTGTGCAGTGCATGTATATTAAAAGATATATTCCATTAGTAATTTCTGCTGTTATAACAGGGATAATTGTTGGAATATTAATTTTTAAGTTGTTTCGGGGAGTAGCATTCGTCAAAATGATAATTGATGGACTGATTGGTACAGTTTTAATCATTGTAAATATCCTTTTTGCATTTTGGTGTTCAAAATTTTTTTAAAAGATTTTTGATATACTAGTTTTAGTAAGATAAAAACACAGTTTCGGTTGGTAGTCCGAACCAGAATGATTTCTGAAGTATCCTTCCTCCTTAGGTCGTCCGTTCTTACTTAATAATTAATTAAGCGTAATGGTATTA
>NZ_LWUD01000020.1 GCF_001654615.1 Ligilactobacillus aviarius
GACTTAACCAAAGGTTAAGGAACGTGATGTTCGAGGTAAGAAAATTATTATCTAGTTTTGAGGGAACAAGGTTCTCTTGAAGAAAAATAAGTGCGGTGATGATGGCTTGAAGGATACACCTGTTTCCATTCCGAACACAGAAGTTAAGCTTCAAAACGCCGATAGTAGTTGGAGGAACGCCTCCTGTGAGGGTAGGAAGTTGCCGTGCTTGTTGATTATTCCGGCATAGCTCAGTTGGTAGAGCATCTGACTGTTAATCAGGGTGTCGACGGTTCGAGTCCGCCTGCCGGAGTTTCACTATGGAGAGTTGTCCGAGTTGGCCGAAGGAGCATGATTGGAAATCATGTAAACGGGTAATAACCTGTTTCAAGGGTTCGAATCCCTTACTCTCCGTATGCGAAAGTTTTATAAATATGACCCGTTGGTCAAGTGGTTAAGACACCGCCCTTTCACGGCGGTAACATGGGTTCAAATCCCGTACGGGTCATTATATGGAGGATTAGCTCAGTTGGGAGAGCATCTGCCTTACAAGCAGGGGGTCACAGGTTCGAGCCCTGTATCCTCCATTTGTAACTGAGAGGTTGCATTTAAATTTAATATTTTGTATCATCAATTAAGTAGTGGCTCGGTAGCTCAGTCGGTAGAGCAAAGGATTGAAGCTCCTTGTGTCGGCAGTTCGATTCTGTCCCGCGCCACCACGGAGGGGTAGCGAAGTCTGGCTAAACGCGGCGGACTGTAAATCCGCTCCTTCGGGTTCGGTGGTTCGAATCCACTCCCCTCCATTTTTATGATAGGGATATAGTTTAAAGGTAGAACTACGGTCTCCAAAACCGTCGGTGTGGGTTCAATTCCTACTATCCCTGCTTCTTATTTTGATGGCGATAGTGGTGAAGGTTGGTTAACACACCGGTTTGTGGCACCGGCACGCGTGGGTTCGAATCCCACCTATCGCCCTTTTTTATTGGGCTATGGCCAAGCGGTAAGGCAAAGGACTTTGACTCCTTTATGCGCTGGTTCGAATCCAGCTAGCCCAATTTCTTAAGGATTTGAATCCTTTGAGATGGCGGTATAGCCAAGTGGTAAGGCAGAGGTCTGCAAAACCTTCATCACCGGTTCAAATCCGGTTACCGCCTTATTAATGCTAAACAAGGCGTTAACTTTTAAAATTTAATTATGCCGGTGTGGCGGAATTGGCAGACGCGCTGGACTCAAAATCCAGTGTCCGTTGAGGACGTATCGGTTCGACCCCGATCACCGGTATCATATATAAGGACTGTGATATGATCATGGTTCTTTTTTTGTATATATTAAATTGATATTAGGTAGACTTTATAGGATAATCAATAAATTTGATATTAAAATTATTATAATAAATTACGTATGGTTTGATTTGTGAATTTATTACGATTAAAACTTGAAATGATTAGGAGAATAAAACGCCCCTGATGAAACTTTAAATTACTTTAAAGGAACTCTAGTTTTTTTCTAAATTACCCAATCATCACTTAAAAATAAGTGTATAATGGAAATTGTAAGGTAGTTATTTGGATATGGACAAAAGCAAAGGAGCGGTTAGATATGGTTACTTTATATACATCACCAAGTTGTACTTCATGCAGAAAAGCTCGCGCCTGGTTAAAAGAACATGATATTCCTTTTACAGAAAGAAATATTTTCTCCAATCCACTTAGCATTGATGAAATTAAGCAAATTTTACAAATGACTGAGGATGGGACAGAAGAGATTATTTCCAAACGTTCAAAAGCTTATCAAGATTTGAATGTTGACATTAATGATATGCCACTTCAACAGTTATTTGAATTATTACAATCAAATCCTGGACTTTTACGGCGTCCAATTATCATGGATGATAAGCGTCTTCAAGTTGGATACAACGAAGACGAAATTCGGCGGTTCTTGCCACGGAAGGTTCGGGTTCTTGAACTTGAAAAAGCCCAAAAGATGGCCTGATTTTAATTAAAATTGGTTATTAAAATGGAATTTTAAAAGGTTGCCCATATAATATGGGTAGCCTTTTTTATTAAATATGTGCTATGATATTACGTGAATTTGAAGGGAGGTTCTCTTTATGGAAATGGAGAAAATCAACGAAAATACAATGCGTGTAACCCTTGGAAAAGAGGATCTTGCCGAGCGTGGAATCTCAATTTTGGATTTGATTGGGAACCAACACGACGTTGAAGATTTTTTCTATAGTATTTTGGATGAAGTTGATACTGACCATGAGTTTCGTGATAACGGGGCAGTGACATTTCAGTTAGTTCCAAGCGGCGATGGGGTTGAGTTATTTATTACCAAAGTTGATCCGGAAGCCGCAGAGAAGATGAATTTACCTAAAGATGCAGAATTTGATGAAAATAATAGCGTAATGCTTTCAAATTTAACTCCCGATGAATTGGACCAAATCGGATTAGATAAAGATGTAACGCGGATTTTAAAGGACCGAATGAAAGGTAACTTTAAAACTGATTCAAAAGATCAGCGAAAGACATCGATTCAACAGTCTGAAAAACCGACTGCTGATCAAGCATCATCACAGCGTGAACAACCTGAAAATTATGTCCGGGTTATTGAATTTGAAACGCTTCAAGACTTTATCGACCTGACACGCAATGTGATCTTTAAGGCTCCATTTGGATCAGATTTATTCCGGATGGATGATAAGTATTATTTGGTGGTTAAATTTTCTGATGAAGAGGTTACTAGCGGAACGGTTCAAGATGTATATTCAACCATGCTTGAATACGGAAAGGCACCGAAGTTACCGCCAATTTATCTCGAAGAACATGGCCAAGTTGTTAAAACCCGAAATGCATACGAATGGTTTTCGTATAATTTTAGTTAATAAAAAGACACCTTATTTGCGTAATTGTAAATGAGGTGTCTTTTTATGTTTTATGCGTTAAATTCTCAAAATAAATTGGTTCACGCTTCTGCAGCTAATTTACTGAAGAAATACTATTGTCCGGTATGTCATCAACCAGTCAAGCTGAGGACCGGCAAGTTGAATTCTGCCCATTTCGCGCATCAACATTCAACTTTTTCAAATCAGCATTATGATACAAACGTTCATCAGGCCGGAAAACGATTGTTAATGAAATGGGGGAATGAATTAGGATACGATGTACAGTCAGAAGTATTCTTTAAAGCAATTCAACGGCGAGCAGATGTAATTCTTAAACTTCCGAAGTCCCAAGTTATTGTCGAGTACCAATGCTCCCCGATTTCAGCAGCTGAACTGACGAAGCGGAGTCGTGCGTATGCTAAAGTTGGGCTTCGTTGCATTTGGATTGTTGGAAAACGTTATTGCCTTCATGGAAGAATTTCACAGCATAACGCCCAATTTTTCAGGTACCATCCGAATATCGGATTTTACTTTATTTATTTGAATGCTGAAATGCAACGGTTGGAACTTTACTATCAAATTCAGCAGGCAGCCTTTTTGCATCCCAAATATCGAATTAAGTTTTTAGCAAATCTAAAGGAATTGATTCAGTTTATTCACTGCGCAAAGGAAAATGATTTAAGTAGGATCTCAGTTAAAATGCGGATGCACCAAATTCGAAATTTCAATCGAGCAGAGGCGTACTCAACGGGGATGACTCGCATGTTGCAGGTCCAATGTTATTTGAACCATCTTAAGTTTCGTCAAGAAGTTTTACAAAATCTTTCGTCGTCCTTTGATTACCCAATTTATCGCTATTCAAAGGTATATTTTCAAATTGCGGTTCAATTGGGAATTAATTCTAAAAAATTGCTTTACCAAATGCCGTTTATTAATTATCATAATTTTATTTAAGAAAATTTACTGGTAAAATGATTTTGAGGTGAAGATGATGACAGAGATTAAAAAGGTTCCCGCACGTTCAGAAGTCCCTGAGAAATTAACGTGGGATTTGGACCGGGTTTACCAATCAATTGAGGACTGGAAAAAGGATCAACGGAAATTAGAAGACAAATTAGATGAATTCAAACATGCAAAAGACCAATTGGAAATGAACGCGGATAAATTTTTAGAGGTAATTGAACAGTACCTTGGAATTATGCGGATTTATGAAAAACTTGCGGTCTTTGCATCGATGAAAAATGATCAGGATACGACCAATTCGCAGTATCAAGAACTGCAAGGAATGGCAGATAATTTAGGAACGCGAGTCAGTGAAGCAGTTGCGTGGTTCCAACCAGCACTTGTTCATCTTGATGATCAAGTCGTTCAGGATTATTTTCACCAGAATTCAAAGCTTGAACCGTACCGGCACTTTATTACTGAATTGCGTTCACAGCGCGAGCATTTGTTAAGTGATGCGCAAGAAGAGTTATTGGCTGCAGCGGGGAATATTTTTGGAGCTCCTGAAAAGACATTTGAAATGTTAAGTGATGCGGATTTAAAGTTTCCGGTTGTTGAAGGGGAAAATGGACAAAAAGTTGAGCTTTCAGAAGGAACATACAGTAAATTACTTGAATCGGCTGATCAAAAGGTTCGCCAAGGGGCATTTAAGGCGTTATATCAAACGTATGGGGCATTTAAAAATACATTTGCAACAACATTAACTTCACAAATTCAAGTGCAAAATTATCAAGCAAAGGTTCGCCACTATGCTTCTGCCAAGGATGCAGCGTTAAGTGAAAACCACATTCCGGATAAAGTATACGATGTTTTAATTGACGAAGTTCACCGTAATTTACCATTGTTACACCGTTATGTTAAATTACGCGGTGAAGTTTTAAATTTGGATAAGGTTCATATGTACGACCTGTACACGCCAATTGTGAAGGAAAGCAATTTATCGTTTACATATCCTGAAGCTCAAGCCAAGGCACTTGAGGCCCTTCAAGTCTATGGTGACGATTATCTTCAGCATGTCCAAGAGGCCTTTGATAATCGTTGGATCGATGTTGTTGAAAATAAAGGCAAACGAACCGGGGCATATTCTTCGGGCGGATATGATACTGATCCATATATCCTGTTAAATTGGCAAGATGGATTGGAAGATCTGTATACGCTGGTTCATGAAATGGGACACAGTATGCACAGCTATTACACGACGCATACCCAACCATATGTATACGGCGATTATCCAATCTTTGTTGCGGAAATTGCATCAACTACGAATGAAAACTTACTTACGGATTATTTATTAAAGACGGAAAAGGATCCCCAAGTTCAGGCATTTGTTTTAAACCATTATTTAGATGGCTTTAAAGGAACAATTTTCAGACAAACTCAATTTGCAGAGTTTGAACAGTGGATTCATGAACAGGATGCCAGCGGGAAGTCATTGACGGCGGATTCAATTTCAAAATTTTATGGTGACTTGAATAAGCAATATTATGGCCCGGCAATTTATAATGATGATGAAATTGCGATGGAATGGATGCGGATCCCGCATTTTTACTACGACTTTTATGTATATCAATATGCAACCGGCTTTGCAGCCGCAACAACGTTATCGCAACGGATTGAAGATGATGATCCGGCGCATACCGAAGCATATTTGAACTTCTTAAAGTCTGGGAGTTCAGCATATCCAATTGAAACGATGCAGGAAGCGGGCGTTGATATGACGCAGCGCGCATATTTAGAAAAGGCATTTAAGGTTTTTGAAGAACGGTTAAATGAACTTGAAAAATTGATTGTGAAGTAACGTAAAAACGGAGACGTTAAAGCGCCTCCGTTTTATTTAACTGGTTTTTGTGGTTTGCTTAATTTTGCAGAATGTAAATACTGAGTATGGTTATTTGGACACAAGACCGAATCTTGCGGATGCAAAATAAACTTTTGTAAAATATCAAATGACTCTTGCGGGTTCAGTGAAAATGCATAATCAGGGAAATCGGTATTGGTCACAACAACTTCCGGATAAGTCGTGATTTGCATTTCAGCTGCAATCCGCTGATCTTTTTTAAAGGTTTTGACTGCCAAATCAGATTGCCGGTCTTCTTTAAAGAGTTCCCAATCAAGGTGACTCTTAAAAGCAACTTTTTCGACCATTTCGTCAGTGTATTTAAAATTGTTTCTTAATGTACATTCTTGAACGTTAAGTAAGAAATTCCGTCCTCGTTTCTGGCCTTGAAAAAGAGCGGCTTCATAATCAAGCGATGCCTTATAAAGGGTATCAACAACTTGATGTTCAATTGAACTTGAAACGCCCACGTGCTGCATCGCAAATGAAACGGTACTCAACGTTAAAAGGGGGAGAACCCGAAATCGAATTTTATTTTGAGCTTGCGCAAGCAATTTAATAATTTTCTTTTCAGTCTGATAGCAAGTTTCACTAATCGGATTAATAAATAGATATACCTCTAACATATTTATTTTTCCTCCCTGCTCGATTTATCCATTCCTTACTTTAAATAAAACAAAGCCGTTTTGCAATTAATATGTTTTCACCAACCAATGGTAACGTATGGTAGAATAACAACAGATAAAGTTTCGGGGAGCGAAATGATGGATCGTTGGGATGATTTTTTAGCACCATATGCTCAAGCAGTTGATGAGCTTAAGCTTAAATTGAATAGTTTAAAAAAACAAATGAGCTATAACAACCATGGCCCGATTGAATTTGTAACGGGCCGGGTAAAAACGAAGGAAAGCATTCTTGAGAAGATGCAGCGGCGGCACATCACCGCTGAAAACCTTGCAGTTGATATGGAAGACATTGCAGCTGTTCGAATTATGTGCGAGTTTGTCGACGACATCTATGCCATTGTAGGGATTCTTCGCAAACGCCATGATATGGATATCATTGAAGAACGGGACTATATTGCCCATAAGAAACCAAGCGGCTACCGTTCATACCATATTATTATCCGTTACCCGGTCGAACTCGTTACGGGAACAAAGTACATTAAAGCTGAAATTCAAATTCGAACGTTGGCAATGAATTTTTGGGCGACAATTGAGCATTCGTTAAATTATAAGTATCAGGGAGAATTTCCACCTGAAATTGCTGAACGGTTACGGAAGACAGCGGAGGCAGCCTTTTTGCTTGATACGGAAATGTCAAATATCCATGATGATATTAAAGAGGCTGAACGACTATTTGCACAGCGAAAACGGAATGACGAAGAGGATAAAAAATGAAGATTGGAATTTTTGCAAATGACACTCCGCAAACGGAGCAGATCAAAAATCAGCTTGAACAAAAATTAAGTGATCGTCATATTACGATCGATAACGCCGATCCTGATATTGTGATCACGATTGGCGGCGATGGAACGTTGCTTTCAGCATTTCATCATTATCAGGAACAGCTTGAAACGATTCGCTTTTTAGGGGTGCATACTGGTCATTTAGGATTTTATACTGACTGGCGGGCGGATGAGCTTGACGACCTTGTAATCAGTCTTCAATCAGACAATGGTCAGGCGGTCAGTTATCCGCTCCTTGATATTTCGGTTACCTATCATGATGAAAATCAAGCGCGGCATTACTTAGCCTTAAATGAGGCAACCCTCAAGCGGATTGGAATGACAATGGGAGCTGATGTTTACATTGGCGGTGAATTGTTTGAACGTTTTCGGGGTGATGGCCTATGTGTGTCAACCCCGACCGGTTCGACGGCTTATAATAAATCGCTTGGTGGAGCGGTGATCCATCCGAGTTTAAACGTGATTCAATTAACAGAAATCGGATCGCTAAATAATTTAGTATATCGGACGATCAGTTCGCCAATGATCGTTCCGGCAAATGACTGGATCACGATCGTCCCTAATCAAGCGAGTGACTTTTTTATGACGGTTGACCAGGAAAATATTTATGGAAAACAAATTGAACAGATCATGTTTAAGGTCTCGAAACGTAAAATCCGGTTTGCTAAGTACCGGCACACTGAATTTTGGCGACGGGTCCAAGCAGCATTTATTGGTGATTTAAATGAGAATTAGTTGGCAGTATACGGGGAATGAACCAATTAAACTGAAGACGTTTATTCGGAATCAGGGAATTTCCCGGCACTTAATGGCAAAAGTTCGGGGCGATGGCGGTAAAGTGCTGATCAATGGCGTTGAAAATCGGCGCATCGATAAAATTGATCCGCAAACGGTATTAACGATTGAATTTCCGCCTGAAGAGAACCGTAAAAATGATTTAATTCCATCGTACGTTCCGTTAAAGATTTTGTATGAGGATCGCGACTTTTTAATTATTGATAAGCCGGATCATGTTAATTCGATTCCGTCTGTTCCCCAACGCAAGGATTCGTTGGTGAACCGGGTCGATGGCTATTATCATCTTCGCGGATATGATGATTTGATTCCCCATATTGTGACCCGTCTTGATCGCGATACCTCAGGCGTCGCATTGTTTGCCAAACACCGGTATGCGCATGCATTGCTTTCACAGCAAATGGAACAGCATGCAATCAAAAAGACTTATTTAGCGCTTTTGAGCGGTAATTTAAAGGAAAATCATCTGGTGATTGATCGCCAGATTGGGCGTGTTCCGGGAAGTCTGATTGAACGGCAAGTGGTTTCAAGCGGCGGGCAAGAAGCACAGACTGAATTATGGGTCAAAAAACGGTTGCCGGATTGTACGGTCTGTGATGTGCGGCTGCATACGGGGCGGACTCATCAAATTCGGGTCCACTGTAAATCGATCGGCTATCCGTTAGTCGCAGATACGTTATATGGCGGACAAATTCAGTTGCCACTGCAGCGCCAAGGATTGCATTGTCGTAAAATTGAATTTTATCACCCGTTTAAAAAGCAAATGATGACGTTTGAAAGTCCGCTTCCGCAGGATATGAAATGCTATTTAGAACTTGAAGAGCATAAAAAAACTGGACGTTAAGTCCAGCTTTTTTTATTCAACTAAGAGTAAGTGAAGGTCAAACTGTTCACAAAGCTCAGTTAACTGCTTCTCATCTTTTCCGGTCAGAACAAATTGGACGGCCCCTTGATTATAGTTGATCAACGTTTGAAGATTTTCTTTAAATGCTGATGAGTCCGGCTGAGCAGCAATCATGATCCGATCAATTCCATGCTCGTTTGCAAAATCAATGGTCTTCTTTTGACCAGCTAAGGTTAATTCATCAAAAGCGTGGTTTAAGGTAATTTGCATTCCGCCAGCTGCGCCGATCAATTGCTCCATTGCATCTTCATCGAGTTGATTTTCTTCAGTGATTGCGCCAATCGCAACGCTGTCAACGCCTAATGCTTGGGCTTCAAAAACATCGGCTTCCATTACTTTGATTTCAATATCGCTGTATGAATATTTGCCTGTGCGGGGGCGAATCAACGTTTCAATTGAAATTTTTTGATTGTCATGCAAATAACGAACCGTTTCGGCAATCATGCCTTTACTGGCAGTTGTTTGTTGGTTTTGAAGTTCAATTTTTTGAAAATCAGTAAGGGTTGAAAGTTCATGAATTGTTTGAACTGCCTTTTGTTTAATAATCATTTAAGATCCCTTTCTTTATCTTATTTTTTAAAGCAAACGCAGACCCCTTCAGGAAGAGGAATATTTTGCTGGATGCAGTCTAGTTTACCATTTTTTGGATCCCGTTTAAATAAGGTTGCGTTGTTGGTATTTTGGTTAGCCACAACGAGAAACCGATTTGTTTTGTCTAACGCAAAATCGCGCGGGAAACTGCCTTCGGTTGAAACCCAATCAATCAACGCTAACGTATGGTCGGAGTTGGCTTGATAAATTGCAAGCGAGTCATGTCCCCGGTTTGAAACGTAAACAAACCGATGATCGTCTGTGATGCGGATCGCAGCGGCCCCGTTGTGAGCAGTAAAGTCATCGGGAATCGTTGATAAAATTTGTTGAATCTCAAAATGACCATCATCCGAATCATATTGAAGGACGGCAATTTGACTGCTGAGTTCAGCGGCTAAATAAGCAGTATTTTGATCAGCAAAAACAAGGTGTCGCGGACCGAACCCAGCTTCAAAATTCAAGCAGGCATCTTCAGTCGCTTTTCCGGTTGAACTAATGGTATAAGTCGTTAACGTATCATTTCCAAGGTCAACCACGGCCAACCGTCCATCTGGCGTAAGATCGGCAAAGTGGACGTGCGCGTCATCCTGTTCAGGCCGTGGGCCGTTTCCATGATGAATGATCTGATCGGTAAGCGTTAAGGTTAGATCATCGTTCAAATGATAAATTTCAACGGTTCCCCGGTGGTAGTATGCTGCAAAAACGAGCTGCCGGGATCGATCATAGCCGATGTAACATGGACTGGAGCCGGTTGTGAGTTGATCATCAAGTAAATCAAATGATTGGTCAGTCAAGTTATAGTTGGCGATTCCGCCAAGGGGACCTTCAACCGCAACGGCAAGTAACGAGTTACGGTCAGTTAATCTTAAGTAGGTGGGATTGCCCACCGTAATGATTGGTTGCGGCTGACTTAAACGTCCGGCATCGCAATCAAGTTGAGCCTGATAAATTCCCCGACTGGTTTGTTTAGTATATGTTCCGAAATAAATTTGTTGTTTCATGTAACTCACTTCCCATTTAAGTTAATTTAATTATAGCATTTCCGAATTTCTTTAATAATTCAAAAATTGCTATGTTAAAATAACCTTGAGGTGAAGCGTGATGATTAAAATGAAAGTTGTTTCAGTCGGAGAAGGCGCATTGAATGCGGAAGATGGATTGGTGATTTTATTTGGCAAAGAGGTTTCAGAACGGCTAAAGGAAGTCTCAGTTATTCAAGAATTTGAACAAATCGATCAGTATGATGTGAAAAAAGGAATGCAACTGACGATCGATGACCAACAATATCAAGTGGCATACGTTGGAAACTTAGTTGCAAGTAACCTTGAAACGGTTCACCATACCGTTTTAGATTTTAATGCTGTTCCGGATGAACCGCGCAGCAATGCGATTTACTTGGAACCACAAAAATTTCCGGTAATTCATGCTGGATCACAGATTACGATTAAAGAATAGAGGAATTATCGTGGCAAAGAAGAAAAAAATCAAGAAAACAAATGAAGAACGGATTCTTGATGAAAACGGAATTGAATATGAAGAAAAGAATTTTAACTGGGTTGGACGCGGAATGGATGCATTGAAGGATGCTGAAAGCCAGGGAATCGACCCGGACAGCTTGTTGAAGACGATTGTTTTACAAGCGAATAACGATGATAAAGATTATCTGGTTGTTTGCTTACCCGTTCAAGCTGAAATCAACTTAAAATTAGTGGCGCACGAACTTGGGAAAAAGCAGGTTCACCTAGCTGATAATAAAAAGTTGGTGAAAATCACCGGTTACGTTCACGGCGCCAATACACCAATTGGAATCAGCGCATACAAAGGCTTTCCGATCTATTTTGATGAACAGATTCAAAAGTTTGATGAAATTTCGGTTTCTGCAGGAAAATTAGGACGTTCAGTGCGCTTAAGACGGGAAGATTTAGTAAAACTGGTGAAGGGATCATACATTAAAGTTGAACGCTAATCAAACAAAGTTATTAAAGAAAATTGATCAGGCAAAAGTTTTTTTGACACACAATCGTAACTTGTTTAAGTGTCCGTATTGCGGGACGAGAATGGCCGCAATTGAAGATTACAGTTTGATTTGTACTCAAGGCCACCGGTTTGACTTATCAAAGAAGGGGACGCTTTTCTTAATTAAGCATGGAGTTAAAAGCGACTATGATCAAAAAGAATTATGGCAGGCTCGGCGCCATGTCCTTCAACACGGATTATTTGATGGGGTCCTTGAACAGATTATCCACCGGATGCCTCAACGAAATTTAACTTATATTGATGTTGGATGCGGTGAAGGCACGCCGCTTGCCCGAATCCGGGAACAACGGCGTCAATTCAATGATCAAGCAATTGGGTTTGATATTTCAAAGGATGCGATCAACCTGGCAACGCAGCAAACGGCGAATAGTTTCTTTTGCATTGCGGATCTGGCAGCCCTTCCGTTTGCCGATCGTCAAATCGATGTCATTATTGATATTTTATCGCCGTCGTCATACCACGAATTTGACCGGGTTCTTGCCCAGAATGGAATTTTATTTAAGGTTATTCCGAATGCTGAGTACTTGATCGAACTTCGGCATCGCCTCTATCGGCCTGAAGATCCGAAGTATTCGTATCACAACGATGACGTGTTAAACCGGGTGCTGGAACAGTATCCGCAAACCGAGGTCGTTCCGGTTAAATATCAATTTGATTTAACGCCAGCGCTTGCGACGGACTTGTTAAAGATGACTCCATTGCAGTGGGGAACGCAGGCGAATCCGGCGAATGTTTTTAAAACGCCGTTAGAGCATGTTACGGTTGATATGTCACTGTTAATTGTTCGGAAAAATTTGTAAAATTGCTTGTCAAACAATATTTAAGGTGTTAACCTTATTAGTAAGAAAACGGTTATTAGTAATTAACCAAGTTGTTAGTTATTAATTAATTGGACTTCATTAACGTAGCTGTTCGCCGTGCCCACACCGAACGGTTACGCTTTTTTATTGCTTGAAATTAAGAAAGGAAGATATTGATGACGAATCACATTGCGCTCTTTGAACCATTAATGCCGGCAAACACAGGCAATATTGCACGGACCTGTGCAGGAACAAATACGGAATTGCATTTAATCGAACCACTAGGATTTTCAACCGATGATAAGTATTTAAAGCGGGCCGGTTTGGATTACTGGGACAAAGTTAAAATTACATACCATAAGAATCTTCCAGCATTTTTAGAAACGATTCCTGATATGAGTAAGCTTTATTTGGTTTCAAAGTTTGCGGAAAAAACATATACTGATCCGGATTATTCAAACGTCGATGAAGATCACTATTTCCTTTTTGGAAAAGAGACAACGGGATTACCGGAAAATTTCATGCGGCAAAATGCGGAAAAATGTATCCGGATTCCGCAAAATGATGATCATATCCGGGCATTGAACTTGTCGAATACGGCATCAATTGTAATTTATGAAGCATTGCGGCAACAAGGATTCCCGCAATTAGACCGGACGCACCTTTACGAAAATGACAAATTAAAATAGAAGAGGGAAAAATGGCAGCAAAGAAAAGCGGTAAACGAACATCGAAACGGAAAAAAACGGCCGCAGTCCAAAAACAAATTTTTTCTGAACGGGTCGTTGGCCTGATCTTAGGTGTTGTAAGTTTATTTGGAATTTTTCATTTAGGTTACTTAGGAGTTTTGATTGCAAATGCATTCCGGTTGCTGATCGGTGATGCATATTTAATCGGAATTGGGCTTTTATTATTATTTAGTATTTATTTGTTGATTTATGGTAAAGAACCCCAAATCAAACCACGATATTGGGGTGGAATATTACTGATCATTTTGGGAATTAGCCTTGGATTGGAGGCAATTTTCTTTAACAAACTGGATTTGCATAACGATTTTATTGGCGTTACATGGCAGTATTTGGCCAATGATATTGTCGGCGCAAGTCTTGGGACCGCGGTTGGCGGCGGAATGATCGGGGCATTGCTGTATACCGGAACGAATTTTCTGCTTGCTCAACTGGGGTCATATTTGATCAGTCTTTTACTGATTGGTGCCGGTTTGTGCATGTTATTTGGAATTTCACTGCAACAGGTAGCTCAATTTTTCGGAAAAATTGGACTCGTTTGTTGGAATGGAATTAAATTGATCGCTGGGAAATTAAAGAACGCTGCAGGAACAGCGAAGGACTCACTTCAAGATGCAGCGGAAAAACGGAAAGCAGCGGCTATTGAAAAAACAGCCGATCGACCGGAAGAAAAGGAAGAACCCGCCGAACCGGAAGATTTGAAAGAAGAAGTTGAACCGCTTGTTGCCCCGGAAGATAAGGAATTGCCAAAACCAATCAGTGAACGGGATGCAACGGATGTTTGGAATCGTGAATCAGAGAAGCAGGAAGAGCCTGAAGTGGCAAAACCCGTTTTGCACCAGTCATCTTCAATTGAAAATTATCAATTGCCACCCGTCAGTTTGCTTCAGGATGTTGCGCCAACGGACCAAAGTCAGGAACGAAAAGAAATCAAGCATAATCAAGAGGTCCTTCGGCAAACGTTGAAGAGCTTTGGCGTTGATGCAGAACTGAAAAATACAATTTTGGGGCCGTCAGTGACGAAATATGAACTTCACCCGGCAATTGGGGTCAAAGTTTCAAAAATCGTAAACCTGACAGATGACTTGGCATTGGCATTGGCAGCCAAGGATATCCGGATCGAAGCTCCAATTCCCGGAAAATCATTGATTGGGATCGAAGTTCCGAATAAAAAGGTGGCCACAATTTCATTTAAAGATGTGATTTCAGCGGAACACAAGCGCCCGCATCAGTTACTTGAGGTCCCCTTAGGACGGGATGTTTCAGGAAAATTAATTACCCTGGATATTACGAAGACGCCGCACCTTTTGATTGCCGGAGCAACCGGGAGCGGAAAGTCAGTGGCAATCAATGGAATCATTACGAGCTTATTGATGAATTGTACGCCAGATGAAGTTAAATTAATGTTGGTTGATCCGAAAAAGGTTGAATTGGGAGTTTACAATGGAATTCCGCATTTAATTTCGCCAGTTGTCACGGAATCCAAAAAGGCAGCCATTTCGCTGAATAAACTCGTAGCCGAAATGGAACGACGGTATGAAACGTTTGCGAATGTCGGCGTGCGGAACATTGACGGTTATAACCGGTTGATCAAGAACCAGCAAGCCTCAATGGATACGGGCGAAAAACCAATGCCGTACATTGTTGGCATCGTTGATGAATTAGCCGACTTAATGATGGTTTCATCAAATGAAGTTGAAGGTGCAATCATTCGAATCGCTCAAATGGGACGGGCCGCTGGAATTCATATGATTATTGCAACTCAACGGCCGTCAGTTGACGTAATTACTGGATTGATCAAGGCGAATGTGCCATCACGGATGGCATTTGCGGTCTCAAGCGGAACGGATTCGCGAACGATTCTTGACCAAAACGGGGCCGAAAAATTACTTGGCCGGGGCGATATGCTCTTTAAGCTGGTTGGAAAGAAGCCGATTCGGGTTCAAGGAGCATTTATTTCGGATGAAGACGTTGAAAAGGTCGTTTCCTTTGTCAAAGAACAGGGAACAGCCGATTATGATGATAATCTTGCAGTTTCGGATGAAGAAGTCCAGGCAACGCAGGATGGAAATGATTCGGATAGCGATCCGCTTTTTGAACAGGTGATCGACTTTATTCAACGGGAACAAAAGGTAAGCATTTCCCTCCTTCAACGGCGGTTTAAAATTGGATACAACCGGGCTGCCCGCATCGTTGATGATTTAACGGAAAAAGGGATGGTCGGACCGCAAGAAGGAAGCAAGCCGCGGAAAGTTTACTTACCGAAGAAGGAAGAATAAGGATGAAGAGTGAATTTAATTATGAACTTAAACCGGGGGTCAAGGTTCGGTTTATTCAGAATAAACAATTTAAATCCGTTCAGATGATGGTTTCGTTTATTCACGAATTGAAAAATGAACGGGAACTCGCAAGCCGGACACTTTTAGCTGGAATCTTGGAAAGTTCAAGTGCAGCATACCCGAATCAGCATGCAATCACGCTTAAACTTGCTGAATTATATGGGGCAACGTTTGGTGCGAATACGGAAGTTGAGGGGAATTTAAGTCTCCTCAATTTTGTTTATAGTTTTGTTGCGCCGGAATACTTGAAAGCCGGGCAGTCTCTGCTTGACGAATCGGTTGATTTTTTGAATCAAATTATTTTTCACCCGCGAATGGAAAACGGAATGTTCAAGCCGGAAGTCTTTGAACGTCAGCGAACGAATTTAAAAACATATATTCAGGGAATTGTTGATAATAAACAGTCTGAAGCCTTGATCAATGTTCAACGGTCATATTTTGATGATCCGATTCAGCAGAATACGCCGTATGGAACGGAAAATGATTATCAAGAATTAACGAATCAAGATATTGTTGCGGCCTATGATCAAATGCTTCGCCGTGATCAAGTTCAAATCACGGTAATGGGAGATTTAGTCCTTGATTCTTTGAAGCGTTCCCTTTCAAAATTTGAATTCCGAGAATCAGTCCGGGAAACATTTCATGAAATTTGTTATTCTCAGGCGGCGAAAAATCAAGTCAAGGTGCAAACGAAGGCGGAACCGGTTCAGCAAAGTAAACTGGATTTGATTTATCATTTACCGATCGATGCGCATCAGAACAGAATGTTTTATGCGGCAGTCGTAATGAACGCCTTACTGGGTGGTTCGCCGCAGTCGCTTCTTTTTCAAAACGTTCGCGAAAAGGCAAGTATGGCGTATTATGCTGAAAGCAGCTATTCAGCATTACGGTCGATGGTGCTGATTCAAACGGGAATTCAAGCAACGAATCATGATTCGGTTTTAGCGTTGATCAAGGAGCAGATTGCGGCTTTGCAGCAAGGCGATTTTTCCGCTGAGCAGTTAGCTAAAATTAAAATCGAGCTGATCAATGAACGGCAACGGATGCAAGATAGTCCGGCAAGCAGTCTTGAACAAGCTGTTTTAAGTGAATTGCTGGCCCGACCGTTGGATTCTGAAACCCAACAAAATGGAATTCAAGCAGTGACAAAGCAGGACGTCGTTGCGGCTGCTAGTCAACTTAAGCTTCAAACTGAGTTTTTCTTGAAAGGAGAGATGGCCAATGGCAACCATTAATTACAGCCGTTTTGGCGAAAAGATGGAAAGTTTTGTTTTACCGAATGGCTTGCATGTTAATTTGGTTGCCCGCCCATCCTTTCATCAAACGGACGGCATTTTGACGATCCGGTTTGGATCAGTTAATACGACGTTCACGGTTGATAATCAGCTGAAAACTTATCCAAGCGGAATTGCTCATTTTTTGGAACATAAGTTGTTTGAAAAGGAAGAGTACGACGCATTTGATAAATTTGCAATTTACGGTGCAGATTCAAATGCATTTACCAGTTTTACCCGGACAAGTTACCTTTTTTCAACGGCTGAAAACGTTGGCGAATGTGTTTCAACGTTGCTGGATTTTGTTTTTAGTCCGTATTTTAGTGACCAAACCGTTAATAAGGAAAAAGGAATTATTGGGCAAGAAATTCAGATGTACGAAGACGATGCAAACTGGCAGTTGCTGTTTGGAATTATCAGCAATTTGTACCCGAAAACGCCGCTGACAGCTGATATTGCTGGAAGCGTTCAGTCGATTCAAGCAATTACGCCTGCAATGCTTTATGAATGCGATCAGTATTTTTACCAGCCGTCGAATATGAGTTTAATGATCGTTGGTAATTTTGATGAAACTCAAATTAAAGAAATTATTAAAAATGTGGCTGCAGGAAGTTTAGCTTCAAATGATAAGTTAAACTTACAACGAGTCAACCCTGGTCATCCGGCAATTATTCCGTTTGCTGAACGGCAAATGGATGTTCAACGGCCGAAACTTGCGTTGGGGATTCGGGATGAAAAAGATTTCCTTCCGGCAGAACGGTTTAAGGCCAAAATTATGCTGCAGATCATTTTAGAAATGCTTGTTGGCGAATCATCTGCTGATTATCAGCGCTTGTTTGACCAAGGATTGATCGACAACAGTTTCGGTTATGAAATTCAGCTTGAAGATGGATTCCAGTTTGTTGATTTTTATTTAGATACAAATTTAGAACAAATCGATCAAGCAGCTGCCGAATTAAAGGCGATCATTGTCAATGCAGCGGCAAAACTTACGGAACAAAAGCCGATTTTTGAATCGATGAAGCGTGAATTTATTGGAAGAGCAATTAAAGGAATGAATTCCAACGAAAACATTGCCAACCAGTTTGATTTGTGGCTTTATGGTGAACGGACGGTGTTTGATGTTCCGGCAACGATCGAACAGTTGACATTCGATGAAGTGGTTGATTTTGCGGATCAGTTCTTTGATCCGGCGGAATTAACTCGTTGTCAAATATTACCAAGGGGAGATCAAAAATGAAGTGGGCGTTGATTTTAGGAAGTTCGGGCGATATTGGTAGTCAGATTGCCCGTGACCTGGCACAGCAAGGATGGTCGCTTTATCTGCACTATGCCCATCAGCAAGAACGAATTGAAGAGTTGATTGGTGAATTTCAATCAAAGTTTCCGCGGCAGGATTTCATTCCCATTCAGAGTGATTTCATGGCGGCCGATTGTGTCGACCAAATTGCAAATTCAATTTTTGGCGTCGATGCGGTTATTTTTGCTCAAGGAACAACGCATTTTAAGTTTTTGCATGACTTTACTGAGAATGAACTGGATGAAATTTTGCGAATGCAGCTTAAAGTGCCGATGATGATTCTTCAACGTTTAGAAGATAAGCTTGCCCGTGCTAAAGCCGGGAGAGTTGTCTTTATCAGTTCGGTATACGGGAAAAACGGCAGTGCAATGGAAACCCCGTACAGCGCAGTAAAGGGGGCAATCAATACATTTGTTAAAGCATACAGCAAGGAAGTCGCTTCGATGGGAATCACGGTCAACGCGGTTGCGCCCGGAGCGGTCAATACGCAGATGAATCAAATGTTTAATGCGGAAACTTTGGCGACTGTCCGTGACGAAATTCCAGTGGGCCATTTGGCTGATCCAGCCGAAATCAGTTATTGGGTGCGCGTTTTATTAGCACCCGAAGCAGGCTATATGACCGGTCAAACCCTTTATGTTACGGGCGGCTGGCTGGAATAGTCGTTTTTGGCAGATAAAGACGCTTATGATATACTTAACTGTATGTAAGACGAAATATTAAAAGTTTGAGATTAAATAAGAAAGATGTGGATTTTTAATGGCTAGTGTTGGTCAAAAATTAAAAGACGCAAGAATTGCCAAGGGATTGACCCTTGATGATTTGCAACAAACAACTAAAATTCAAAAGCGTTATTTAATTGCGATTGAAGAAGGCAATTATGATGCTCTTCCGGGAAAGTTTTATGTGAAGGCATTTGCCCGGCAATATGCAGAAACGGTTGGTTTAAATCCCAACGAAATCATTCAAGAATTAGACCAAGAACTTGGAATGCCGGCTTCGCCTGAAGAACAAGCAGAAACAACTTCGCGGGTTCAAAAGCGGGAAGAATTGACCCGGCCGCAAGACAACAGTTTAAGCGCAAAAATTTCTAAATACCTTCCGATGATCATTATCGTCGTGGTAGTGGTTGCAATTTTAGGGACAATTTATGCCGTTGCGTGGGGAAACCATGAAAAGGCTAAAAATCAACAAATTGAACAAACCAATACCAAGGTTGCAGTTTCAACTGATGTAAAGAAGCCAGCCAAGAAGAAGAGCGAATCTTCATCAACATCGAAGAAGGAACAAAAGATCGTCAATGTCGCTTCGGCAGGCTCAACGTTTACGTATAACGTTGAAAACGCACCGAGTCAAAGCACAATTGAACTTGGGGCTTCTGGCGGTTCATCATGGGATGCAGTTTATGTTGGCGGTGCTCAAAGCTGGCAAGGAACCCTTCAATCAGGAACAACGAAGGAAATTCAAGTTCCAGCTGGAACAAGCCGCGTTGTTTTGAGCATTGGAAATTCAAATGCTTCAACGGTTAAAATTAACGGTCATAAGTTGAACTTCCTTGCCCAAAATTCATCATTAACTGTGCGGAAGTTAGTCTTGAACTTTACAAATGGTTCAAGTTCAACGAATGCCGAAACGCAATCCCAAACGCAAACGGCTGCTCAAACTCAAGGACAAGGGCAAACGGTTAATAATCAAAATGGTTACCAAACAAACCAGCAACAACGTTATCAACAAAATAACGGCCGGACAAATAATTATCAAACCGTTACCCGGTAATTTTAATTGAGGTGAGAGAGTTGAATTTACCTAATAAATTAACAGTTATTCGAATTTTATTGATTCCATTATTTATGCTTGTTTTACTGTTACCGTTACATTGGGGAAACATCGTTCTTGCGGGAACGGCGATTCCCAAAACAAGCTTAATTGGCGCAATTATTTTTGCGGGGGCATCGATCACGGATTTTGTTGATGGTCAGATTGCGCGCCGGAAGCACTTAGTAACAAACTTTGGCAAGTTTGCCGACCCGTTGGCAGATAAGATGCTGGTAATGACCGCGTTTATTATCCTAGTTCAAATGGGAAAAGTTCCGGCATGGGTTGCCGCAATTATTGTCTGCCGTGAGTTAGCGGTTACCGGATTACGATTGATCGTTGTTGAAAACAATGGTGAAGTAATGGCTGCAAAGATGCCAGGAAAAATTAAGACAGCATCGCAGATGTTTTCAATTATTTTTCTCTTTTTAAACGACGTTTTCTTTGCAAATATTCACTTCCCAATCGGACAAGTTCTCTTATACATCTGCTTGTTCTTTACGATCTATTCGGGAATCGAATATTTCTACAATGCCCGGCACGTATTTGCTGACTCATTCGGAAAAGATAAAGAATAATTTGAAAAATAAAGGTGGAGAGGCTAGGGATTTTCTAGCCTCTGTTTTGTCTAAAAATAACTTTAATTTCGTATCTATTAAGTGAGGAGGATTTATATGGGGTCAGATGTGCATCAAACGGATCAATCAAAATTGATTCAAACCGTAATGGAAAAGCTAACTGCTCAAAATCAGACGATTGCATTTGCAACTGATTTTTTAACAAATTTTGCGACGGATTTAATCGATCGGGAAGCAAGTTTTGCAGGATTATTTGTTGCGCCCACCGATGACGCGAAGAATGCGATGTTTGATATCCCATATCAAATTTTAAATGCGAATGGATCGCAAAGCGAAGAGACAACGATTTGGATGGCCCGGCAAGCCAAAGCGGTTCTGCGCACGAACTACGCGATTGCAATTACCCGGAATTCAGGGCAACATACTATTTGGATCGCAATCGTTGACCAAACGGGGCATGAACGGTCATGTTCGATTCCGTTTTATCGAACCCAAAATGTTGAAGATAAGGTGTTTAACAAGGCGTTTGAACTTGTTCAGCAAAGTTTTGAAAAATAAATCAAACATTTGTTCGCATCTTTGAATAATCTTTGGTATAATAAATTCGACGAGAAATGATACAGGAGGAAAAGGCGTGGCTAATAACGATAGACAAGCAGCATTAGATAATGCATTAAAGAAAATTGAGAAAAACTTTGGTAAGGGCTCCATTATGCGGATGGGCGAAAAGGCCGATACTCAAATTTCAACGGTTCCAACGGGTTCGCTTGCCCTTGATGAAGCGCTTGGAGTTGGAGGATATCCGCGAGGCCGGATCGTTGAAATTTACGGGCCTGAAAGTTCAGGGAAAACAACGGTTGCGTTGCATGCCGTTGCTGAAGTTCAAAAAAACGGGGGAACAGCAGCATACATTGATGCTGAAAATGCCCTTGATCCAGCATATGCTTCTGCATTAGGCGTTAATATTGATGATTTATTGCTTTCACAACCAGATACTGGGGAAGAAGGCTTGGAAATTGCCGATGCTTTGGTTTCATCTGGGGCAATCGATATCGTTGTTGTCGACTCCGTTGCCGCCTTGGTTCCGCGGGCTGAAATTGAAGGTGAAATGGGCGATGCCCACGTCGGCTTGCAAGCCCGGTTAATGTCACAAGCATTACGGAAACTTTCAGGAACGATCAATAAGACCAAAACAATTGCGTTATTTATCAACCAGATCCGTGAAAAGGTCGGTGTAATGTTTGGTAACCCCGAAACAACTCCTGGTGGCCGGGCATTGAAATTCTATTCAACGATTCGGTTAGATGTTCGGCGGGCCGAACAAATCAAAGACGGTTCCGATGTAATTGGTAACCGGGTTCGAATTAAAGTTGTGAAGAA
This sequence comes from Ligilactobacillus aviarius, assembly GCF_001654615.1. Lineage (GTDB taxonomy): Bacteria > Bacillota > Bacilli > Lactobacillales > Lactobacillaceae > Ligilactobacillus > Ligilactobacillus aviarius_B. The sequence goes on from NZ_LWUD01000020.1 coordinate 21,733, forward strand.
TAAGGTTGCTCCGCCATTTAAACAAGCCGAAGTTGATATTATGTATGGCGAAGGAATCTCGAAGACCGGTGAATTGCTTGATATGGCGGTTGAAAAGGACATTATCAAGAAGAGCGGCTCATGGTTCTCATATGGTGAAGACCGGATTGGCCAGGGACGTGAAAACGTTAAACGGTATTTGAAGGAACATCCTGAAATGATGAAGGAAGTTACCTTAAAAGTCCGGAAGGCATATGGAATTGCAACTGAAGAAGAACAAAAACAACTTGATTTAAAACTTGATGATCAAGCAAAAGAACCTGAAAAGGATTCAAAGAAGAAATAAGATTGTTGAAAGAGGTTGTGACATAAGTCGCAACCTTTTTGCTATATCCGCATAATCGGGTTCCAAAACAAACGAGCTATGTGGAAGTTCGAAAATCTCCGAATCTTTGCTGCGCGATTCGTTCGTTTTTCTGCTTCCACCACGCTCGTTTTTAACGTTTTGTCACACCTCCCTTATTATATATTTTTTATTATTTCTAAAAATGCCGACTATTTATGTTGACATTTTTCGGGCGCAACAACTAAAATAAATACGTATGTGTAATAAATATATTTAATTTAAAAAATTAAAAATGCGGTTTAAAAGCCGCATTTTTGAGACGATGCGGAGGTATTAACTATGATGGAGATCATTGTAATCCTCGCCGTCGCTGTTTTGACTTTGATTATTGGTTTTATCTTGGGAGATAAACGTCGAATCAAGCTTTATGAAACCAGTTTGAACGAGGCTAGTCGAACAGCTGAAGGAATTGTAAAGCATGCCCGCAAAGAAGCGGCTGCAAAGAAAAAGGAAGCAATTCTGGAAGCAAAAGAAGAAAGCCATCGTTACCGTTCTGAAGTTGAAAAGGAACTTCGTGAACGGCGTAATGAAGTTCAAAAGCAAGAGAATCGAATGATTCAACGTGAAGAAAATCTTGACCGGAAGGATTCTTTACTTGAAAAACGCGAACAATCTCTTGATAAGAAAGAGGATCAGTTAAATGCTGATCAACAAAAAATTGATCATCAACGTCAAAAAGTAACAGAACTTGTTCAACAACAACACGATAAGTTAGAAGAAGTTGCTTCATTAACGACCGAACAAGCAAAAGACCAAATCATGAAGGAAACCAAGGCAAGCCTGACTTATGAACTTGGTCAAATGATTAAGGAAAGTGAAGATGAAGCAAAAGCTCGCGCTGAACAAACAGCTAAAGATTTAATCGCTCAGGCAATCGAGCGCAGTGCGGCTGATACGGTTTCTGAATCAACGGTATCAGTTGTAACATTACCTAATAATGACATGAAAGGGCGGATCATCGGTAAGGAAGGCCGGAATGTCCGGACGTTTGAAACGTTGACCGGAATTGACCTGATTATTGATGATACTCCAGATACAGTTTTATTGAGCGGATTTGACCCTGTTCGAAGAGAAATCGCTAAAATCGCGCTTGAAAAATTGATTCAGGATGGACGAATTCACCCCGCACGGATCGAAGAAATGGTTGATAAGGCCACCCGTGAGATGGATACTAAAATTCGTGAGATTGGGGAAGAAACGATCTTTGATTTGGGCTTGAATTCAATGCATCCTGATTTGATCAAGACGGTTGGTCGGTTGAATTACCGGACAAGTTACGGGCAGAATGTATTGACCCACTCAATTGAAGTTGCCAAAATAGCTGGAGTTTTAGCTGCTGAATTAGGAGAAGATGTTACATTAGCGAAACGCGCAGGATTATTACACGATATTGGGAAAGCTGTTGATCATGAGATTGACGGTTCACACGTTGAAATTGGGGTTGAATTGGCGAAGAAATATCACGAAAATGATGTGGTTGTAAATACGATCGCATCGCATCACGGTGATGTTGAACCGAAGTCAGTAATTGCAGTTTTAGTTGCTGCTGCAGACTCGATTTCAGCTGCTCGCCCAGGAGCACGGAGCGAATCATTAGAAAATTACCTTCACCGGTTAGAGAAACTTGAAAGTATCTCAAATGAATTTGACGGTGTAAGTAAGAGTTATGCAATTCAAGCAGGACGTGAAGTTCGCGTAATTGTTAAACCGGAAAAGATCAATGATTTGCAAGCAACAGTATTGGCACGTGACATTAAAGATAAAATCGAAAATGAACTTGAATATCCGGGACACATCAAAGTTACGGTTATCCGGGAAACGCGTGCGACAGAATATGCAAGATAAAAAGAGGTTGGATTTTTTCCGACCTTTTTTTCTACCAAGAGTC
>NZ_LWUD01000021.1 GCF_001654615.1 Ligilactobacillus aviarius
TCGTACTTCAATAAGTGAGCTAACATAGCTGGTGATGTTAAATCGTTGATAGCAACGATTTCCAAGTCATCTGAAACTTCAGCAATCCGACGGAATGCTAAACGGCCGATACGACCAAAACCATTAATACCTACTTTTGTAGTCATATTAATATTCCTCCTAAAAAGGTAAATTTGAATGATGTAAACATCATCCTTAACACGCTTTTAATTATACCCCTTTGTTAAAAAATTTAAAAAGAAAAACGCTTTGAATCTTGAAAACAAATTTGGACCATGGTCTATATATAGGAAGAAAAAATAAAATCAAAAATATTTCACTTTTGTGGAGCTTCACACTTGTAATATATTACATATGTGATATACTAATAAACGTAGGGATGTGATAGAGATGAAAATCGATATTAAAAGTTACCTCGATCACCAAGATTTGACGATCTACCGCGTAGCTAAAATATCGGGCTACGGTTACACAACTCTACACAAGTCATTTAATAAGGAGCAATCGAAAGCAACGTCGATGAATCTGCGCGACTTGGATGCGCTGGCACAGGCGCAGCACAAGATGATGTGGGAGGTTCTTAAGGAGCTGGAAGAAGGCTACTTACAGAATGACGAAGAAGGAAACGATGAATAGTAAGGTTTTGTAACCGCGGAAAGTCTTGGTTGAGTCACTTTAGGTTTGTGTATCAGTCGGACTTTTTTTGTTGGAAAATCTCACTGACAGAATATGTTAAGAAAGAATTTTTGGAGGGATAGACTATGGCTAACATGGGACCATTTGATAATATGGATGATATTTTTAATGAATTAATGGGTGGCATGAACGGATTTAACTCAGAAAATAAACGTTATTTAATTAACGGTCGGGAAGTTACCCCTGAAGAATTTGCAGAATACCGGAAGACTGGCAAGTTACCAAAGGGTGTCAATGCTCAACAAGGTAAAATGGCAGGCAAAGGTAAAAAAGATGGCATTCTTGAAAAATTAGGCCGGAACTTAACGCAAGAAGCACGTGACGGCAAACTTGATCCGGTAATCGGCAGAAATAAGGAAATTCAAGAAACCGCTGAAATTTTATCACGGCGGACAAAGAATAATCCTGTTTTAGTCGGTGATGCGGGTGTTGGGAAGACCGCGGTTGTTGAAGGCTTAGCTCAAGCAATCGTGAATGGCGATGTTCCCGCAGCAATCAAGAACAAGGAAATTATCAGCATTGATATTTCAGGCCTTGAAGCCGGAACGCAATTCCGGGGCAGTTTTGAAGAAAACATTCAAAACTTGATCAAGGAAGTTAAGGAACGCGGCAACGTGATCTTATTCTTTGACGAAATCCACCAAATCTTAGGTGCCGGTGGAATGGGTGACGGCAGCGGTTCAAAGGGAATGGCTGACATCTTGAAACCTGCATTATCACGTGGTGAAGTCACGGTCATTGGGGCAACGACCCAAGATGAATACCACAACACGATCATGAAGAACGCCGCATTGGCACGGCGGTTCAACGAAGTAACGGTAAACGCTCCGTCTGCTGAAGATACATTCAAGATCTTGCAAGGGATTCGGCCATTGTATGAAAAACACCACAACGTTGAATTACCGGACAAGGTCTTAAAGGCTGCCGTGGATTACTCAATTCAATACATTCCGCAACGCAGCTTACCAGATAAGGCAATCGATTTGATCGATATGACCGCTGCCCACTTAGCAGCTCAACATCCGGTAACTGACGTAAAGGAAATTGAAAAAGAAATTGCTGCTCAAAAAGAAAAGCAAGAAAAGGCTGCTGAAAAGGAAGACTACGAAGCAGCTTTGAATGCCAAGACCAAGATCAAAGAGTTGCAAAAACAAATTGATAATCACGCTGAAGAACAAAAGGTAACGGCAACGGTCAATGATGTGGCCGAAGCAGTTGAACGGTTGACTGGAATTCCGGTTTCAAAGATGGGTGCAAGTGACATTGAACGCTTAAAGGAAATCGGAACGCGGTTGAAAGGTAAGGTAATTGGCCAAGATGAAGCGGTTGATGCAGTTGCTCGGGCAATTCGGCGGAACCGGGCCGGCTTTGACGAAGGCAACCGTCCAATCGGAAGTTTCTTGTTCGTTGGACCAACGGGGGTCGGAAAGACAGAATTGGCTAAACAATTAGCCTTAGACATGTTCGGTTCAAAGGATGCCATTATTCGGTTGGATATGTCAGAATATTCAGACCGGACAGCGGTATCGAAATTGATCGGAACATCTGCCGGATACGTTGGCTATGATGATAATAACAACACCTTAACTGAACGCGTACGGCGGAACCCATACTCAATCATCTTGCTTGATGAAATTGAAAAGGCTGATCCGCAAGTAATTACGTTATTACTTCAAGTGTTAGACGATGGTCGGTTGACAGACGGTCAAGGGAACACCGTTAACTTCAAGAATACCGTAATTATTGCAACTTCAAATGCTGGATTCGGAAACGAAGAACCAAACGGCGACGAAAAGAAGGACGAAGACATTATGAAACGGATCGCTCCATACTTCCGTCCAGAATTTTTGAACCGATTCAACGCCGTAATCGAATTCTCACATTTGACAAAGGACGACTTGAAGAAGATCGTTAACTTGATGCTTGACGAAGTTAACCAAACATTAGCCAAGAAGAACATTGACTTAACGGTTTCAGACAAGGCAAAGGATTACTTGATTGAACAAGGTTACGATGAAGCAATGGGCGCACGTCCATTACGGCGCGTAATTGAACAACAGATCCGTGACAAGGTAACTGATTTCTACTTGGACAACCCCGATGTTAAACACTTGGCTGCTGACATGCAGGATGGTCAATTAGTGATCAGCGAACGGTCAGCTGAAAAAGCCGATGATTCAACAAAGGATTCAAAGGCAGAACCATCAAAGAACGATGATGAAAAAGCTGATAAATAGTTAAGAATGAGAATAGCAGTGTCATTTCAGGCACTGCTATTTTTTGTCCCGAATTCTCAAAATGAATCTGTTATAATGAAAAACAGATACATTTCAGAAAGGAAACCTTAAAATGGCGAAAATCAAGATTTCAGTGCCTGATGAACTGGTAAAGAAATATGACTTGCATAACGATGATGATTTTAAAATTACGGCGCGAAATGGCGAAATTCGGTTAAAAAAGAAAAATCATGACAGCAACAAGCGGCAATTTAATGTGATTTGGATCTTAATTGCTTCAATTTTAACGAGCATTGCGTTCTGGATCTTCATTAACGCGGTGCATTTGCACCAGGTCCCATTGGTTGGAACAAATTCGATTGCCAGTGGACTGATCGTTTTTGGCGGACTGTCAGGGATGATCCTCTTTAGTGCGTATTTCATTTCCAACCGGAAGAAAATCACGGTCGCGTATTCGGCAAAGACCTTTTGGCGGACGTTCCCGGTCATTGTAATTTCATTTGTGTTGATTTTATCCTTGGCATTAATGGGAATTGCGTGGGGCTTAAGCCGGTTATTTACCGGGATCACCTTTGGCCACGTGGTCGCAATGATGCTGTTTTTTGTTTTTGTAACGGCAATCAACTACATCATGGTCCGGATCGGGTTGGCAGTTAATTATGGCATGCTGACAACGATCATGATCTTAGTGATCACCAGTGGCGCAGTCATGTCGATGGCGTCAAACGGCCGGAATTGGTGGCAGCACAATCTTAGTTTTTTAGGGACCAAACATGCTAATAACAGCTGGCAATTTAACTTAACGCTGGTCTTCTCATCATTATTGATGGTTGCACTGGTTGATTATATTTTCGTTTCGTTGCGGGCAGTTGTGAAAAATACATGGCGGACGATCACTTTACGGATCATTTTAACCGTTACAGCTCTTGATGTTGGCGCAGTCGGATTATTCCCCAACAACGCAAACTTCCACATTTTACATGACAAGGTTGCCGGGTATTTGGTTTACCTGATCATTATTCTGATTGTTGGAATCCGTTGGTTATTGCCGGAAGTCGGTAAACGGTTCTTGGCGTTGTCATACGGAATGTGCGTTGGCTTGGTGATCATTGATTTAATGTTCAAACCATTGCATATCATCTCGCTGACTGCCTTTGAATTAATTGCGTTCATCCTGGCATTTGGCTGGATCTTGATCCTCTTTGATACGATGATCGGGATCGTTGAAGACGAAGATGATAAGTATGACGTCAAAATTGAAATTGATGAGCAGGTGAAGAAGAATGCTGATTAATCAAATCGCCAACGTTTTAAGGATCATTGCATTTATTAACCTTTTTGGCTGGATGCTGTATTTGGGAGTCGTAATGAACGCCCAATTAAAAGCTGTCAAGGTATGGCTGAAGTGTAGGCACTGTGGTCAAGAATTTTCAAAAACGAAAAGGGAAATTGAAAAGTTCCAATACCAGTTAGTTGATAACCAGCTGGCATATCAGTGCGAATGCCCACATTGCTACCAAACAGAATGGCAAACGGTCGTTCAACATCACCCGGGAAATGATCAGGAAACGATGACAAAGGCTAACCAAAAAATGTGGCAGCGAGCGTTATGGATCGCGATTTTGCCAGCCATTTTTGCGGTGTTGTTACCAATCATTTTGATTGGCTATGCGCCGCTGTTGGTGATCGTGTTAATAATTAAAAAGGTTCGAAAATAACTTGGTAATAAAAAAGATTGGATTTCAAAACGAAACCCAATCTTTTTTTATCAATGAAATTATTTAATAACTTCCAATACTTCATCTAATGGTTGCCGGGTCTTCTTTGGTTGTTCCTGATCACGGTAGCCAAGACCAAGCATTACTGAAACGCCGAATTTGTTTGGATCAATGATTCCTTTATCAGCTAAATACTTGTCGACCTTTGCCCGGTTGAATCCTTCAATTGGACAACTGTCAATTCCAAGTTCAGCGGCGACCGTCATCATGTTGGTCAGTGGAATGTAAGTTTGTTTGCTTGCCCAGTCAAATAATGCTCGGTCGCTGTTTAAATCAAAGTCGTTTTCTTGGAAACTCTTGAATTTTTCACTGCGGGGAGAGTGAACGTCGAAATCAACGTCCATTACGTCTTCAACCATGTGTTTAACGTGCGGGCTATTGATCGTAACGAGGATGATCACAAAGTGGCTTGCGCCGTTGAGACTGTTGATTGCGCCCCAACAGATTTTCTTCAAATCTTCCTTGATTTCAGGATTTTCAATCAAAAGAAACTTCCATGGTTCATAGCCAAAGGAACTTGGGGATAATCGCCCAGCTTCAATGATCGTTTGCCAATCGGCGTCGCTGATTTTTTTAGTTGGATCGAATTTTTTAGTCGCATACCGCCGGTGAAAAACATCGATGATGCGTTGGCGTTCTTCTTGCGTACTCATAATGATTACCTCGCTTACTTTTTGTTAGAACTATTTTACCATACTGAATCGGCAGTGAATGCAAAAAAACTGCGAATAAATTTTTAAAATTTGCTAACGGGATTTCCGAAAAATCCGCTTTCTTACTTACCATATCTAGTGATTGGGCAAATCATGACCCCCAAAATGTAGCTTTATTTTTCATGGGAATCGGCGTATGATTAAGAGTGCTTGTTAACGGAATTTATGAATCGCAAACAAGAAAATCAAGGGAGACAATGAACCCGGAAGAAAGGATGCATCTATCATTTTGATTACACTTTCAGGAATTATTGGGTCTGGTAAATCAAGTTTAACGGAAATTTTATCAGATGAATTAGGGACTAAGGCATTTTATGAACCGGTAAAGGACAATCCGGTATTACCGCTTTTTTATAAAGGAAACGAAATTGCCGCTAAGAAACGGGCAGCCGGCGATGAAGAAGCAACTAACCCGTATGCATACTTGTTGCAAACGTTCTTCTTAAATCGGCGGTTTGCAATGATCAAGCAAGCAATGCAAGAAGACAACAACATTCTTGACCGTTCGATCTATGAAGACGAAATCTTCATGCGGATGAATACCGAAATGGGCAACGCAACGGAAGTTGAATACGATATTTATAAGAGCTTGCTTGCGAACATGATGGAAGAATTACCATTTGCTTCCCATAAAAAATCACCGGACTTGATGATTACGATCAAAGTTTCATATGATACGATGCTCAAACGGATCGAAAAGCGCGGCCGTGAATACGAATTAGTTGAAAATGATCCGTCATTGGTTGATTACTATCACCGGTTGCTTAAGCAATATGACATTTGGCGTGATGAATATGATGCATCACCAATGTTAGTGATCGATGGTGATAAGTATGACTTTGTTACGAACATGGAAGACCGGGTCGAAGTCTTAGAAATGATCGAAGACAAGTTGGTTGAACTTGGTAATTTAACAGCGGAAAAGGCTGCTGAATTAAAGGAAAAGCACAAGATTTTGTTGGATGAAGAATAGAAGATAAGGTTGAGGACTGTGACGAAGATTGCAGTCCTTTTATTATATTTAAATAAATGAAAACCTTTACTTGAAAACTCAATATGATAAAGTTATCATAAAAATAGATAAGTGGATGGGAGTGTTGGTCATGGCATTAGGCTACAAAAATATTTTAGTTGGAATCGACGGCTCAAAGGGATCAGAAATTGCATTGATGGATGCGTTAAACATTGCTAAGCGGAATGATGCTCACCTTGATGTTTTATGGGTGCTTGACATGAATTCGTTAGAATACGGTAATGCAGGAATCACCCTTGATGGCGAACGCATCTATAAAGAAGAACAAGAATGTGAACAATACATCGATGATTTGAAAGAGCACCTGATCGAAGAAGGGTTGCCAAAGGACAAAGTTTCCGTTCACTTGCGGTTCGGAAATCCGAAAACCGTTATTGTTGAAGATTTTCAACCGGAATATAAGAACGATTTGATCATCGTTGGGGAAACCGGGAAGAACTTCTTTAAGCGGATCATTGTTGGTTCCGTTGCATCATACGTAATGCGGACCGCGAAGTGCGATGTCATGATTGCGCGGACGCCAGAATCGACGGCTAAGGAAATTCAAGAAGATATGGAAGACATTGAAGACGAATAACATTAAAGAATAATAAACATTTAAGCGAGACTGGATCATAAGCTCCAGCCTCGCTTTTTTATCAATAAAAATTAAAATTGTCAATGAATTTTGTCATCTTTTCTTAGAGTGCTATAATTTTACCTGTATATTTTAATTTGAAGGGAATTTTAATTCGTGGAATCATCATCGAAAACGAAAAAAATCGGTTTGGCGACCCTGGTAATGATGATCATTTCATCAATCTACGGGTTTGCCAACACGCCCCGGGCATTTATGCAGATGGGGTATGCAAGTATTATTTGGTACATTTTAGCAGCGTTGGTATTCTTCTTACCAGTTAGCTTGATGTTAGCCGAATACGGATCATCTTTTAAAGAAGCAAAAGGTGGAATTTATTCATGGCTTGAAGGGTCAATCGGTGAAAAATGGGCCTTTGTTGGGACTTTCATTTGGTTGGCAGCTTGGATCGTTTGGCTTGTTCAAACGGCTTCAAGTTTCTGTATTCCATTGTCATCAGTGATCTTTGGGAAAGATACAACTTCATCATGGCACTTATTCGGATTATCTTCAGTTGAAACTTTGGGGGTAATCGGAATCGTTGGCGTTTTGATCGTAACGTTCTTCTCATCACGTGGAATGGATGCGATCGCCAAGGTCTCAACGGTTGGTGGAGCCTTTAACCTTGCTGTTAACGGCCTGTTCCTGATCATCAGTATTTTAGTTTTGGCCTTCAACCACGGCCACTTAGCACAACCGGTTAGTGGAATGAGTTCATTTATTCACTCACCGAACTCACAATTTACAACGCCGATCGCAATGATTTCATTCATCGTTTATGCCATCTTCGCATACGGCGGAATGGAAACCATGGGCGGAATCATGGATAGTTTGGATGAACCGGAAAAGACATTCCCACGCGGAATCTTGTTTGCAACGGCAATCATTGCAGTTGGTTACGCCTTAACGATCTTCATGTGGGGCTTTAGTACAAACTGGCGCCACGTCTTTGGCGGCGGCCAAGTAACTCTTGGAAATGTTACATACGTTTTGATGGGGAATTTAGGGGTTGCATTTGGAAATGCGATCGGGGTTTCACATCACACCGCATTGTTATTCGGAAGTTTAATGACCCGGTTCACTGGCTTCAGTATTTTACTTGCCGTTATCGGAAGCTTCTTCATTATGACATACTCACCGATCAAGTCATTCATTATGGGATCAGACCCAGACTTATGGCCTGAAAAGGTTACAAAGTTGAACAAGGCTGGAATGCCGGCATTTGCAATGTGGATCCAAGCAATCGTCGTTTGTGTCTTTATCTTCTTCATTTCATTTGGGGGTTCAGCTGCAAGCAAGTTCTTTACGATTTTGACAAATATGTCAAACGTCTCAACGACGTTCCCATACTTGTTCTTAGTTGGGGCCTTCCCATTCTTTAAGAAGTTAAAGGACATTGACCGCCCATTTGAATTCTTCAAGAATAAGTTCTGGACAAACCTGATCGTTGCATTGTGCTTGATCGTTCTTTCGGGTGGAATTTTGTTTACGATTATCCAACCAATTCTTGTTCATCAATACAGTACAGCGTTCTGGACAGCAATTGGACCGATCTTCTTCGGAGCCGTTGCGTTGATCTTCTATGAAGTTTCAAGCCGGAAGCGGGAAAAGAAAAATTAGAAAATAGATGAAAGAAAACGGTTATGGCTTTCAAACCATAACCGTTTTTTCTATTGTTCTTCTTTTTGCTTTTTCCGTGCTTTGATTTTGCGAATAATGTACTGAACAGCAATTGTCAACAACGAGCAGAACGTACTTAACACGATAAAATCAAAGATCAGTAAAATGATCAGTTCTAGCGACATTTGCGGATGGTGAATGAATTTTTGAACCGTAAATGCAAGGCAAGCAATCAATAACAGGGTATCAGCAATGAAGATCAGGATTAAATTACGTTTAAGATGTTTCATTATTGCACCTGCTTTTTATTCGCTGCCGACGATGCTGCGGACTTGGGTTCCAAGGTTTTCCCAGAATTGATATGCATCATCTTTAAAGTCATCTTCAAAGGTTTCAAATCCCTTCCGAGGAACGAGTTCACCGACCCGTTCACTTTGAACGCCGCGCACCCACATTTTTTTGTCTTGAACATCCCACAAAACAGTCCAGTAGGATTCTTCAAGAGCTTCGTTAAAAAGATCTTGCGTTCCTAAAAGAACCGTATCGCGTAAAACGCCTTCTTCAGTTGCATCTGGATATCCGTGAGCTTTAAGCCAAGATAACTTGGCAATTGCTTCAGGGTAATCGTCAGGAATCATTGTAAACATAAATATCCCTCCTCTAGAATATCTGTTTTCATTTTACAAAAAAATCTTAAAGAGTGAAAGATTATATGGTAAGCTAAAATTAATTAGAAAACGATTTCAAAAATCGCAGGGAGGCTTTCTGATGAAAATTAAAATGATTGCGACGGATATTGACGGAACACTGGTGACAGATGATAAGCGGATCATGCCGCGGACCGTTGCTGCTCTTAAAGAAGCCCGGAAGCGTGGAATTTATGTTGTATTATGCAGCGGCCGGCCGGTTTCAGGAATTCAAGATTACCTGGAAGAATTAGGATTAACCGGAAATGATGATTATGCGATCACGTTCAACGGAGCCCAAGCAATGAATGTTGGAAAGCACGAAGTTGTATTTGAAAATGGGTTAACTGATTTAGAATGCATTGATTTCATTAAAATGGCGGATGATTTGGGAATCAAAAGTCAGGTGGTGACGCTGAACTCTGAAATTTACGTTACAAATCAAGACATCAGTAAGTATTCGGTTGAAGATGCCTTTTATACTCACATGCCATTGAGATACCGGCGGCTTGAAGATTTACCGACGGGAATGGATGCCGCGAAATTTATGTGGGTCGACCAGGCGGAAAAGATTGCGGCGCAACTTGATCAGATCCCGGAAGAGCTTTATCAAAAGTATGCAATCGTCAGAAGTGCACCGTGGTTCTTGGAATTTAACAACGTGAACGCGACAAAGGGACACGCGGTGTTGGAACTGGCGGATCATCTTGGAATCAAACCAGATGAAATCATGGTTGCGGGGGACGAAAACAACGACCTTTCAATGCTTGAACAGATTCCGTTCAGCGTTGCAATGGGAAATGGAAACCCGCATGTTAAGGAGGTTTCTTCAGTGATTACGGAAGATAACAACCATGATGGTTTGGGATTAGCGGTTGAAAAATATGTGTTGAGTTAGAAGAGGCTGTGATGTAAGTCACAACCTTTTTGCTATCTTCGCATAATCGGGTTCCAAAACAAACGAGCTATGTGGAAGTTCGCAAACCTCCGAATCTATGCTGGCGCGATTCGTTCGCTTTGCTGCTTCCACCACGCTCGTTTTTACTGTTTTGTCATACCTTCTTTTTTTTGATCACTTTTGCTCATCTTCTGAATAAAAATGATTGAATTTGACCGAATGTGATTGAATTTGACCATTAATAATGCTAAACTATTGACGTGGAGGGAATGAAAATGCTTGCAGAAGAACGGCAACAAATGATTTTGGAGATGCTGAAAACCAATCAATTTGTTAAGGTTCAGGAAATTTGCGACCAAACCCATGGGTCAGAATCATCAGTCCGGCGTGACTTACAAACGCTTGAAGAAAAGGGATTGTTAGAACGGGTCCACGGCGGCGCAAAGATCAATTATACCTTGCAAAATGAACCCGATATGTTTGGCAAGGCGTCCCAACATCCGCATGCGAAGGAACTGATTGGGAAACAAGCAGCGCAGCATGTTAAACTTGAAGACGTGATTTTCCTTGATGCCGGGACAACGACCCTTGCAATGGTCGATTATTTACCGCAGAATCAAGGAATCACGGTGGTAACGAACGGAATCTTGCATGCTTCAGCCTTAGCGGAACGGCACATTAAAACGATCATGGTGGGCGGCCTTTTGAAAGAGACGACCAAAGCGATTGTGGGGGTCGATGCACTGAATCAATTAAGCAAACTGCGGTTCAATAAGGCATTCCTTGGAATTAACGGCATTGATCAGGAGGGTTATACAACACCGGATCCAGATGAAGCCGCAATCAAGGAATACGCATTGACTAAGTCGCAGGCAACGTTTGTCCTTGCTGATTCATCGAAGTTTAACAAGGTATCCTTTGTGAACGTTGCCCCATTAAATGCCGCAACGATCATTGTTGAAAAGCTTCCCGCAAAGCTGCTTCATTCTTTTAAGAGTCAAACGAGAGTTGAGGAGGTTCAAGAATGATTTACACAGTTACGGTCAATCCGTCAATTGATTACATCGTTCAGTTACAAAATTTAACGCTTGGCGAAGTTAACCGGATGGATTACGACAACATGCTTCCTGGCGGTAAGGGAATCAATGTTTCGCGGATTCTTCAAGAACTGGGTCACGAAAGTGTTGCCTGGGGCTTCTTAGGCGGCTTTACGGGGAACTTTGTTGAAGACGCGTTGAAGAAGGTGGGCTTAAAGTCTGACTTCACTTCAATTAAGGGCAATACCCGGATCAACGTTAAGATCAAGGCCCAAGAAGAAACCGAAATTAACGGTAAGGGACCGCAATTATCAGCTGACGAACTTGATCAGTTCAAGGCAAAGTTTGATAATTTAACGGCGGATGACACGGTTGTTTTTGCCGGAAGTTTACTTCCAGGATTGGGGGATGATTTTTACTTTGATTTGATCAAAATCATCCGGTCAAAGGGCGCTCAATTTGTAATTGATACAACGGGTGACAGCTTATTGAAGACGTTGCCGGAACATCCGCTAGTTGTTAAACCGAATAACCATGAATTAGCTGAAATGTTTCACGTGAAATTCAATGGCATGGATGACATTGTTAAATATGCCAAGAAGTTGCTTGAAATGGGTGCCCAACACGTATTGATCTCAATGGCGGGCGATGGCGGCTTAATGGTTACGAAGGACAAGGTTTACCGCTCATTGGCACCCAAGGGAACGGTTATCAATTCTGTGGGGGCTGGCGATTCAATGCTTGCTGGTTTCACCGGAACGTTTGCTGAAACCAAGGATCCGGTTGAAGCATTCCGCTATGGCCTTGCAAGCGGATCAGCCACCGCATTCTCTGAAGATTTAGCAACCCGTGCCAAAATCGATGAAATTTTGCCACAAATCAAAATTACAGAATATTAATTAAAGGAGGGAAAACATCATGGATATTCGCAAGTTATTGATGAAGGACATCATGATCATGAACCTGAAAGCCACAACGAAGGCTGGGGTCATTGATGAAATGGTTCATCACTACTACGAAAAGGGAATCATCAATGATGAAGAACTTTACAAAAAAGATATTTTAAAGCGTGAAGAAGAAGGTTCAACCGGAATGGGCGATGGGATCGCAATTCCGCACGCCCACGATAAGGCAGTTAATAAACCAGCCGTAATGTTTGCGCGCAGCGTTGAAGGGGTCGACTATGATTCAATGGATGGTCAACCTGCCCACCTCTTCTTCATGATTGCTGCTCCTGAAGGCGGCGACAACACTCACTTGCAAGCTTTAGCTGCATTATCCCAAGTTTTGATGAATCCGGACGTTGTTGCAGCCTTGAAGAAAGCTGATACGCCGGACAAAGTTCAAGCCATCTTTGCTAAGGCCGTTGCCGAAAAGGAAGCTGAAAACAAGGCGGAAGAAGAGGCTGAAAAACAAGCTCCGGCTTCAAGCGATAAGCCATACATCGTTGGGGTAACAGCATGTCCAAACGGAATTGCCCACACTTACATGGCTGAAGAAAACTTGAAGAAAACTGCCAAGAAGATGGACGTTGACATCAAGATCGAAACAAATGGTTCAGAAGGGGTTAAGCATGAATTAACCGCTGATGAAATCAAGCGTGCCAAAGGGGTTATCATTGCAGCCGATAAGAAGGTTAAGATGGCCCGGTTTGATGGCAAGCACTTAGTTAACAAACCAGTTACTGCCGGAATTAAAGAACCGGAAGCATTGATTCAAGAAATCTTGGATGAAAAAGCTCCGGTCTTCCATGCAACTGGTGATGAAGGTGAAACCGCCGAAGAATCATCAAACGGCGGCGTATGGGCTAACATTTACAAGCAGTTAATGAACGGGATTTCACACATGTTACCGTTCGTTATCGGCGGTGGGATCTTAATGGCCCTTTCATTTGTTGTTGAAAACTACATGGGTGGAAGCCACAGTTTGGCATTTAAGTTCTTGAACAATGCCGGAAACATGGCCTTTGCCTTCATGGTTCCGGTTCTTGCCGGATACATTGCTGAAGCAATCGGCGATCAACCAGCCCTGATGCCAGGGTTCGTCGGCGGTTTCATGGCAATGGTCTACAAAGGTTCATTTGGTGGCGTTTACCAGGCTAACTTCCATGCCAACGCCGGTGCATGTGCTGGATTCTTAGGCGGAATCGCAGCCGGCTTCATTGCTGGATACATCATGGTTGGCTTGAAGAAGTTATTTGCCAAATTACCAAAATCAGTTGAAGGAATGAAACCAATGCTGATTTACCCAATTCTTGGGTTACTGTTGATTGCCTTGATCATGTTCTTCATCATCAACCCAATCTTCTCAGGCATTAATTTGGTAATTACGCACTTCTTGAACAGCATGGGGACCGGGAACCTTGTTCTATTGACAATGATCCTTGCAGGAATGATGTCGATCGATATGGGTGGCCCATTCAACAAGGCTGCTTATGTGTTCGCTTCTGGTGCATTTGCTAACGACCCGCACTCAACAACTGCTGCCATTTTAATGGCTGCCGTTATGGTTGGGGGAATGGTTCCACCATTTGCAACTGCAATCGGAACGGTCTTGTTCAAGAACAAGTTCACTAAGCAAGAACGTCAAGCTGGGGTAACCAACTGGGTTCTTGGATTCTCATTCATTACTGAAGGGGCAATTCCATTCGCAACGGCTGATCCATTGCACGTTATCCCATCATGTATCGTTGGTTCAGCAGTCGGCGGGGCAATTGTCGGTTGGATGAAGATCGGTGTTCCAGCTCCTCACGGTGGCTTATGGGTAACCCCATTAGCAACTAACTGGTGGGCATACATCTTAGCAACCTTGATTGGTTCAATTGTTGCCGGAATCATTATGGGCTTGATCAAGAAGAAAGTTTCAGAAGACCCGTATGAATAAAAAGAAAGGGTGACAAAACGCTCAAGACGAGCTTCGTATCGCAAGTAACTCGTTTGTTTTGGAGCCCGATGATATGAAAAGCGAATAAAAAGAGGATGTGACCATCAAGTCACATCCTCTTTTTATGTTTAATTAAATGAATGTATTAATTCCAACCAAATAAACTCTTGATCCAGTCAATGAACCGTTCAAACCAATTCTTGGCTTCTTGCGCAGCAGCCTGACCTTGTTTGCTGTTCATCCAGTTTTTAGCTTTATTCATCAAGTTCCCGGTTGAATTTTTAACGTTTTGAATCGTGTTATCAACGTTCTTGGTGTACGATTTGTCAGCTGAAATTGGTGAATTTTGGAAATTGATCAACGCATTGGTGATCTGGTCCTTTTGGTTATTCGTTGTTTCATTTGCGATTCCATGTTCAGCTAAAGCTTTATTTAACATGGCTTGAATATCCTGCTTAGTTGCAAGATCTTGACCGTTATTTTGTTGTTTTTGTTGTGAAATTTGCTTTGAAACTTCACCAACGGCAGCCATTAACTGGCCCGGGTACTTGGTATTGTTCTTGTTGGCATCGATCGCTGATTGGGTCGCGTTCAGCATTTGGTTAGCACTGGCAGTGTTTTGGGTATTCAATTGGATTCCGTTAGCTGCAAGGGCTTCGTAAACGCCAGTTAACGCTGATTCCCCAGAAACGGGCCGGTTGGCAGTTACGACGATCGTTACGTCAGTTACCCCGGCCATTTGAGCAACCATGGCATATTGTTGGGCTGTTACTTCAGTGATGTTGTTATCACCCTGATAATTTTTGATATTGACTTTGACCCCTGAACCAGGATCACTCGGAGCGATCGCAACGGAACTGATCATTGCGGCGTTCGTCGTGTCAGATGTTCCGTTAGCAATGTATTTGTTGTAGTCGGCAGCCGTTGCGGTCAATTGTTTAAATGACGAGTCAACGCCAAAAATCTTGTTTAACTGTGAACGAACTTCACTTGAAGTTCCGGCCCCATAAACAACGTATGCTGAGCTTAAAGTTTTATCATTATTTGATTGACTGTTAGGGTTCGTGTTTGAGGCGGTTTGTTCGGTTTGCGCAGCTTGAATTTGGTTAAGAACCGTTGGCGCAGTCCCCATTAAGGTAATTGCCGCACTGGCAGTTACAATTGTTTTCCAGATCGTTTTCTTTTTCATTGCGCTTCTCCTTTCAAATATAGTTTGATTTTATCACTTTTTGGCATTGAACGGACGAATTTTGAAGGCCATTTCAAGAATAAAAATTGGGAAAGAGCCGAAGAATGATTAACACAATATATAGAATTTTTAGTTGATTAAACCACAACATATATGTATAATAGGGAGCGTTGTTCAAAAACGGAAAGGAAGTTGATTCGATGTTTAGTCGCTATAAAGATGTGCTAACGCACTTACCAGAGTATTCAAAAAATATTTTTCGGAAAGGTTATTTTAAATGGTTGATCGATCAGTGCCGTGGTTGGGGCTGGTTCAGTTACGGGCTCTTAATTTTTAATTTTATTTTGCAAGTATGGTCAATGGTTCAATCATTTAGTGTCCACCCGGTAACCTCGGTCATTGCGTTTATTGGGGGCAACCTGTCAGTTGCATGTGTTATCGGAATTTCAAACCGTTCCGGGATTCAAGGCTGGGCAGGATTGACAAGTGCGATCTGTATTGCAACGACTGCCTTCATTGCACATAACTATGCCAATGCTTGGGAACAGATCGGTTATATTTTATTCCTTGATATCTTCTGTATTTTAGACCCGAAGTGGAATGATGATATTAAGGCCGAAAAATTTGATAGCTGGTTCGACTGGATCAAATACGGAATCTTTTTCTTGATTGCGTGGGCGGTTTTACATTATATTTTCAGTTTAACTAATGATCCGCGGGTCTTCCTTGATAGTATGAGTTTAGCAATGTCAGTTACTGGATCCCTGCTTGAAC
Organism: Ligilactobacillus aviarius; assembly: GCF_001654615.1. Classification (GTDB taxonomy): domain Bacteria; phylum Bacillota; class Bacilli; order Lactobacillales; family Lactobacillaceae; genus Ligilactobacillus; species Ligilactobacillus aviarius_B. The sequence continues at coordinate 16,161 of NZ_LWUD01000021.1, forward strand.
TTAACCGGAAACGGGAACAGTATTTTGTTTGGACGTTGTCATCAGTGATCACGATTGCATTATGGATCCAAACCATGCTTCAAGGAGCTGGTAACTTTGCGTTGATCTTCAGTTATTCAATTTTCTTCTTGAATGATATGTATGCTTTCTTTAGTCGCAAAGGCTGGTTCCGGACAGAAAAAGCGCATGAAAATTAATCATAAAAATTTATTAAATTCAATGACAAATGGGTTAATGAATTGTATACTAAGAACAATCAAATAACTCATAACCAAGAAGAAGCTCCGATTATTCGGGGCTTTTTCTTGTAGTTGAGGGGTTTTTAACCGGGAAATTCTGAAGGGATCCCAGAATGTGGTAAAATACTTAATGGAAGTTTATCGCTAATTTTAGATTATGAATTAAAACGAGGGAAATTATGGAAAAGCGAAAGTCAAAAAAACTTTGGCGAATCCCGGGATTTATGCAAGACAGGCGGATGCGGCTGATTGCATTATTTATTCTCGGATTAGCAATTGTAAGTGATGGACTGGCATTTTTTATAAGTCCAATCGTTGGGATAATTGTTTTAGTTTTGGCAATTGCCGCAATGGCAGTTGCATATACAATGTTGCAACACTTACAGGAAGAAACAAGTGAATATATTTCAGACCTGTCTTATCGCCTGAAACGCGGTGGTCAAGACAGTTTGATTCGAATGCCGATCGGAACGATTTTCTTTAATGATAAGTATGAAATTGAATGGATCAATCCATACATGCAACGGTATTTCGGAAAAGAGGATGTTTTAGGCAAGCAGATCAGCGACCTGGATGAAGATCTCGCAACGATTTTACAGGATCACTATGATGATAAGGAACGCCATCGAATTCATTGGCATGACCATGACTTTGATTTATTGATCCAAAAGGATATTGGTGTGGCTTACATGATGGACGTTACCCATTATGCTGAAATTCAACGCCGGTACGATGATTCGCACGTGATGATCGGGCAGATTTTCCTGGATAACTACGATGAAATTTCAAAGGCGATGAATGATAAGGATATTTCAAACTTGAGTAACTTTGTTACCAGTGCGCTTTCAGACTGGGCCAAGAAGTTTGGAATGTTCTTGAAACGCGTTGACGAAGACCATTATGTCATGATCGGTTATACGGGAACCTTGCGCAAGCTTGAACAGCAAAAGTTTTCAATTCTTGATAAGATTCGGGAACGGACGTTTAAGAGCAACTCGCCGATTACATTGAGTATCGGGATTGCTTATGGTGAAGATGACTTAAACGAATTGACCGAATTATCGCAGTCCAACTTAGACCTTGCCCTTGGGCGGGGTGGTGACCAGGTCGTTGTCCGGGAATCGGATGGCGAAGCCCGGTTCTACGGCGGAAAGACGAACCCGATGGCCAAACGGACACGGGTGCGGGCGCGGGTGATTTCCCAAGCCTTGAGCGAATTGTTGAAGCAGTCTGATCAAGTCTTTGTAATGGGCCATAAACGGCCGGATATGGATGCAATCGGAGCCTGTCTTGGAATTCGTCGGATCGCGGCGATGAACGGCAAAAAGTGCTGGATCATTTTGAACCAGGACAACATTCACTCAGATGTTCAGCGGTTAGTCGATGAACTTGGTAAATATCCTGAAATCAAAGATAGTATTATTTCACCGGCTGAAGCGTTGGAAAAGATCACGCCAAGCAGCTTGCTTGTTTTGGCGGATCATTCAAAGCCGTCGATTTCAATCAGTCAGGAACTGTATGATCGACTTTCAAACCGGGTCGTAATTATCGACCATCACCGGCGGGGGGAAGAGTTCCCTGAAAATCCAATTTTGGTATACATTGAACCGTATGCAAGTTCAACGTGCGAGTTGATTGCTGAAATGTTCGAATACCAATCACGCGATAGTGAACCAATCAATTCACTGGAAGCAACGGCGATGCTGACGGGAATCATTGTTGATACGCAATCGTTCTCTCAAGGAACCGGGACCCGAACCTTTGATGCAGCAAGTTATTTGCGGTCAATGGGGGCCGACCTGACAATGGCCCGGCACTTTATGAAGGAAAGTGAATCAAGTTACATGCAACGGAACCACTTGATCGATCGGACTGAATTTATTGATAACGTTGCACTGTGTGTCGGTGAGGATGATAAGATCTACGATTCAGTAATTACTGCTCAAGCTGCTGATTCGCTTTTACAAGTCAGCGGGATTCAAGCAACGTTTGCAATTACTCGGCGGGACGAACATACCGTTGGAATTTCAGCCCGCAGTGACGGGACGATCAATGTCCAGGTCATCATGGAAGAGCTGGGCGGCGGCGGTCACCTTGCCAATGCAGCGACCCAGATCAAAGATATTAGTGTTTTGGATGCACGAGAAAAGGTGCTTGAAATTTTGAATAAGGACGAAGAACCTCAACCTGAAACGGAAGATTAGGAGGAATCACAATGAAGGTAATTTTTACGCAAGATGTTCGCGGTAAAGGAAAACGCGGTGAAGTTAAAAATATGGCAGACGGTTACGCCAACTTCTTAATTAAAAGCGGAAAGGCTAAACAAGCTGATGCAGCTGCAATGAGTCAACTGCGCGCGCAACAAAAAGCCGAAGCTAAAAAAGAAGCTGAGATTTTAGCCGAAGCAAAGGCATTGAAAGCAAAACTTGAATCAGGAAAATACGTTGTTGAATTGAAGGCCAAGGCCGGTGAAGACGGTCGCTTGTTTGGTTCAGTAACTTCAAAGCAAATTTCTCAAGCATTGCAAAAGCAATATGATATTAAAATTGATAAGCGCAAAATGGAACTTGCCCAACCGATTCGTTCAATGGGTTACGTTAATGTTCCGGTTAAGCTTCATAATGAAGTTTCAGCTAAGATTCGGGTTCACATTGCCGAACAGTAAAATGGCTTTGAAATTGGATTATGAGGAGGTTGTGACGCGGGTCACGCCTTCTTTTTTATTTGGATGAAATGGATTGGCGTGAAATCAAATTTGCGTTATGATTTTGATGACGACTTAAAAAGAAAGGAAACAGTTCGGTGGATAATAATTCAGAAATCGAAAATGTGATGCCGCACGATGCACAGGCGGAACAAGCGGTTTTAGGGTCAATTTTTCTTGATGAAAATGCGTTGGCGGAAGCAATTGAGTTTGTGACCCCTGATGACTTCTATAATCGTGCAAACCAAGTGATTTTTAAAGCAATGATCGCCGTGGATGATGCCGGCGACAAGATCGATCCGTTGACGGTCTCAAACGAATTGAAACGGTCAAATCAGTTTGAGGATGCCGGTGGGGCGGTTTACCTTGACGAATTATTGAGCAACATTCCATCAAGCAGTCACGTGCGGGAATACGCGAAAATCGTTCAAGGCAAAGCGGCTTTACGGCGGTTGATCAATACGGCCAATAATATCAAAAATGAGGCTCAAAACGGCGATGAAGAAGTCGATGATATTTTAGCAAGTGCTGAACGGCAGATCATGGACGTTTCTGAAAATCGGAATAGTGCTGGCTTTAAACCGATCAGTCAGGTTTTAGACCAGGCACTGGTCAAGGTTCAGGACCTTGCTCAAAGCGATGATGAGATTACGGGCCTTTCAACAGGGTACCATGATTTTGATAAGATGATCTCCGGCTTGCAACCGGATAATTTGATTATTCTTGCTGCCCGTCCGGCTGTTGGGAAAACGGCGTTTGCGCTAAATATTGCCCAAAATGTCGGAAAGGCATCCAATACCAACGTTGCGATCTTCTCCCTTGAAATGAGTGCCGAATCATTGGTTAACCGGATGATTTGTGCGGAGGGAGGAATCAATGCCAATCATTTACGGGATGGGAACCTTGAAGGCAATGAATGGAACGATTTGACGGTTGCAATTGGAACGTTAGCGAACACTAACATTTTCATTGACGATACTCCTGGAATCAAAATGTCAGAGATTCGGGCAAAATGTCGGCGATTGGCAAAGGAGCAGGGCGGGATTGGCTTTATTGTTGTCGACTACCTGCAGCTGATCGAAGGCTCAAATAAAGAAAGCCGGCAACAGGAAGTTTCTGAAATTTCACGGCAGTTAAAGAAGCTGGCCAAGGAATTAAACGTACCGATTTTAGCGTTGTCACAGCTTTCCCGGGGCGTTGAACAACGGCAAGATAAACGGCCGGTATTGTCAGATATTCGGGAATCAGGGTCAATCGAACAGGATGCGGACATCGTTGCGTTCTTGTACCGGGATGACTATTATGAGCGGGCTGACGGCGGCGATGATGATGACGCTGATTCACCGGCAGAAGATAATGATCCGGATGCAGGCGAAGTAGAATTGATCATCGAAAAGAACCGGGCTGGTGCACGGGGAACCGTTAAGTTATTGTTCATTAAATCGCATAATAAATTTGCGAACCTTTCTGCTCGGCAGGAAATGGCATAATTAATTTTAATCTTAGTCATAATTGAAGTGAAAGCTTATCATTGATCATTAAATGATAGGCTTTTTATGTTTTCACGTTAGTTTTCAAGTGAATAATTTTGAGATAAATTGAATGTGGAATGTTGATAGACCGGTATTTTAATAAATATTAATAAAAACTAAGAAATTTATTTTGCCAAAAATTTTTTTAGTCGGGGCAAACGGGCAGAGTTACGCTGATAATCCTGTCAAGTAAAATTTTTTAAGTAATTTTAGGGCTTTTTTTTTAGAAAGAACCGCGCTAAAATAAATCAAGTAGTGAGCAAAACAAACAAACGTTCGTAGTGTGGGGGCTTTGAAAGTGACGATTTCAAGTAAAATGTCAACGGAAGAATTGGTAAAGGAAGTTATGAACCAAAACCAAGTCAGCTACCAAGAAGCAATCTCAATTCTATTACAGTTGACGGAAAAATAGCAGCAAGGACTGGACGGATGACGGTCCTTTTTTTGTACCCTCAACAGTAAAAAATGCTGGATCACGATTTTGCACAATCCTGTGATTAGGTTATAATATGGAATTAGATTTACATACGGAGGGAACGCAATGAGATACTCTGGTGAAACCGTTGATGCAGCCTTAAGTAAGGGCTTGGCAGATTTAGGGGTTGGCCGTGATCAAGTTGAAGTGACTGTTATTAGTGAAGGACGCAAAGGCTTTTTGGGAATCGGAAGAAAGCCGGCGGAAGTTGAGATCACGGTTCTCGAATCCGATGATCAAATTGATGATCAATATTCAAATCAATTAGAAGATGAAATCACGGCAGAAATTCATGAAAGTGAAGATGAACCGGTAGAAGATTCACAAAAAGGTGAAGCTGCCAAGGAAGACGAGTCAATTGATGATGCTGTTCAAGCGGTTGGCAATTACCTGGATGACATTATCAGTCAATTAGGAATCGATGCTGAAATTTCAGTGACGGTTGATCGACGGAATGTTTACTTCGATTTTGATACTGATCAGCAAGGATTATTAATTGGAAAACACGGCCGGACATTGAATGCTTTGCAGATTTTGGCACAGGCTTGTTTTGATAAGCAGGTTAAACGGCGTTACCGGTTGATTCTTGATGTTGGTGATTACCGTGAGCGGCGGCGCGAAGAATTGCAGCGGATCGCAGCCGATTTGGCAGAGCGGGCAATCGTTGAGCGGCGGGCGTTTAAGTTAGGCCCGATGCCGGCAATGGAACGCAAGATCGTGCACAAAACGCTTGCTTCAAATAAACATGTTAAGGCGAAATCGCATGGAAACGATCCATACCGTTACATTGTGATCGCACCCAAATTTAAATAGATGATTTATAGGGATTAATTCAAATATTGAAGGATAATTTGGAGGATTTATCATGTTAGACCATAAACCATATCACCTTGAAGATGAATTATGTTTTGCAATTTATTCAGCTCAGAAAAGTTACAACAAGTTTTACAGTGAAGCGTTACGGCAGTTCGGGTTGACTTACCCGCAATACATTACAATGCTCGTTTTGTGGGAAGAACGGCGGCCGATGATGATTAAAGAGATCGGTAAACGATTGAACCTTGATACGGGAACGCTGACGCCGTTATTAAAACGGTTGGAACATAACGGGTGGATAACGCGGACACGGTCAGGGGTTGATGGCCGGCGGGTCTACTTGGAATTAACTCCAATGGCAAAAGAAAAGGAAAAAAGCGTCAAAGAAGCCGTTTCGTATTCGTTCCGGTTGATCGATATGGACTCGGATGAATATACGACCAGTGTGGGCCTTTTGCACCGCATTGCGACGAAGCTTAATGACTTGAATAATATATTAGAAGACCATAAATAAAAGGCTAGGACGAATTGTCCTAGCCTTTTATTTAGCTTAACCAGTCATACTGTAAAATTTGGTTTGTCCGCTGGTTGACCGGAATCCATAAGTGGTGATGCCAGATATCTTTTAAAATCTGGGTAAAAAGCTGTTTTGCTTGATGATTTTTACGTTGTTTCCGCGGATATTCAACGACGATCGTTTTTCCGTGTTCGGTCTTCAAAAAGATTCGTGATTTTAAGATTTTAGTGATTTGAGCTGATACGATGTCCTGGTTGTGTTCAATATTCATTTGATTGTCCATATTAACATCTCAATTCTATTTAATCCATGAGTAACTGGTCGCCTTTGCGACACTTTTATCGTATTCAAAAGATGTGAAGAACATATGCGTTATGTATTAAAAATTCTCCATTATTAGTTATGATTGTTTGAAAAATAAGAAGGACTAAAAAGATTTGAGTTTTAAATTTCAAAAATCATATAATGGAAGCAAGGAGGAGAGGTTATGCGAAAGAAACGGAAACGGCTAACAAAATCAAACGATAAGGTTTTTCTTGGAGTTTTTGGCGGAATTGCTGAATACTTCAACTGGGATAAGGCAATTACGCGGATCATCGGCGCATTCTTGATTATTTTTCCGGGAACGGTATTTGCAGGAACATTACTGTATTTAATTGCGGCGCTTGTAATGCCTGGTCCGAATGACCCGAATATTATCGAGGGCGAATTTCGTGAAAAAGATCGATAAATTTTAATTGGCAGGAATGCTATAATGAAAACGAAAGGTTTGTGAAAGGAAGCTTGAGAAATGATGACACAAGAAATTAGTCTAACATTTGGACCATTAGAAGAATTAAAAAAGATCATCGCTGATCATTCGGACCGGCAGTTTAAATTGTTTTTAGAAACGGACAGTAATTCAGAATATATGTTGCTTGATTATTCTGGCAAGAAGACGATTTTCCATTCAGGATTAAACTACACGATCGAAGGGGTCGTTGGCGATCAAAATGAACCAAGCGGCTACATTGAATGCCGTTACGTGACCCTTAACGAAGATGAACAAAAGGTCTTTAAATCAATTTTTAAGTCATGGGATTCAGAAGCTAAACGGCCAACCGGCTTGAATTCAAGCGTAATGGTTCATTCTGAAAAGGATAACTTTGAATTTTTATTGATCAATGCATGGGAAGATGAAAATACCTTTATGGTATGGAATAACGACCGTTCAAACCAAATGAATCAGTTTGGACATGACGGGAATGCTACGCCGGTCGTTAAGACATACCGGCCGATGTAGACGGTCAAAAACCAGGAATAGCAAAGAGGTTGTGACATTTTGATATGCACCCCAAATCTT
>NZ_LWUD01000022.1 GCF_001654615.1 Ligilactobacillus aviarius
AAGCATGCTTAAATAATTAAGCAGATTAAAAGCGAAAAGAGGTTGTGATTGATCACAGCCTCTTTTTTTGTTCTTCTTTATCCCCGAATACCTTCATTCGGACGTTGAATAATCTAAATTAATCATATAAAATAGGATTATAAGTATCGTTTATCTCGATGAAGAAGGTTAAATTATGTTTGATCACAAATTAATCACTTTTTTAACGGTTGCCAAAGTTGGTTCTTACACCAAAGCGGCAGAAGAACTTTACATCAGTCAGCCAGCTGTTTCCCAGCAGCTTAAAAACCTTGAAGAAGAACTGAACGTAAAGTTATTTACTTACAAGAAACGGAAGCTTCACCTTACTCAATCAGGAAAGCAGCTTCTCTTATTTGTGGAATCGTTGCGTTCCCAAAGTAATAAGTTTAAGGAACATTTACATGCAATTCCGAAAAACAAACGGCCATTGCACCTGGCAGCAACCCAATCATTAACCAACTCAATGTTGCCAGACTTAATTTCATTCGTAAATGAACGGCATTCTGAAATTATCCTTCACTGCGATGTGATGAATACCAAGGAATGTCTTGATCAACTCCATTCTGGCAAACTTGATTTTGCCCTGGTCGAAGGAAATTTTGATACCGAACAATTTACGGTCCGGCCGTTAATTGACGAACCATTCATTGCCGTTGCATCCCCGAAATTAGGCCTTGATCCAAATCGGGAATACAAGTTAACGGAATTATTAAACTTCCCGTTGATTTACCGGGAAAGCGGCTCTGGTTCATACGCCATTATGCAGCAAATTTTAGGAACCCAAAACTTAAAAGTCAGTGATTTTGATCAACGAACTCAAATTAGTAACCCTGAAACCATCAAGCAGGTGCTTGAAATGGGAACCGGGATCAGCTTCATGTACCGCGGAATCGTTGCCCGGCAGATCCATGAAGGTTCGTTAATGGAAGTTAAACTTCATGCCATTAACATTACCCACCCAATTTACCTGGTATACCTTAATAACAATTACTTTGAAAAGGAATACTTACAATTGCTTGATGAATGGTTACCAACATATCATGAATAAAATAGGTGTGACAAAACAAACGGTCTATGTGGAAATTCGAAAACCTCCGAATCTTTGCTCCGCGATTCGTTCGCTTTTCTACTTCCACCACGCCCATTTTTACTGTTTTGTCACACCTTCTTTTTTTATTCTTCTTTCAGAACCTCACACTGCACATGGATCTTGCCGTGATCATCTTTTTGATAATAGACTCCTTGAATTTCAGGAACAAAGCCGTCAAACCGTTCCATTGCGCCAACTAACGTCTTAAAGTAGTCGCAATCGACCTTTTGCCACCGTTCACCCGGGGCCACAATAAAGACGCCCGGAGGATACGGTAACGCACCTTCCATTGCGATCCGGCCTTCAACTTCCTCCAGGTCGCACAGTTCACTTTCATTGTGCCGAAATGCGAGGTCCGCGTCAGCCGGCTGCATCTCGTAATCCTGCATGTTGGGCTTTTCAAACAATGCCTGTTGCAACTTAAAGGTCTGGTGGGCACGGTAATATGCATGCATTTCATCGCATAATTGCTGAATCGTGTATCCTTGATACCGATCAGCATATTCCTGTGCTAATTTTGGTAAAACCTGTTTCAATGGTGCATCGTTTAAGTATAACCGTTCAAATTCCAGCAACGCCGTCATCAACGCGTCCAAATCACTTGGCGTATCACCAGGGGTCAGCAAGAACAGCAACGAATTCAAGTCGGCTTTAGCCTTTAAGATTTGGTGCTCGGTCAAAAATTCAGCAACGACTGCTCCCGGAATTCCATTTTCAGTATATTCTTCATGCTTAACATCGATTCCCGGGGTCATGACCGTTAATTTCAACGGATCAATGATGGCTTCCCCTGAAACGGCCCGCTTAAATCCATGCCAGTTGCTTTCGGATGATAATTGCCAGTATTTCAAATCACTTGCTAATTCATCGGTTGGAATCTCTTCCCAATTCCGGCCATCAATCGTTTGCGGAACCAGCGGTCGGAATAGTTTCGATTTTCGAAGCAGCTTTTTGCGCCATTCGATCCCGCGTTTCAAAATATCATTCCACCATGCTAAATTACTCTTCCCGCTTGCAATGTACGGGTTAACCGTCATTGACGCGTATAACGGGTAATTATAACTCGAAGTTACATACTTCAAATAAGCATTGTTAAAGTGTTTATGATCAACGTACCGCTTTTGGCCTTTAATATGGGCATCCTTCTTCAAAATCTGGGAAGCCGATCCCATTCCGGTTTGTTGTTTATGAAGCGATTCGGTTACCAAAATTCCCGGATCATCCGGGCCAAGGTCTTGCGCTAACGGTGACAACGGCTTCATCATTTCAATAAACTGTTCAAAGCCGCCCCATGCACAGTCAAACAAAACGTAATCACATAGCTTCCCGATTCGTTCAAGCATCCACTTTGCGTTGTAAAAAACGCCATCATACGTTTCAGCTTGAATAACTGCCATCCGGAATGGGCGCTTCTGCGCAGCCTTGTCCGGATCAACCTTCGCAGCTTCCTTGCGTAATCTTTCCTCCGTTAAAAATTGCGGATCCATTTCACCAATCAAGCCCAAGGCGTTGCGATCGGTTGGAATATACACCGGTTTGGCGCCATTCATAATCAAAGCTCCATTATAAAGTGACTTGTGATTATTCCGGTCAAATAAAACTAAATCACCGGGCCGTAAAACCGCGCTTGCGCAAATATCATTCGATCCCGTTGTTCCGTTCGGACAAAAATATGCTTTATCTGCATGGTAAACCTCTGCAGTTTTTTGTTCAGCCTCTAATGGTGAGCCCGCATGCGTCATCGTATCGCCTAATTCCGCAACTGTATCACTTGTATCAGCATATAGCATATTTTCGCCAAAGAACCGGTTAAAAACAACTCCGGCTGGATGATTTTCATTGTATCTTCCATTATGATGTCCGGGAGTCGTAAAGCTGATTGGCCGGCGATCCGCAAATTCAACTAGGTCAGTTAAGAATCGCGGAACCATTTTCTTTTCATATTGCAGTGCCGCAGCATCAATTTCCCGGGTAATATCAACAGCCGGTTGCGTAATATCAACCTTCACAACTGGAATATCCAGCATTGATTTAGCTTGGACAGCCGTTGCAAGCCGCATTTCATCCTCACTTTCAGCACTGACAACCATGGCAGCTAATTCAGCCCCTTTAAGCGTTGAAGCAAGTTCAACGACTGGCCATTGCTTTGAAACATACTGCATCAAACTCTTCGGCGCAGCAATTTTCAAAATTTTCATTTTCGATCACTCTTTTTCTGAAAAAATCTTTCATAAACATTGTTTTTGAATTACACTATTAAAGGTACATCTTTTTTCATATCTAGTATAACAATAGGAGGAATAAAATGCAGTATAATGCTGGTTTTAGCTGGAATAAAGCTCCGGGCAATTCATCCATTACCGAATAAAATTTAACAAAGAGAGGGAATTTCGATTTATGGATGATTTAGCACCGAAAAAACATTATATGAGTTGGCCAGTAATTGCCCTACTGGACTTCGTTACAATCATTAGTTTTGAAAATATTTTCTATCCATTTCAAAACCAAGGGCTTTCAGTTGTTGTTTCATGGATTTTCTTACTTTTCTCGTACGTTATCCCTTATGCTTTGATCGCAACTCAATTGGGATTAACTTTCGGCGGTGAAGAAGCCGGGGGCCTTGCTTCCTGGATTCGCCGTGGGACCCACAGCGATCTGTTCGGATATGTTACGTCATGGATGTATTGGACCCAAACGATCCCGTACCTGGTTGACGTTTCAAACTCCGTTGTTGTTTCAATCAGTTGGATCATTTTAGGAAACGCAACCTTGAACCAACACATGTCAACAACAACCTTTGGATTAATGACGTTCATTATTATCCTATTGTTCATCATTTTCGAAAACAAAGTTAAAAACTCATTGGAAATTTTGTCGATCATCGGCGGGGGTGCCATGTTCTTGATTTCAATGCTGTTCGTCTTCATGACAGTTTGGGCACTTGCACACGGCGCACACATCGCAACCCACTTCAGCTGGAGTGCATTCAAGCCAAGCTTTAGTCTGCACTACTTCTCAACGACCGGGCTTTTGATTTTCGCAATGTCCGGGGCTGAATTGGCTGCACCATATATCAGCCGCTTGAAAAACCCACGTAAAGATTTCCATAAAGCAATGTGGGCATTAGCATTAATGACCGCCTTCTTAACGATCTTTGGGACATTAGCATTGGCCGTCTTCTTCAACGCCAACCACATTCCATCAGACTTTAAGATGAACGGTCCATACTATGCTTTCCGGCTTCTCGGAGAACAATGCGGCATGGGCAAGACCTTGATGTATGTCTTCGCCTTCGTTCAACTCTTCTTCATGCTGGCTCAATTAGCGATCTTAATTGATGCTGCCAGTCGGGTATTCGCAAGTGATACGGCTTCGAAATACATGCCAAGCTGGTTAACAAAAACCAACAAGAATGGCCGGCCAGTTAACAGTTACATCTTAACTGCTGGAATCAGTTTATTGATCTTGCTCTTGAGTGGAACATTACCAAGTATCAACTCAATTTACAACTGGTTATTGAACCTGAACGGAATCGTTTCACCATACAAGACCGCCCTTGTCTTCGTCGCATTCATTGCCATTCGCTGGCACGAGGACGAATTCAAGTCCGACTACGTTTACATTAAGAACCGGAAAGGCGCCCTTGCAATGGGTTGGTGGTGCTTCATCTTCACGTTTGTATGTGCCACCCTTGGATTCATTCCGCAAAACGCTAACCCAGGAACCGCTTCATTCAATCACCAATTGATCATGAACTTCCTGACCGTTGGCTTCCTGATCGTTCTTGGATTCTTACTTCCTGCATTGCGGAAACTTGAAGTTAAACGTAAAGGATTAAAAGAAGAATAAAATTAAAATCCATGGTTAAAGCCATGGATTTTTTGTTTACTTTATTTAATATCAATTAAAAAGCCCGCAGGAACCAATTTCGTTCCTGCGAGCTTTATTTGAATATATTTACCTTACCGGACAACTAAAACTGAAATTGGCGAGTATTTTGCCATATAAGCGGCTTGTGAACCAAAGTACTTTTCAAGGCCTTCTTTGGCCAACGCCCCAATGACAAGTAAGTCAGGGTTAACTTGGGGAATCACCTTTTTGATGATCGTTTCCCCGGCATCGCCTTCCGCAATTACCGTTTTAACCTTCTTAACTCCTGCTTCAAGGGCAATCTTCCGGTAGTCTTCAATGTGTTTCTTTAACTTTTCAACTTGTTGGCGCATGTAGTCGGCATCCAACACTTGATAAACATTCATTTCATCTTTTTCAAGGATCGATGTGATGTATAAGGTGGCATCGAGTTCCTTTGCCCGTTGCATTGCAACCCGGAAAGCGAGTTGCGCGTCATCCGAATCATCGACCCCGACTAAGATTCGTTTGATATTTTTAATTTTTTCAGCCATTCTTTTTCCCCTCTACTTTTCGTTTGCCTGTGACCGTCTGATTCGCCGGTTGCTTGCCCATAATTCAGCAATTACCCAGATCAGCAAAAGAACGATCAACGTTCCAATAATATCTGCACTAATGTGACCTAACCAAACCTGGTGCGGTGTTGGGTTATCACTGAAGAAGGCTGTCATTTGATCCGGCAGGCCTTGAAGGTTTAAGAAAATCAAGGCAACAACTGAAATCCAGCCGGCAATCTTAACCCATAAACTGTTCCGGAACTGCCCCATTTCGGTTTTACTGTTCGTCAGCATCAATAATGGAACCATTGAAAATGGTAATGCTAATGACAAGAAGACCTGGGAGTTGATCATCAAGTTATTGATCGCAATGTGTTGATGAGTAACTGATTCGCCACTCGTCGTCATTACGCAAAGGATAACCGGAACAACTGATAATAACCGTGTTACTAACCGCCGGGCCCATAATGGCATCCGCATGTGAACGAAACCTTCCATGATAACCTGGCCGGTCAACGTTCCCGTAATGGTTGAATTTTGACCTGAAGCTAATAATGCAACCGCGAATAACGTTGACAAAATTCCCGTGCGAGCAACTGACGCTAAAATATGATTATGTAACAAACTTGGACTATTTAATGCATTGAATAAACCAAAGAATGATGTATCCTTAACTGCACCTGACTTGAAAACCGCAACCCCCATGATCAAGAGCAATGCATTTACGAAGAATGCAGCGGTTAATTGAATGTTTGAGTCCCATGTTGTAAACTTGATCGTCCGCTTGATGTCTTCATCGCTTGCGTGGTCAAGTTCACGGGTTTGTGAAATTGATGAGTGGAGATACAAGTTGTGCGGCATAACGGTTGCCCCGATGATTCCCAAAGCACCGGTCAATGGCGTTTCCCCGTTGATTGACGGATGACTTGCCATTACGCCTGCACTTGGAATCAATCCTTTAATTGCAGCTCCCCAGTTTGGATCTGATAAGATTACTTCATATGCAAAGACAAAAAGGATTACACAAATTAAACAAACAACGATTGCTTCAATTTTACGGAATCCAATTTTAGCAAGTAACAAAAGAAGTAAAACGTCGAATACGGTAATAAAGACCGCGATCATTAACGGAATATGGAAAAGCAGATTCAACGCAATCGCTGCCCCAATAACTTCCGCAATATCCGTTGCCATGATCGCCATTTCGGTCAGCAGCCATAAGATGATTCCAAGAGTCCGACTTGTGCGTGCCCGAATCGCTTGTGCAAGGTCCATTTGGGTTACAATTCCCAATTTAGCTGCCATGTATTGCAAAAGCATCGCAATCAAACTTGACAGCAAGATAATTGACATCAGCAAGTATTGGAAGTTTTGCCCTCCAGTAATTGATGTTGCCCAGTTACCGGGATCCATGTAGCCAACCGCAACAAGTGCACCTGGTCCGGAATATGCTAGTAAGGTTCGCCAGAATCCTTTTCCCTTTGGAACATGAACGGTTCCGTTGATTTCTTCCAACGACTTCCCGTTCGCATACTCGATAAGATGATGTTTTTCTTCAGCCATCTTCTTCACCCTTTCCCTCATATTTTACAATTATATGGTATATAAAACCAAAAGTTTTGGCAAGCCTAACTTTTTCAAATTTCAGCCTGTTCGCCTAACTTACTACCGATTATCCTTATTTATGATACGGTGCTCCAGCATTGATCATAAATGCCCGGTAAATCTGTTCGGTCAAAACCAGCCGCATTAATTGGTGCGGCATCGTAAATCGGCCGAACGAAATTTGAGTATTTGCGCGCTTCAACACTGCCGGTGATAATCCTAACGAACCGCCGATCACAAACGTAATGTCGCTTGTGCCGTAGGTCGTTAAGTCTTTAATTTCTTCCGCAAATTTTTCGGAAGTCCGTTCCTTTCCCAGAATCGCCAGCGCATAAACGTATTCCTTATCCTTGATCTTTGACAAGATCCGTTCGCCTTCGATTTCTTTGACCTTTTCCATTTCGGCATCACTCAATTTTTCCGGCGCCTTTTCATCCGGGACCTCAACAATTTGAAACTTGCAGAATTTGCTTAACCGTTTTGCATACTCTGCAATCCCTTGTTTAAAGTACTTTTCCTTTAATTTACCAACACAGACAATTTTGATATTCAATGGTTATCGACTCTTTTCCACAAAGTTATCCACATATCCACAATTTGCAAATCAATATCTTGTACGAACAAAAATTCGCCCCCATATTTAGAATTCAAAATTTTCTTCATCCACAACTTTGATTCTGTATTAATTTCTTTTAATCGGCGTGAAACACTTTAACAAATCCTTATTTTAAAGCAAGTTCCACGCATTAAAACAATCTAATTCTGACAGTTTTGCACAGCTGTTCACAACTTTGTGGATAACTTTAAGAATTTTCCTGTGCGTTTCCCACACGAATTTTGGGGACAAATTGGGGATAACTTTCGTTTTGCTGGTTAAATTATACGCATTTTTCAACCCGTCGCGCAACTTTTACCATTTCGGGCCCGAACAAACGCGACGCCAAGTATTTTTGCTTAACAGCATTAATCCCTTATAATATAGGTGAAAGAAGGCTTTCAGATGGCAGAAATGTTAACCAAAACACTCGAACTGGTTAAGGTTCCATCATTTAATCCGGGAATCATCGGTTCATCTTCAAACTACGTCGTTCGCTGCACTAAATGTGGTCGCACCCAAGAAATCAACGCTGATTTTTGGAAAGACTACGTGCAACATCCATATTGTAAATATTGTGATCAGTATTAAAAAAGAGGTTAGGATATACCTAGCCTCTTCATTTATGCATAATCGGGTTCCAAAACAAACGAGCTACTTGGAAGTTCGAAAACCTCCGAATCTCTGCTGGCGCGATTCGTTCGCCTTTCTGCTTCCACCACGCTCGTTTTTGACGTTTTGTCACACCTTCTTTATTTAATTTCCATCTTCATTTGACGCCGCCGTCGTATTTTGATCGTTGGCTTCAAGCGTTAATCGAACCTTGGTCGTCTTTTCCTGACCGTTATGATAATATCCGATCTCAACGGTACTGCCAAGCTTATGCGCATAAAGTGCTTCACGTAAACTTGCTAAGCCCGTGACCTTTTTTCCGCCCAGACTGACGATTACATCGCCCTTCTGAATTCCTGATCCTTTCAACGGTGAATTATCATTGATCTTGGCAACCACGATTCCGCCCGTTACACTTGACGGAAGCTTCAAGACACTTTGTTGCTGCTCTTCCGGAATATTGTTCAAGTCAATCAGCGAAATCCCCAATGCTGGCCGAATCACCTTTCCGTTAGCAACTAACTGATTAATAATCGATACAACTTCATTACTTGGGATCGCAAAGCCCATTCCTTCGACCGAAGTTGATGAACCCGAACCAGTTCCCGTACTTGAAAGTTTCATTGAGTTGATTCCGATTACCTGACCAGCCAAGTTGATTAATGGTCCGCCTGAATTTCCGGGGTTAATGGCCGCATCAGTTTGAATAACCGTTTCTTGACCCGTTGTTACTCCTTGACTGTTTGTAACGTCGATCGTCCGCTTCTTGGCTGAAATAATTCCTTCAGTCAACGAGGTTGCGTATTCAGATCCCAATGGCGAGCCAATCGCAAGGGCGGTTTGCCCAACCTGAATGTCATCTGAATTACCAAAGGAAGCAACTTCCGTAACATCTTGGGCATTGATCTTCAAAACCGCCAAATCAGAAATCGCATCATGACCAACAACCGTTGCCGGTAATTTCTTTCCGTTACTCATTAATACTTCAACCTTATTTGACCCCGCAATAACGTGATTATTCGTAACGATAAATGCTGTGTTCCCCGACTTTTTGTAAATAACCCCTGAGCCTTCACTTTCAGAGGTTTCCTTGGCACTCTTTCCGCCGCCAAAATTCCCAAAAAGCGAATCCAATGAGTTATCTGATGAAGAGTATGCTTCAACTGAAACCACGGCGTTTTTAACCTTATTAAACGCTTTGGTTGCTTGATTGGTTTCCGTTACCTTAATGTTGCTCGTAACGGTTTTTCCCTTCCGGTTATCCTGCGTTACCGTCTGACTGGAATACCGATTATAAACTGCGCATCCGCCGATCACGATTCCACCGCCAAGGACACCGCCGGCTAATGCCACCAAAAAGACCTTTTTCAACGACATTGTTTTCTTCTTTGGTCGTTGGGGTGCCGGTTGCGGTTGTTCGACCTGATTATTTTCCGTATAATCACCGCTATATTGATTTTTATCACCCATCAAGATCCACTCCCTTCTAACTTACTTTAATATCTTCGATTATAAAAACCAAATTTGAACACTTTATGAATAATATTCGTAAAATATCAAAGAAATTTAAACCTAAATATAAGAAAAATTAATCGATAATTTAATCCAGTTTTCCCTATTAAAAAAGACCGCGACGAAGGTCGCAGTCTTAATTAAGCATAATTTCAATCACCCATTAATTATAACTTCATTAGCGCTGTTGCCTGATCCGGACTGGTATCCAAAAGATGAAAATCATGCTCAACGGCCAAATCGTGCTGTTTCATGATGTTTTCAACCGTAAGATGCGCCAACTCCTTAATGTTATTTTCCTTGCTTAGGTGACCAAGAAAAATCTGTTTGGTATCATTCCCCAAAACATCGATCAAGGCCCGAGCACCATCTTCATTTGAAAGGTGCCCGGTATCACTCATGATCCGCTGCTTCAACGCCCATGGATAAGGTCCCATTCGCAACATTTCAGTATCGTGATTGCATTCCATCAAAATTGCTTCGGCATCCTTGATGACTCCCTCGACCCTTTCAGAAACGTATCCCGTATCAGTTACGATTGCAAATGAATGGCCTGCATGGTGCATTTCATAAAACTGTGGATCAGCCGCATCATGCGATACGCCGAAACTTTCAACATCAAGGTCACCGAGCGACAGTACTTTTCCTGCTTCTAAAAGATGCTTCTGTTCGGGCTTGATTTTCCCAATTTTCGGCGCCATGGCATCCCATGTCTTTTGGTTGGCATACACATCCATTCCATACCGCCGGGCCAAAACACCAACGCCTTTACTATGGTCTGTATGTTCATGCGTCACAAATAAGCTGTCAACGTCATTTAACGTTCGCCCAATCGAATTCATGAGCTCTTCGATTTTCTTTCCGGATAAACCCGCATCGATCAAAACCTGATGTTCAGGCGTCTCAATGTACGTTGCATTTCCCGTACTTCCGCTTGCAAGGATACTGACCTGCATTGCGTCATCTTGTTTTTCCGTTCTGATCCACTCCTTTCAATTTAATTATCATCCATTACCGCTCCGGTAAAGGCATTGATCCGCCGATAAATGATCGTTCCGGAAGCGTTATTTTTAATTTCAAAAACCCAGGTTGGAATGTAAACTGTATTTCCGTTAACCGTCAACATTTTAGAGTACGCCAGGTTACTTGATTCAACCGTTGAGTTGCTTGGAAGCTTGTTATACTGGTACAACCAAATCAAAGCTCGTTTTTGACTCAACGTTTTCCGCGCACCGCGCAACGTTTGCAAATTATCAAGGTGTCCCTGGGTATATCCTTGAACATAACCATTCTTTAGATGGAATCGAATTTGGCCGCCATTATCATAAAACGGTTCGTCATTGACCTTTTGGGTATAAACGATCGTATCCTTTGTTGAAAGGGCCTTACTGTATTGATAATCCTTCCCATCAATGATTTGATTCGGATCATTCACGATCGATTTCAAAACCTTTTGCGGATTATCAGCATTGACCTTGATCATCGTTGCAAAGGTTGAATTCAACAGGTTTCCGTTCATGCTCCAGCTTTGATAGCGAAGCTGACCGGCCTTATTTTTCAAATCATCATTATTCGGACTTGAAACATAGTATCCCGTTCCCGTTTCATTTGACGTTTCGCCAATCGTGATCTGATCATCCCGCATACTTTTCAGCACTGACACCGTGGTATTTTCGGGATGATTGACCGTTGCATCCATTATCGGGCCCTGTTTGAAGTATGAAGAAACAAGAAAGACATCCAGCATAATAAACGCAACAAAGAAGATCCATTCAATTCGTTTAAAATTCATTCTTGCTCCTCCTAACTAATGATTCTGGCTTAATGTTTGGTAATTGATCCAGTTGCCGTTATACCGGATAAAGTACGTCGGTGTCAGATCAACAACCATTTGTGAACCAGCATTTTGGGTCCATTGATAGCCGACAATAATGTTCTTTACTTTTCCCAGGTTATAATTTTTGCTCTTCAACGTTTGCAAGACTTGACTGGTCGGCGGCAAATTAACGGTTTGATTATTATTCGGTAACGGAACTTGCAGATCATCAACCGAGAATCGATACTCCGTTGCGCCGTTCGGTTGCATTCCAATCTCATATGTCCCATAAAAGTTCGGCGAGATGATCGGGTACCCGTTAATGTAACTTTGATACGTCACTTGATGATGGCTTTCATCATAGTTTTGATACCGAACATCATCTAATGAGACCCCTAAGTGGCTTAAATTATCAAACCCGTCTTTAAGGGCATCATTGAAACTAACTTTTTTATCTTCATTTGCACGGCCCTCACGGACATAGTTGACCGTCCCATCCTTACTGTTAATAACCAATCGTTGGCCGTTATCCGTTGTATACGTTGTGACCCCGTCGTGTTCCTTAGTCGCAATTGAGTTTGAACTTGAAGCCCCTAATAAGTGCGTCACAAATAAACTCGAATTTTCCTTATTGATTAAGTAACTGTATTTCGAAACCGTTACGCCCTTCGGATAATTCTTAATATAATGACCTTTACTGATTTCCTGGTATTCGATCGGTGTTTGTTGAATATCCTTCGCTGTCACCCGCCGGTATACTTCTTCCGGGATCGAAGTCTTTAATCGCAACTTGTATACCTTATAGTTCATATCATTTAGCAAATAAATTTCCCGGTGATTAGCCGTTGGTAGCACAATATGCTGAAACCGTTGATTTTCATACTGCTTGGCAATCTCTGAACGCCCAATCAGCTTTTCAAAAAGCCCGATCGATACCTGATTAGAATATGACAAGATAATGTTGTCATTTTCAAGCAAGTCTTTGCGGTACGTATTAAAGTCCTTATCGTTTTGAACCGTGATCTGCTGAACCTTGATTTTCCGTAAATCCTTGCAAAGGTCACTGATCAAGTTATCCTTACTACTCGTTAATTGCGTTTGCTGCTTATTTTGCGTTATTGCAATTCCCGTTGGCGAATAAACATCTGCCAGGTCATAGTGAACCGTTGCATCCGCTGAATTGCCCGATTCATTCGTCGTGGTCGTCTGGGTCGTATTTCGATGAAAAGTTGCCGGATCGATCCAAATAATGGCTGAGAAAACTAAACTGACCACCACTGCAATTAAAAGCCCAATGTGCAGTAAATACTTTTTAATTTTCATCCCAAAGATCCTCCTCATCATCGTCATATTCATGGTATGGAAGGGAGATGTAGAATGTCGTTCCCTGGCCTTCAACACTATCGGCCCAAATCTTACCGTGGTGCATTTCAATAACTTCCTTTGAAATGGCCAATCCTAAACCGGTTCCGCCTTGAGCCCGTGACCGCGCCTTATCGACCCGGAAGAACCGGTCAAAGACGTGGTTCAGATCCTTCTTTGGAATTCCTAATCCTTGATCTGAAATGCTCAAAATAACATGATTTTGGGTTTCTAATAACCGGCACGTAATTACCCCGCCATTTGGCGAATACTTGATCGCATTATTCATGATATTATCAATTACCTGAATAAACTTATCCGTGTCAATTTCAACCCAAAGATCTTTCTTGGTAAAGTCGCGTTTGATCGTATAGTTCTTCGACTTGGTTGAATGCGTATCGTTATTGTCCTTTTCAAGCATCATTTCAAACCGGTCAAGAACATAGTTAAACAGTTCATTCAAGTTGACCAGTTCAAGATCAAGCTTGACCCGTCCCGAATCCATCCGGGATAGTTTCAGCAAATCATTGATCATCCGAATCATCCGGTCCGTTTCTTCTTGCGTTACCTTTAAGAAGGAAGGTGCAACTTCCGGATCTTTCCACGCACCGTCATTTAACGCTTCAATATAACTGCGCATACTTGTTAATGGTGTCCGTAATTCGTGCGAAACGTTTGAAACAAATTGCCGCAATTCACGGTCGATTTTTTCCTGTTCGGTTACATCCCGCAAGACACAAACGATTCCCGAAATAAAGCCGGATTCCCGTTGAATGAGCGAGAAGTACGCATGCAAAATCTGATCGTGATCATCCGCCGACATGTCCAGCGTAATTTCCTCCTGATTTTCAAGTAAATCGTGCAACGTGTAGTCTTCGCGAATATCAAGAACATCCAAAATTGATTTGCCGAGGGTATCTTCTTCATTTACATCAAGGTAATCGCATGCTGCCTGGTTAATAATGTTAACTTTTCCACGGCGGTTTGTCGCAATAACCCCGTCAGACATGTGCGTCAGCACCGAATCTAGCCGGCGCCGCTCGGACTCTGACTGTTCCTGCGACTCTTCAACCCGTACTGAAAGGTTATTGACGGCCTCTGCCAATTGCCCCAGTTCGTCTTTCCCGTACACATGAACCTGCCCTGAATAATCGCCCTTTGCGATCCGGGCAGTCTGCTTCTTCATTTCATCGATTGGTCTGGTAATCGCACTTGATAAAATAATTGCCAGCAAAAGCCCGATGACCGTCGCAATCAGCGCTGCCGTAGCAAAAATCGCCGTTACATTGTTCAACGAATCATAAACACTTTCAAGACTGGCACGGATATAAACCGCCCCCACAACCGCGTTCGTATTCCCTGTTGAACTGAATAACGGGGTAATTGAAATATAATACCGTTTATTGTCGCTGCGGTCATACGTCATTTTTGAATATGTCCGTCCGTTATATAAAACCTGCTTAATGTCACTATCAGTTGTCCGCTGTCCGACTAAAGAGCGCTTATCAACGTCGTTATCGCCCCGAATGTTTCCTTTCGCATCAACAACCTGAACATCAGTAATATTGCTGTTATTAACGTCTTCCAGAATCGTTCGGATCTTGGCATTCGCCTTTTGCGTGTCGCTTGAACTCAAATTTTGGGCAAGCGAATTATCAACGTACGACGACAATTCGACCCGTTGTTTAAATGTTTTTAAGTTATCACTTTTCAATCGCTGAATAAAAACAGCCCCGACAATTTGAAACGCAATTAACAGTAAAAGCGCAAATACCAGGGCAATTTTAAAGTGGATCGATTGGAAAAAGTGAAGCTTTTCTTCTTTAACGTTTTGTTTTTCTTCACTCACTTTGATCTCAATCCTTTTGATTTAATTTTAATTTGTTTCTGGATTCCGCAAGTAGTATCCAACTCCGCGCCGGGTCACTAGCCAAATTGGCCGGCTCGGATTATCTTCAATTTTTTCACGCAACCGGCGAACCGTAACATCAACGGTCCGAACATCACCAAAATAATCGTATCCCCATACGGTTTGAAGCAAATGTTCCCGGGTCATTACCTGACCAATGTGCTTTGCTAAGTAGTAAAGCAATTCAAATTCCCGGTGGGTCAATTCGATCTTTTCGCCCCGCTTTGAAACCACGTAGGCATCCGGGTAAATTACAAGGTCACCAATTGCAATGTCATTGTTTTTACTTTCTTCTTCTGCAGCTTGCGCTTCTGCCATTGTGGCTGATTGCCGCCGTAAGTTTGCCTTGACCCGGGCAACTAATTCCCGGTTTGAAAACGGCTTGGTTACGTAATCGTCAGCCCCCATTTCAAGACCTAAAACCTTATCAATTTCGGCATCCTTAGCCGTAACCATAATAATCGGCATGTTGTGAGTCTTGCGCACTTCACGGGCAACTTCCAGTCCATCAATCTTGGGCAACATCAGGTCCAAAAGAATCAAATCAGGATTAACTTCTTCAACTTTTTGCAAGGCTTCTTCACCATCATAGGCAGTGTAAACATCATAGCCTTCTTTTTTCAAATTAAACTTAATAATATCGGAAATTGGTTTTTCATCATCGACAACTAAAATCTTTTTCATAAGCAAATACCTCCCCCATTAAAATGGGTTTTCAGCGACTATTAAATAATCACTCGCCTCATCGAATTGAAAAATTCTCAGTTTCTATTATAAATCATCGCCGAATGAAAACCAAACCACGAAAAGACAGTGATCTTCATTCGAAATTCTAACCGAACATTTTGAAAACTATGCTATAATACAGTTAAGCTCTAGGCTTGGTTTTCAAAGTTTTCATTTATAAAACGATTAGTGAAAGTAGTTAGTGATTTTCACTTAAAGCAAAGATGACAAATTGACTTCTTTTATACATTCTCCAACGAATTTGTCACTGAGCTTTCAAGGAATAAATCATACATTCTCCCCTTTACTATTAACTACGCTCACAGTTGGCAAATTTTAAAACTTACATGGTCAAATTAATAATCATCTCCGGAGTTTTTATTAATTTACACGAAGGTGCTTTAAGTATTCAAGTTAACTTCTGTTACCTCATACTTGGATGATTTAGATTAACTTCACATGGCGGTTTTGATTTTTACCAGCTTTCGGCTTTATTGATGAAGGGTTGGAAAGCAATTCTAGATGCGATAAAAACACAGAACAAAAAGTAAAAGGCTGTGACGAAAGTCCAGCCTTTTTACATCATCGGATTCCAAAACAAACGAGCTACGACGCGAAGCTAGTGAAGTTCGAAAAGTTCCGAATCTATGCTGACGCGATTCGTTCGCTTTTCTACTTCCACCACGCTCGTTTTTGACGTTTTGTCACACCTTCCTTTATAAATTCAATTCATATCCTAACCGTTCTTGGACTTCATCGCCCTTGTCAATCATTCCGCAATAATGAAATCCAGCTGATTTGATCAAGCCCTGCATCCGTTTATTCATTGCATGGGTATCGATTCTAAAATTCTGCATGCCCTGTTCGACTCCAATCGAAATTAAGTTACTCATCAAATAATTACTCAAATGCATTCCTCGAAATTCAGATGACAATGCTAACCGATGAATCGTGGCATACGGTTGATCAGTTACGTCCCAGTGACCATCACTGATATTTTGGTAGTTAGCCTGCGGATCATGTGCCAGGGTCGCTACTCCCGCAACTTGATCATTTACCATTAAACAAAGCATTCATTTCGCTGAATATCAGTTTGAAAAACTTCCTCAGTCGGGTAACCGTCTTGCCATTGCGGACTCCCGTCGTTTTTTAAGAGCGCTTGGGCTTCATGAATAATTGCCATAATTGATGGTAGATCGCGTTGAGTAGCGGGTCGCAGGTAAATTAAATTCATTTTAATTCCTCATTTCTTCTTTTTCAAAAATTAATTTATCCCTTAGTTTAGCCGTTTTTAAGCCTTTTTTCAAAATTCTCAAAAAAAATTTCAAAAAAAGCTTGCATTCATCCTCTATCCTTGATATTATATTAATCGTCGATGAGATGTGAAAAGTTCTTATCACTTATCAATTAAAGATTTATGGGTGGTTAGCTCAGCTGGCAGAGCAACGGACTCTTAATCCGTGGGTCCAGGGTTCGATCCCCTGACCACCCATCAGTGAAAGTCGTGATGTGGTCACGGCTTTTTTGTTTTACCCAGTTCTTTTTCTTTGCACCCATTCCCAAACTGCATATAATTAAGGGTGGAAGGAGTTAGAAGCCCTGTGTTAGATGGTAAACAAGTGACCATGTTTGGGAATAATGTTTTCAAGTCAGGGTCGAGGCCCCTTCTTTAATTTGAAAATAAAAGATTGAAATTCAAAGAAGGGTGTTCAATGAACGCAAATCAATGTCAATGCAACTGCAAATGCGGATGTGCAGATGGCAAAGCTTGCAACTGCAAGAATAACCCAAATGCAAAATGCTCATGCAGCCAAAATAAATAGTTAATGATCGGCCAAACAATCGGTGAAGGTTCTGTTTGCAGTGGGACAGAGCCTAACGATTGTTTGGCTTTTTGTTTGCCCGCTTGTCGCTCTGAATTTAAATGGGTAAAATATCCTATATAAGGAGGTCATTTTATGGCTGCAAAAGAACAAATCAATGAACAATTAATTAAAGACGACCTTTATATGGCCGTAAACGGCGAATGGCTTAAAACCGCTAAGATTCCTGCTGACAAAGCTACAACAGGCGGTTTTCAAGACCTGGCCGATCACATTGAAAAAACATTAATGCATGATTTTGGTGAAATGTTGGATGGAACCGTTCAACCTGAAGACCAATATTTAAATGAATTCATTAAATATTATCGCTTGGCTTCAGATTTTGAAAAGCGGAATGCCGACGGGTTCACCCCCGCTAAAAAATTTATGGAACGCGTTGAAAAGCTGAAAGACTGGAACGACTGGGAAACCAAAGCTGTTGAGCTCACAATGAAGGGTTATGAAGCCCCGTTCCAACTTTACGTCGCAAGCGACATGAAAAATACCGATCGCTATGCGCTCTACGCTTCAGTTCCTTCATTAATTCTCCCAGATAAAACATACTACGCCGATGATAATGAAAACGGGAAAGCATTGATTGCCGTCTTCTCATCAATGGTCATGAAACTTTTTAAGATGGCCGGCTATGATGAAGCCACCGCTCAGGCTCACCTTGAACGGGCATTAACGTTTGACCGCTCACTTGCACCGCACGAAAAGGACAGTACTGAACGGGCAGATTATCCGAAGATGTACAATCCATATTCATTCGAAGACTTTAAGAAGTTTAGTTCTTACCTTAATTTAGGAAAATACACCGAAGCCTTGATCAAGAACACTCCTGATCAGGTTATCGTCGAAGAGCCGAAGTATTATGAAGCCCTTGATGAAATCGTCAACCCGGACACCTTTGAAAACTTTAAGAGCTGGTTGCTCGTTAATACTTTAACCGGCGTTACAAGTTACTTAACAGATGATTTTCGGGTAACCGGCGGCGAGTTTTCCCGGTCAATTTCTGGATCAAAGGAAGCCATGAAACCACAAAAAGCCGCTTACTACCTTGCCGGCAACCGGTTTGATCAGATCGTTGGTCTTTACTACGCTCATAAGTACTTCAGTCCGGATGCCAAAGCAGACGTTGAACACATGGTTCACCAAATGGTCGATGTCTATAAGCACCGCCTTGAAAACAATGATTGGTTAAGTGAATCGACCCGCAAACAGGCCATCGTTAAGCTGGATGCATTAGGCATCAACGTTGGTTATCCGGATGAACTCGATCCGTTATATAAGAAATTCAAGGTTAATGAACAGCTTAGCTTACTTGACAATGCCCAATCCTTTAGCGAAATCGTTCTTGCTGATCATTACAGCCGGTGGGGTAAACAAGTTGACCGGACAAGATGGCAAATGCCAGCACACATGGTCAACGCCTACTACGATCCGCAATTTAACGTGATCGTTTTCCCAGCAGCAATTTTACAAGCGCCATTTTATGACTTGCATCAATCAGCAAGTGCGAACTATGGCGGAATCGGGGCGGTAATTGCCCACGAAATCTCTCACGCCTTTGATAATAACGGTGCGCAATTTGATGAAAAAGGAAATCTGCACAACTGGTGGACTGAAGCCGACCTGAAGCATTTCCAAGGCCTTGCTCAAGACATGATCAATGAATTTGACGGCCTTGAAACCGAAGCCGGAAAAGTTAACGGCAAATTGGTTGTTTCGGAAAACATTGCCGATGCCGGCGGTTTAAGCTGTGCGCTTGAAGCCGCAAAAGGCGAAGCCCAACCAGATCTGAAAGCATTCTTTATTAATTGGGCGCGAATTTGGCGGATGAAAGCATCAATGGAACGGATGAAACTGTTGCTTAACATCGATGTTCATGCTCCGCACGTCTTACGGGCAAACATTCAACCGAAAAACCTTGATGATTTCTACACGACCTTTGACGTCCACGAAGGTGATGGGATGTACTTAGCACCGGATAAGCGGGTTAATATTTGGTAATTTAAAATTTAAAGAAAAAATTATATTATTTCAAAAAAGAGATTGTGATGCTTATTAAATCACAATCTCTTTTACATAATTATATAGTTTTAATCATCAATATTGTTGTAATACTTAACTTTAATTGCATCAATTATTACTGCTAATCCAAGTGTTCCAATAAAAATTATTAAAACCCATTTCCATGATATTGGATATAC
This sequence comes from Ligilactobacillus aviarius, assembly GCF_001654615.1. GTDB lineage: Bacteria > Bacillota > Bacilli > Lactobacillales > Lactobacillaceae > Ligilactobacillus > Ligilactobacillus aviarius_B. Next base: position 19,730 of record NZ_LWUD01000022.1, read on the forward strand.
CACTTTGCCAAAAATTGATAACACTGAAACAAAAATACAATTGATTATAATGACTGCCAAAACCATCTTACTCGGTTTTCCTTTTTCAAAAGCTTTTCTTGTTCTTGTCATTAGGATTGTTAACATCGCGCTAAATATCAAAAATAAAAACATTATTGTACCTATTTTTGGTGGCATAATATTTAACTTAAATAATCCTATAAACAATAGCATTCCACTAAGTACCCATCCTATCGTAAAAATCAATGATATTTTTATTAGTTTTTGCATATTCCATCTTTCAGGATTATATGAAATATTAGTATTATCTGTTCCTAAAACCATCGTTACTAAATCATTCAAAATTGCAACCAAAACAATTGCATTCAAATTTATTGGGATAAAATTAGCAATCCAATATCCTAAAGTTAATAAAATTGCTAATTGAGCTGTTCTTGACAGTTTGGTTATCGTCCATGTCATCATTCTTTGATAAACTCGATGTCCGCTATCTAAAATATCTGTAATTGAACCAATCCCTTCCTTTTGCATAATTATTCCCGCTGATTGCTTAGCCAAATCAACTGCATTTGATGTTGCAATTCCAACATCTGCTGCTTTTAAGGCAGGTGCATCATTCATTCCATCACCTACCATTCCAACAACATAACCCTTATTTTTCAAAAGCTTTAAAATCATTAATTTGTCTTCAGGAAGAACTTCACATATTGCCGAAACTTCCTTAATATTTTGAATGGTGCTTAACTCTGATACCTCTACTACTTTTCCTTTTATTTTTAATTTTTGAACAATTCTTTGAGCAGCTATAAAATTATCACCTGTTATAATCATTGGTTTTATTGCTCTCTTTTGCAATTCACATATTGTTTGGCGTGTATCTAAACGAAGATGATCCGTCATTTCGAATATGGCTGCTAGTTTGCCATTAATAGTCATTGCAACAACTTTATTATTTAATTTTTTCACATATTTAAACCAGTCTGAAGAAGACATTAGATTAATTGGTGATCCTAATTTTACATCAAGTCTTTTTCCATTAAAAATAACATTAGAATTTGAATATTTCTTATTAATATCAAATGGATTAAAATTTAAAATTTTTAAATTATTTCGCCTGATTTTCATTCGTTGAAATACCTTTTCCAAATTACTAGGAGAAATTTTATTAGTGGCTGATTTTGCTAATGCTAGAATATCATCATCCTCATATACACTAAAATTATGGATTTTTGTTAATTCAAAAGTTGAATCTGTTAGTGTTCCTGTTTTATCTAACATTAACAAATCAATATTAGCCGCATTTTGAATACTTTCTAATTTGTTAACCAAAACTTTTTCCTTTGCTAACACATTTGCTTCTACAGAATTAGCAATACTAAAGCTTGAAGGCATTGCTATTGGAATTGTCGCAATAAACAACAAAGCCATCAAAGGTAATATATTAATAATGTTTTGATGGCGCACGATTGTAATTGTAAACAATATGAGAACCAGAACCGTATCGATAATTGCTAAATAATGAATTATTTTTCCCAACAAAAATTGTAATTTACCATCGTTAGCCTTTTGTTCTTTTGTTAAGTTCACTGTTTTCCCGACTCTACTATCATTACCTGTTCTAATTACTCTTGCTATTCCTGCCCCATAAATTACATTAACCCCTGACAAAACTTCACTGTTTTCATCATGAAGAATCATAGCTGATTCTCCAGTAATCGAACTTTCATCCGTTCCTATTTTTCCAGAAATTAAAGTTACATCTGCCGGAAGGATTTCCCCTTGCTTTAAACTAATAATGTCTCCTGGAACTAATTGGTCAGCAGAGATTATTTGCCATTTATCATCACGCAAAACTCGTACGTGAATCTTTAAATCTTTTTTTAAAGGAGCCAATAATTGTTGTGTACGCTTTTGTTGTAAGGCTCCATTTACTGCAGCAAAAAGTAAAAGTAATAAAATAAAAAATACTTGCGTATATTCTTTTAAAATAATCTCTACTATTAATGCAAACTCCAACACCCATGCTGAAAAGCCCCATAATCCCGACATAATTTTTCGAAACAAGTTAAAATGAGATCCCTCTACAAGATTAAGTCCATATTTTCTTTGCCTCTTTTGTACCTCTGATTTACTTAACCCGTGTAACATAAATTTTACCTCCTAGTAAAAAATATGAGGGGTGACATTCCATCACTCCTCACACATCTACATATGTCTGCAATAATTATTATTTAGTTTAATCAAAGTCAACATCGTTAGGGAAGTGAGCTAAACGTGTTCCATCTTCTCCAAGCTGGTTTTCAATTCTCAATAATTGGTTATACTTTTCAACCCGTTCAGACCGTGCTGGAGCTCCAGATTTCAATTCAGCTGCATTCGTTGCAACGGTAAAGTCTGCAACGAACGTGTCTCCCGTTTCACCTGAACGGTGTGACATCATTGTTGTATAGCCATTCTTGCGTGCCAACCGAATTGCTTCTAATGTTTCCGTAACTGTTCCAATTTGATTTAATTTAATTAAAATACTGTTTGCCATTCCCATTTCAATTGCTTTCCGGATCAGTTTAGGATTTGTACATACTGGATCATCAGCCACAATTTGAACTCGGTCACCATAATTCTTGGTAAATTTAGCAAAGTTCTCCCAATCATCTTCACTATATGGGTCTTCAATTGAAATGATTTCTGGGAATTCCTTTAACAACTTGCCATAATATTCGCCCAATTCATCAGCAGTATATGTGTTACCTTCCAATTCATAAACCTTTTTATCTTTGTTATAGAAATATGAAGCTGCAGCATCAAAGGCAATCGCAATTTCCTTTCCGGGTGTGTAACCAGCTTTAACAATTGCATCATGTAACATTTGCAGGGCTTCTTCGGAAGAATTAAGGTTTGGTGCAAAACCACCTTCATCACCTAATCCTGTTGAATATCCTTCATCTTCAAGGACTTTTTTCAATGTATGATAAGTATTTACAATTTTTTCAAATCCATCGCGGAAACTTGTCCGTTCCACTGGCGTAATCATAAACTCTTGCATATCAATATTATTGTCAGCATGTTCGCCACCATTAATTACATTATGAAATGTTTGTGGCAATTCTAAATCAGTCCCACCTAAATACCGATATAACGGTTGGTGAGTTTCATTAGCAGCTGCTCGACAAACAGCCATTGAAACGCCTAAAATAGCATTAGCACCTAAACGTGCCTTATTAGGAGTTCCATCCAAATCAATCATTACTTGATCAATATGACCTTGATTGAATGGATCAAGCCCATGTAATGCGTCATTAATTTCAGTGTTTACATTCTTTACAGCTTTTAAAACACCTTTACCATCTAGCCGTGAACCCCCATCACGTAGTTCAACTGCTTCTAACTCACCAGTTGATGCTCCTGATGGAACTTCAGCCTTCCCTGAAACCCCATCTGATAAAATAACCGTAGCTTCAACAGTTGGATTACCACGAGAATCAAATACTTCAAGCGCCTTGACTTTATCAATATAAACCATGAAAATTCCTCCTAAAGATTAAACTAAATAAAAAAAGATGACACCTGTTGCTTTGTAAACAACAGGTGTCATCAGATTTTACTCGGTCTAACGGCGAACACCATCGCCTTTCTTATTACACCCTTAGTGTAACACTTCAAAAATAAAATTCAAATAATTTTGATAATTGATTTAAAAATTCTTTTGTATTAAAATACCCTGTTAATTAATTTGAAAGAGGTAATCATTATGTTTTACAAAAATATCTTAGTCCCCATCGACAACTCCCATCAATCAAAACTCGCTTTTCAAAAAGCACTAAAAGTTGCAGACAATCAAACACATCTTCACTTAGTCCATGTTATTGATACCCGGATCTTTGACAACGTGGCAGTTGCGGACGATGAAATCATCGAAAAAGTTTCTAACACTGCCAGAAAGAAATTGAAAGAAATGGTCACTATCGCTGAAAAAGCTGATATTCCGACTAATTATTCAATTGAATACGGCTCCCCTAAATTGCTAATTTCAAAAGACATTCCCCAAAATGAACATTCTGATTTAATCATAATGGGCGCTACAGGAATGCATGAAATTGAAAAACTTTTTCTCGGATCCGTTGCCGAATACGTCGCCCAACGTGCTGTATGTGATGTTTTAATCGTTCGTAATTAAATTTGAAAGAGAGTGTCTAAATCGCAGTTCAAATTTAATAACATAAAAGCTAAAATTAAACATTTTATTTTAGTCATATCAATTTGGTGGATTCTAGAAACTGGAAGTGGCCTGCCACTTAATCGTCGTTCAAGTAATGATTCTTTAAGAATCAAAAAGCTGTGACATTAAAATCACAGCTTTTTTCTTATTCTTCTGTTTTCTTTGCAATTCTTCCCTGTTGGATATAAACTGCAAGAATTGAGATATCAGCTGGGTTGACCCCGCTGATCCGGCTTGCTTGAGCCAACGTTTCGGGTTGAATCTTTGTTAATTTTTCAACCGCTTCCGTTGCTAACCCGTCAATTGCCTTGTAGTCAATATTTGCAGGAATCTTCTTAGCTTCCATCCGGTGAAGTTTTTCAACTTTTTCTTCCGCTTTCTTGATGTAGCCTTCATATTTGTATTGAATTTCGATTTGTTCAATGACCCGTTTATCAAGTTCATGGTCCGGAGCAGGAATAAACTTCAATAGGTCTTGGTAGCTCATATATGGCCGCCGTAACATGTCACTGGCTAATACGCCATCCTTCAATGCTTTGTCGCCATGAGCTTCAAGATAAGCATCAATTTCCGGATTTGGCTTGATTCGAATTGATTCAAGCCGCTTCTTTTCATCTTCAATGTCTTGCCGTTTTTGAACAAATTTTGCATACCGTTCATCTGAAATCAAACCGATCTCATGCCCGATATCCGTTAACCGCAAGTCCGCATTATCATGCCGTAAAATTAAACGATATTCAGCCCTAGAAGTCAACAACCGGTATGGCTCATTCGTTCCCTTTGTAACCAAGTCATCGACCAAAACGCCAATGTAAGCATCGCTCCGTTTAAGCACGATTTCTTTCTTGCCTAAAGCGTGCCGGCCGGCATTGATTCCAGCAATCAACCCTTGACCAGCAGCTTCTTCATAACCTGACGTTCCGTTGATCTGACCTGCCGTATAAAGACCCTTGATCAACTTAGTTTCAAGGGTTGGCCGTAATTGATACGGGGAAACAACATCGTATTCGATTGCGTATCCCGGACGCATCATTTCGGCATCTTCAAGGCCCTTAACATTGTGAATCATTTGTAACTGAACTTCTTCAGGCAATGAAGTTGATAAGCCATCAATGTAGTACTCATCCGTCTTCCGTCCTTCAGGTTCAAGGAAAAGTTGATGCCGGTCTTTATCAGCAAACCGAACGACCTTATCTTCAATTGAAGGGCAGTAACGCGGACCGACCCCTTCAATTACCCCGGTAAACATTGGGGCCCGATCAAGGTTATCCCGAATGATTTGGTGAACCTTTTCGTTTGTATAGGTCAGCCAGCATGATAATTGATCCTTAACGGGAATATACTCATCATCAGAGCTTTCAAAACTAAAGTGGTTAACTTCAGCGTCTCCTGGCTGTTCTTCCGTTTCATCATAGTGGATCGTGTTGCCATCGATTCGCGGCGGGGTCCCGGTCTTAAACCGGACAATGTCAAAGCCGTACTTTTCTTCAAGGTTTTTCGTTAATTCAAGGGCCGGTTGCGAGTTATTCGGACCTGATGAATACATTAATTCCCCGATAATGATCTTCCCGCGGGCAGATGTTCCGGTTGTTAAAACAACGGTCTTGGCACCGTAATGCGCCCCGGTACTTGTAACAACCCCCTTAACTTCGCCGTCTTCAACGATCAAATCATCGACCATTCCTTGCCGTAAAGTTAAGTTCGGTTCTTCTTCAAGGGTATGCTTCATTTCAATTGAGTATTGCCGCTTATCGGCTTGGGCCCGCAATGCACGGACTGCTGGACCCTTACTTGTATTCAACATCCGCATTTGAACGTACGTCTTATCGATGTTCTTGCCCATTTCACCGCCTAAAGCGTCAATTTCACGGACAACGGTTCCCTTTGCCGGACCGCCGACAGATGGGTTACATGGCATAAATGCAACCATTTCAAGGGTGATCGTCATTAAAAGGGTTTTATTTCCCATCCGGGCAGCTGCCAATGCTGCTTCACAGCCGGCATGCCCCGCACCAACAACGATCACGTCGTAGTCTTTTGCCTTATAAGGTTTTCCTTTTGCTACTTGCATTGTCTTCTCCTTAAATCGTTTTTATTTTCCTAAGCAGAACTTGCTGAATAATTCATCCAACAATTCATCTTTATATGAATCCCCGGTAATTTCACCTAAGTCTTCCCAAGCATCGCGCATATCGGTTTGACAAAGATCAACGGGCATCCCATTCTTAATTCCAACTAAAACGGCATCCAATGAGTCAGCAGCCTTATTTAACAAGGCAACGTGCCGGGCATTATTGATGATGACCGCGTTTTGTGAACTTTCAATTCCATTAGCGAACATGTCCTTGATCCGTTGTTCAACATCGTCAACGCCGATATCATTTGGAATTGATGTTTGAATGATGTTTTCCTTACCAACTAAATCTTCAACTTCATCGATTTCAATCTTTTGCGGCAAGTCGGTCTTATTCAAAATCACGATCCGTTGCTTATCCTTCGTCAAATCGATCAACTGCCGGTCTTCATCCGTCAACGGTTCACTGGCATTCAATACTAAAATTACCAAGTCGCCCTGGTCGATTGCCTTGCGTGACCGTTCAACCCCGATTTTTTCAACCTTATCTTCTGTCTCACGAATTCCAGCTGTATCGATCAATTTCAATGGGATTCCTTTAATATTGACATATTCTTCAATTACATCACGGGTTGTTCCGGCAACATCAGTAACAATTGCCTTATCTTCATGTAAAAGATAATTTAAAAGACTTGATTTTCCAACATTTGGTCGGCCAACAATTGCTGTTGCGAGTCCTTCACGTAAAATCTTTCCACCTTGAGCAGTTTCAAGCAACTTATCAATTTTCTTCTTAACTTCGATCGTCCGTTCCTTCAAAAGTTTTGTGGTAATCATTTCTGTCCCATCATATTCAGGATAATCAATATTAACTTCAACCTTTGATAAGGTATCAAGAATTTCTTCACGCAATCCACGGATCAACTTTGCTAAACTTCCACCAAGATGATCAAGCGCTAACTTGGCTGAACGGTCAGTTTTAGCCTTGATAATATCAAGGACTGATTCTGCTTGGGTCAAATCGATTCGACCGTGAAGAAAGGCCCGTTCAGTAAATTCACCTGGATTAGCCATCCGCGCACCGTTTGTCAGCAATAATTGCAGAATCTTGTTGGTTGGAACGATTCCGCCGTGACAGTTAATTTCAACAATGTCTTCCCGGGTATATGTTTTCGGTGCCCGCATAACGGTTACCATAACTTCATCGACGGTTTCGCCGTTTTTCGGATCAATGATGTGGCCGTAATTGATCGTGTGCGTTGGGACCTTTGTTAAGTCCTTCCCCTTAAACATCTTCATGACGATTGGCAATGCATCGTCCCCGCTTAGACGCACGATTGAAATTGCGCCTTCACCAGGCGGAGTCGAAATTGCAGCAATTGTATCATATTCTGTTTGTTCTTCTACCATTTCCGAATCCCTTTCTTCACTAATTTAGTCTGAAAAAAATAAAAAAGTGCCTCCACCACACCAATTAGCGACTACTAAAAAGCGTGGATAAAGCACTTTGACTACTTTATCTACTATTCAAACTATCTCGTGGTTAATCTTACTTGGTTATTTTTTAAAAGTCAAGAAATCACCATAATAAAAAAACTCTAATCTATGTAACCATAGATTAGAGAAAAAGGATTGTATATTTGGAGTATGTTAGGTAGCAAATAACTAGGGATGTTATTTACTATGCTTTTAGTATGCCCCGTAATTATGAATTTTATATGACGATTTTTAGCAAAAGTTTTAACTTCTCTTTACTATTCCTTGCGCTTTTTATGGTGGCCGAAATCAAGCCGGGTAAGGATTTCTGAAACCGTTAATGCAGCAACTTTTAGTAAGGATGTCCGCTTAGGCGTTCCGTGATGATGAGCATTTTCACCCACTTGCGGCAATCGCTGGTTCGAAACTGCCGGCTTTTGAATTTCCGGTTGCGGCGCTGTCCGTAACTTGCGCTGTAATTCTTCGATTTCTTGTTGGCAATCAAGGCCCTTGCGTTTCGCCACCGTTAACTGGTTGATCTTTTCAGCCAATTCTTGCTGAAGATTTTCCCGTTTCCGGGTTTCGCGTTGAACAGCTTCCTCTGCCCGGCGCAATTCAGCCCGTAAACTTTGCATCCGGTTATTCGCATTTTGGAGAACCGCCAACCGATTTTGATAATCAACCAAAAGCTGCTCATCGTTCGCTAACTTTTCTTTTGTAGCTTGAAGGGTCGCAGCCGCATCGCCTTGAAGAAGGCTTGTTTGATTTTTAACTTCCGTTAGATTTTCCTTCACATCCGCTAACTTCCGTTCAGCTCCCCGTAAATTATACCGGGCAGTATTTAAATCGATCTGCTTCGTTTGAAGTTTTTCCCGGGCCTGCTGAACATCTTGATCAGCCGCGTCGCTGATTTCGACCTTGGCCTTTTCAACTGCCTGAACTTCGCGCTGAACGATTTGGTTTGCCCCGTCAACGTTTTTTTGAACTTCAGTCTGCGTTTCTTCAAGGGCTTTTTGCTGTTCATTCAACCGCTTGATTTGGGCCTCATCTTCCGCTGAACGTTTTCCCGTGTCCTTTGCATCTTTTAATTCATCGATTCGTTGGCGATCGATCAAAATATCATTTTGCTTATTGCTGATTTTTTGACTCAGCTTATTGATATTTTCAATCGTGGCACTTTGAAGATCTTGCTGCGCCTGAACTTTTTGTTCTTCAATGCGTTGTTGTTCGGCTTGTGCGGTTTGAGCCGCCTGCTTTGCTTGATCTGCTTGCCGGTGCTGAGTATCGACCGCCGTTTGCAACTGTTCAATTTCATGACTTAATTCACGCAATTTAGTTTGCGCCGCATCAAGTTGACCTTCAAGGGACGCCCGCCGTGAAGATGCCGTTGGAGTGGCAGATTCCACCGTCGCAGCTGATGATTGAGCTTCTGCTTTGCGCCCCTTTACAATTTTTTTCAAAGCAGATGTCCTCTGATCAAAAACTGATGATTTCTTCATTCGGATACCTCTTTTGCTAAATATCGGATTTAATCGTTTCAAATAAAATCACTTTAATTTTACCATTTTGTAATGATCGATGTGAAGAATAATCCAAGATTTTACCAGCTTTTAACCCTTTGATCATCAAATTTTGGAATTTAGATTGTAATCAGTAAGTCTTCATCTCAATTTCTGTTATAGTTAGGATTAAAGACTCAGTGGAGGAGGAATTTGAATGGCACCAGCCAATCATTCAAAGCAAATCAGTAAACCCTGGCTTTCCTGGGCTTTTTGGATCATCTGCTTTTTTGGAATTAATATCCTGCTTGCAGTTGTTCAAGAAAAATTAAACATTACCCTTTTTAAAGGCCAATTACTTCTTCAAGGCGGATGCGAAATTGGCATCATTATCGCCACTTTATTAATTAACCATTTTTATACCAAAGAAAAATTCCATTTTAGCAACTGGAACATCTTTCTGCGATCCTGGATGGTCGACTTTTTTATCGGTTATTACATCATCGCCATTATTTTAAATCATCGTCAGATGCACCATATTGGACTTTATCTCGTTTTAGCGGCTCTAATTGGGACTGCTGAGGAACTTACCTTTCGCGGAATGATTCTTGGAAGTCTGATTCATAATTGGCGGGGAAAAAATCCAATTTTAGGCGGCGTGCTTTTAAGCAGCTTGATTTTTGGCCTTACCCACGCCGTTAATGCTTTTTCACAGCCGCTTCCGAATACCATTGTTCAAATCGTGGTCGCCTTTTCTTTGGGAGTGATTTTAGCATTCATGTATTTGCGGACAAATAATTTGATCACCCCGATTTTGTTCCACCTGCTCGTGGACTTTACTTCGATTAGCTTGACTAATACTACCGAAAGCCAGGCCGGGTGGGGCGCTGCGCTCCCAATTCTGATCGTGGCGTTATTGGTCTTATTTTTCCAACTTAAACCGCGTCCGCGAAACCAAATCAAGCGCGATTTTAATTTGTAATTACTTTATCCGTGCTTTTTATCTTTAAAATTTGTAAAATTAAGAGTAGATGAAACGGAGATGAATAATTTGCAATTAATCACGCGGAATAACGCTTCAGTAATGATTCAAAAGCGAATGAAGACTGGCAAACGGCTTCATGTGATCCTGACAACATGGAAACGGGATCGGAAAATTGAAATTACCCAAAACGGTGGTAATTATCAATTAAACGAAAATGGTTTTAAACATTTTCAAGCTTCAAAATTGAATCAACAAAAATGTATTTCGGTTTTAAAGGAACGGATGAACATCGAATTTCCTCGGAGTCACCAGATTTACATTGCATTTAAGTAAAAAAATTGCACCATTCAGCATGGTGCAATTTTTTATTTCGCAGCTTCCATCATTTCTTGATACATGTGGTGCATCTTTTCAATGATTTTTTTCCCTTGTTCCTTTAACTGATCATTTCCCGGGAAATCACATGGATCACGGTAAATCAGTTCCGTTTGATCATCCTTTGCAATCAATAAGACCTTGATTGGTAATTCAAAGGTAACATCATCATTTTCTTGCATTAATAATGTTCCAACTTTTGGATTTCCAAAAATAATCAACCGGGTTTCAGGAATTTCAAGGCCAACATTATCAGCTTCGGCTTTTTGATCAATGTTATCAAAAACCTTGAATCCTTTTCCGTGAATAAAATCAACGACCTTTTTTTCGACCGTATCAATGTTTGAATCAACGATAACGTGTTCCATTGCTTCCGCTTCCTTTCTTAACTTTAATTATACCGTTAATTTTACTTTTATTTGAATTTCATGCCTGCTTTAAATTTAATTCATCCGGGATATGTATTAAAATATAGTAATAAAAATAAATTTAAGGACTAAATTATGACTGAAAAGAAAAATACAAAAGATTTTAAACGAGTATGGATCACGTTACTGTTATGGCTATGCGGAATGTTGCTTTTGCACATTGTTTGCCGGGCACTTCATGTTCGGATCAATGCAAATGATATGCTGATCAGCAACTTGATTACGATCGTCATTGCCCTCGCAATTAATTGGCTGTATACAAAAGAAAAGATCTATTTTGAATGGTACGGCTTTAAACGGATTGGCTGGCTTTTGGTTTTTGCACTGATTTTTGTAATTGCGATCAATGCAATGTTTAAGACGGTTCCATCGGCAACCTCACTTGAAATTTCACTCAGTCCGTTTTTCTGGCTGTTTTTCATCCTAGCATCCGCAACAATTCCAGTCATCATGTTCTACGCCATTTTAATGCCTGCAATGATTCATAATTGGCAACCTTCTTCCAACGTCATCCTTAAAAGTTTAATCTTAAGTTCTGCGTTGTTCAGTGTTTTTGAAGTATTTATTCTCAATAACATGTACGGGGGCGTTCTTTCAACAATTTATCAACTCGTTGCTGAATTTGCATTCGGACTAATGTGCGGACTCTTTTACCTCCGAAGCGTCAACATTATCGTTTCGATTTTCTTTGGTTTTATCGAAACGTTCTGTGCGGTGATCCTAACCCACATTGCACCGTTATTTGGGAATGGAATTATTAATATTATTTTCTTCCTGCTATTTATCTATTTAGTATTAAAAATTACTCTTCGACCACAAAATATTAAACAAATTGAAAAAGATTTTAAACTTAATTGATTATAATAAGACATCAGTTAGAAGGAGGAATTTAAATGTTACATTTAATTTGGGTCCTAATTATTGGGGCCGTTATCGGCGCAATTGCAGGTTGGTTGACAAACCGGCGAGGGTCAATGAGCTGGATTGCGAATATCATTGCTGGTTTAATTGGTTCCGCACTCGGCGAACATCTACTCGGATTTTGGGGACCTGTAATTGCCGGAATGGCAATTATCCCGTCAATCATTGGGGCTGTCATTCTTGTCCTAATCGTTTCACTTGTTTTAAAACTTTTGATTAAATAAAAAGCGAAGGTGTGACAAAACGTTAAAAACGAGCGTGGTGGAAGCAGAAAAACGAACGAGATTCGGAGATTTTCGAGCTTCACCAGCTTCGCGTCGTAGCTCCGTTTGTTTTGGAACCCGATTATAAAGATATAGCAAAGCGGTTGCGACTTGTGTCACAACCGCTTTTTGTTTCACATGAAACCTAAAACCAGGTCGTCAAATAATGACTATCCTGAATCTGTTCTTGGCGATGATTTGGAAAATCCTGGCCAATATCGGTAAAGATCCCGTCAACGCCCCAGTTAAACAACTGATTAGCCCGATCGATCTTATCCACTGTCCAAACGTTAACTTCATACCCGGCCTTCTTCAGCCGTCGAACTTTGGCAGCCGTTAATCGGCGGTTATCCGGATGAACAATTTTAGTATTTAAAAGACCTGTTAAGGGTTTCGTTAATGAAAGGGTATATTGGTTAAACAGGCACGCATATTCTAAATCCGGCCGCACCTGCTTCATCTTCATTAAAATATCTGGATAAAACGAGGAAATGATCACCCGAATTCGCGAATCGATTCGATCAATTCGGTTTGCCAACTGCCGCACCATTGAACGGGTCAAACGAGCGGCATCCTTTCCGTTGATCGGTTTGATTTCTAAATTAAGGTTAATTTGATTCCGGTTAACAAAATCAATCACATCATCAAAAGTCGGAACCTTTTCATTTCTAAATTTCGAATCAAACCACGCTCCTGCAGATAACCGGTGCAGTTCTTCAAAACTGAACGCTGTTACTCGTCCACGCCCATTCGTTGTCCGGGCAACATCACCATCATGCATAATTACTAATTTTTCATCATTCGTGATTGCGAGATCCGTTTCAAGCCAATTTACATCGTATCGTGGCATCAAATCAAACGCCGCCATTGTATTTTCAGGCGCTAACGTCGACATTCCGCGATGCGCAATTATTTTATGCTGTCCCATCCTGCTCACTTTCCTTTGCTTAAATTAGCTTTATTTTAATCTTTTTCAGCTAATAAAAAAAGATGGGACTGGGCGGTCTCATCTTCAACGCTTCTGAAAGCTCTACCATAAATTATAAAGGGGTCAAGAGCAAGGCGAGCCTTCGCAAGCAATTGACTAAACAATGGTCTAGGTTAATCATTTTCAGTATCGGTTGGGAGAGGATACTATTTCATAGATTATATCTATTGTCAAAGAGTAAATACATTGTAAACATGTATTTGACGGTTTAAATATTCGTACAATAATAAGTTTGAGTAAGTGAAAATTAATACCACTGTTTGTCATTATTAAAGTGTTTATCTTCTACATAGAACCTATCTATGTTCAATTACTATATTATTCTTTTCTAATGAAAATAATTTAAAATTTCCTGAATTCTAATTTTTCTTTCCTGAATATTTTTGCTTAACCTTTTCTTTAACTTTTTACTGGATCAGACCGTACATCCATTGCGGTGAAATCATCAGACCTAGGCCAAGTAAAAAGGCAACAATTCCCAAAGCAAGGCCATAATACAACGCAAGCGGGCTAAAGGCATTATCCGTTCCCTTCGTTGTTAAAAAATGATGATATTTCCACGTTGCATAAAACTGCCAAAGCCCAATTAAAAATAAGACAACCCCAAAAATCCGCATTAATAACATTATAACTTCCTTCTTTCCCCTGAAATTAATTTCTATTATATTTAGCTTGCTCTCATTTGCAAGCGCTTCATAAAAAAAGAAGCCGGCTTTCGCCGACTTCTTTAGCATTCAATTAATTATTTTTTCAACCGTTCAACGTCGCGTGCAATCATTAATTCTTCATCTGTTGGAACTCGTAACACAGCAATCTTTGAATCCGCGGTTGAAACAACGCCATCAACGTTGGCATCATTCTTCGCATCATCCATTGCTACACCCATGAATGAAAGCCGGTCGATGATCCGCTTCCGGATTGCCCCTTCATTTTCACCAATTCCAGCAGTAAAGACAATGGCATCTAAACCGCCCATTTCAACATAATATTGACCGATATACCGAACAATATTTTTTACAAAAAGCCGAATGGCAAGGGATGCCCGTTGGTCGCCGTCTTTTTCAGCGGCTTGTAAGTCCCGCATATCAAGTGACCGTCCTGAAACCCCAAGCAGTCCTGACTTCTTATTCAATGTATCTAAAATTGCATCAACATCCGTTGTTTGCATTTTTTTCATTACATAAGCAACTAATGAAAAGTCAACGTCTCCTGAACGCGTTCCCATTGTAATCCCTGTCAACGGGGTAAAGCCCATTGAAGTATCAAATGACTTACCATCCTTAATGGCGCACATTGAAGAACCAGCACCCAAATGGCATGTAATCATTTTTAGATCTTTTAATGGTTTGCCTAAATATTCAGCCGCTTTTTCGGCAACAAATTGGTGGCTTGTTCCGTGAGCCCCGTAACGCCGAACGCCATATTTTTCATACCATTCGTACGGCGTACTGTACATGTAGTTTTCTTCCGGTAACGTTTGGTGAAAGGCCGTATCAAAAACAGCGACCGCGGTTGCGTCCGGTAATAATTTCTTGAATTCTTGAATTCCAATCAAGTTATTCGGATTATGTAATGGTGCAAAATCAGCCAATTCATCGATTTTTTGAATTACATCATCATCAATTACGACTGACTGATCAAAATATTCGCCCCCGGCAACGACCCGGTGACCAACCCCCGTAATTTCTTCAAAATCATCAACGATTTTAAGCTCTTTCAATAACCGCAGCATCTCTTTGATGGCGACCGCATGATTAGCTAACGGTAATTCTTCGGTATATTGCTTGCCATCGCCATAGACGATCTTAATCGCTGAACCGTCAAATCCAATCCGTTCAAGTAATCCCTTTGCAATTTCCTTTTCTTCCGGCATCAAGTATAACTTGAACTTCAAAGTTGAACTTCCTGAGTTAATAACTAATGTCTTTTCCAATTGAATTTCTCCCTTAAATACAAAAAATCTAAAATGAAGATACCATTAAGTAAAGTACATTGCAAGCAACTTTTCCTTTTATTATTAAGATTTTAGCCATTAGAAAACTAATTTATAACAAATTTTTAATAAAAACCACGCCTCAAA
>NZ_LWUD01000023.1 GCF_001654615.1 Ligilactobacillus aviarius
TCACCTCCTTTCTAAGGAATAATACGGAAACTGCACATGTTGAAACATTATTCAGTTTTGAGAGATCTACACTCTCGAAACTTGTTCTTTGAAAACTAGATAATAATTTATTTCTTTATAAAACCGAGAACACCGCGTTTTAAAGAGTTTAAAACAAGAAAAAGTTCTTAATCGCTAAACTCATAGACCACTATCATAAGATAGTTGAGGTTAAGTTATTAAGGGCGCATGGTGGATGCCTTGGCACTAGGAGCCGATGAAGGACGTGACTAACTGCGATAAGCTTCGGTAAGCTGTAAGTAAGCAATGACCCGGAGATTTCCGAATGGGGAAACCCAAAACCGTGAGGTTTTATCGCTAAGTGAATTCATAGCTTAGTTGAAGGAAGACGCGGGGAACTGAAACATCTAAGTACCCGCAGGAAGAGAAAGAAATTCGATTCCCATAGTAGCGGCGAGCGAAGTGGGAACAGCCCAAACCAAGAAGCTTGCTTTTTGGGGTTGTAGGACTGGACATTTGAGTTACCAAGAGATAACGTAGCTGAACGATCTGGGAAGATCGACCAGAGAAGGCAATCGTCCTGTAAGCGAAACGTTGTTTCCTCAGTCCAGGATCCTGAGTACGGCGGAACACGTGAAACTCCGTCGGAATCCGGGAGGACCATCTCCCAAGGCTAAATACTACCTAGTGACCGATAGTGAACCAGTACCGTGAGGGAAAGGTGAAAAGCACCCCGGGAGGGGAGTGAAATAGTTCCTGAAACCATGTGCCTACAAGTAGTCAGAGCTCGTTAATGAGTGATGGCGTGCCTTTTGTAGAATGAACCGGCGAGTTACGCTTGCATGCGAGGTTAAGGAGGAAAGTCCGGAGCCGCAGCGAAAGCGAGTCTGAAACGGGCGTTTCAGTATGTAGGTGTAGACCCGAAACCAGGTGACCTACCCATGTCCAGGTTGAAGGTGCGGTAAAACGCACTGGAGGACCGAACCTGTGTATGTTGAAAAATGCTAGGATGAGGTGTGGGTAGCGGTGAAATTCCAAACGAACTTGGAGATAGCTGGTTCTCTCCGAAATAGCTTTAGGGCTAGCCTCGGAGTAAAGGATCGTGGAGGTAGAGCACTGTTTGGACTAGGGGCTCATCAAGAGTTACTGAATTCAGATAAACTCCGAATGCCACAGATCTATATCCGGGAGTCAGACTGCGAGTGATAAGATCCGTAGTCGAAAGGGAAACAGCCCAGACCACCAATTAAGGTCCCTAAATATGTGTTAAGTGGAAAAGGATGTGGGATTGCATAGACAACTAGGATGTTGGCTCAGAAGCAGCCACCATTCAAAGAGTGCGTAATAGCTCACTAGTCGAGTGATCCTGCGCCGAAAATGTAACGGGGCTAAACACATTACCGAAATTGTGGATGCACGTAGTGCATGGTAGGAGAGCGTTCTAAGGGCAACGAAGCTAGATCGTAAGGACTGGTGGAGCGCTTAGAAGTGAGAATGCCGGTATGAGTAGCGAAAGATTAGTGAGAATCTAATCCACCGAATGACTAAGGTTTCCTGGGGAAGGCTCGTCCACCCAGGGTTAGTCGGGACCTAAGCTGAGGCCGAGAGGCGTAAGCGATGGATAACAGGTTGAGATTCCTGTACTATTAAGATCTGTTTGAACGATGGAGGGACGCAGGAGGCTAGAGAAGCGCACGGCTGGAAATGTGCGTCCAAGCAATGAGTTGGTAGCTGAGTCAAATGCTTAGTTGCGTAACAACAAGTTGTGATGGGGAACGAAATTAAAGTAGTGAAGAGATCGATGTCACACTGCCAAGAAAAGCTTCTAGTGAGGATCTTGATACCCGTACCGCAAACCGACACAGGTAGTCGAGGAGAGAATCCTAAGGTGAGCGAGAGAACTCTCGTTAAGGAACTCGGCAAAATGACCCCGTAACTTCGGGAGAAGGGGTGCTGACCTCCGGGTCAGCCGCAGTGAAAAGGCCCAGGCGACTGTTTATCAAAAACACAGGTTTCTGCAAAATCGTAAGATGAAGTATAGGGGCTGACGCCTGCCCGGTGCTGGAAGGTTAAGAGGATGAGTTAGCTTCGGCGAAGCTCAGAATTGAAGCCCCAGTAAACGGCGGCCGTAACTATAACGGTCCTAAGGTAGCGAAATTCCTTGTCGGGTAAGTTCCGACCCGCACGAAAGGCGTAACGATCTGGGCACTGTCTCAACGAGAGACTCGGTGAAATTATAATACCCGTGAAGATGCGGGTTACCCGCGACAGGACGGAAAGACCCCATGGAGCTTTACTGTAGCTTGATATTGGGTGTTTGTACAACTTGTACAGGATAGGTAGGAGCCATTGAAGGCGGAACGCTAGTTTCGCTGGAGGCGTTGGTGGGATACTACCCTCGTTGTATGAACACTCTAACCTGCGCCGGCAAACACGGCGGGAGACAGTGTCAGGTGGGCAGTTTGACTGGGGCGGTCGCCTCCTAAAAGGTAACGGAGGCGCCCAAAGGTTCCCTCAGAATGGTTGGAAATCATTCGCAGAGTGTAAAGGCAGAAGGGAGCTTGACTGCGAGACCTACAAGTCGAGCAGGGACGAAAGTCGGGCTTAGTGATCCGGCGGTTCCGTATGGAAGGGCCGTCGCTCAACGGATAAAAGCTACCCTGGGGATAACAGGCTTATCTCCCCCAAGAGTCCACATCGACGGGGAGGTTTGGCACCTCGATGTCGGCTCATCGCATCCTGGGGCTGTAGTCGGTCCCAAGGGTTGGGCTGTTCGCCCATTAAAGCGGTACGCGAGCTGGGTTCAGAACGTCGTGAGACAGTTCGGTCCCTATCCGTCGCGGGCGTAGGAAATTTGAGAGGATCTGTCCTTAGTACGAGAGGACCGGGATGGACATACCGCTGGTGTACCAGTTGTTCCGCCAGGGGCAGCGCTGGGTAGCTATGTATGGATGAGATAAACGCTGAAAGCATCTAAGTGCGAAACTCACCTCAAGATCGGATTTCCCATTCCGTAAGGAAGTAAGACCCCTGAGAGATGATCAGGTAG
>NZ_LWUD01000024.1 GCF_001654615.1 Ligilactobacillus aviarius
TCATTGTGTAATGGAACATACAGTGTCAAAAAAGCTCACGACATGTCAACTTCATTTATCACTTTAACGCAAAGAAAAAGTGATAGAAAACAAGATCCCGTCGGATCAAATTTTCTATCACTATCTTAGTCTGTTTGTTATTGGAAATTTCTGGTACCACTTGACCTTACTGTTAAGTAACATTAAGCAGGCTCCCAAACGAGTGATTATCGTTGACCTGATGTATCTGGCAGACTTAACCTTGCTGCCTGTTCTTACTTCATGGATCATCGAAAAGCCAAGCGCTTTGGCTGTTGCAAATTACGGAATTGTTTACTTAATTGCCCAACTCGTTCGAACCTGGTTGCGCCATATCGTTTTTTCAATTCATATTTTCTCTGCTTTACCCGCCGAACGGGCAGCAATTATTGAAGACCATACCGACCGGCAAATGCGATTGCGAACGATTTTGCTATTCATCTTAAACGGAAGCTTGATTGCTTTAGCACTCTTAAATCCAAAATTAACGATTTATGCTTATTTAGCACTCCCCATTTTGGATTTCTTTCTTCCAAGTCATAAAAAATTGATCAAAAAAATAAAGCGGTAAAATTACCGCTTTATTTTTTTACCTTTAATGTAATCTTTCCCTTTTGCGATCCAATCGTTACTTGTGAAGCCGAGTCCAGTTCGCCTAAAAGCAATGCTTCACTTAATCGATCTTCAACTTCAGTTTGAAGTGCTCGCCGCAATGGTCGTGCCCCATATTCAGGGTTGTAGCCTTTCTTCGCAATCGTATCGATCGCAGCGGGAGTAATCTTTAAGTTAACTCCTTGAGCTGCAACTCGCTTAATTACTTTTTGCGCCATCAATTTTACAATTTGATTCAACTCATCTTTCGAAAGTGAATGGAAGACTAAAATATCATCGATCCGATTTAAAAATTCTGGGCGGAACGTCCGCTTTAACCGTTGATGAATCTTTTGCGACATTGCCCGGTATTCGTTTTCGGGAGTAGCTGCTCCGAACCCGACTTCTTTTTCATCACGCAGATCCGTTGCTCCTAAGTTCGACGTCATAATGATGATCGTATTGCGGAAATCGATTTTCCGGCCTTTTGAATCCGTCAAAAAGCCATCATCTAAGACCTGCAAAAGCAAATTAAAGATGTCCGGATGGGCTTTTTCAACTTCATCAAGTAAAACAACTGAGTAAGGATTTTCCCGTACCTTATCGGTCAACTGACCGCCTTCATCATGACCAACATATCCCGGAGGAGCACCAACTAACCGACTCGATGCAAATTTTTCCATGTATTCGCTCATGTCGATTCGAATCATTGAGTCTTCTGAGCCAAAGACTGAAGCCGCGAGGGCCTTTGCTAATTCGGTCTTTCCGACCCCCGTTGGTCCCAAGAACATAAATGATCCAATTGGACGATGCGGATCCGCTAATCCACTGCGTGACCGGCGAATTGACTTCGCAATTGAACTGATTGCTTCATTTTGACCGATTACCCGTTGATGCAATGTCTTTTCAAGATTTAACAAGCGTTCACTTTCGGTCTTTGAAATTTGCGTGACCGGAACGTTTGTCCATTCAGAAATGATCGTTGCAACATCTTCAGGGGTAACCTTAACCTTTTGCCGATCTTCATCGTTTACTTGTTCTTCATATTGCTTAAGTTGCTTTTGGTTGTGTTCATATTCCTTTTGGGCTGACACTAAATCATCCATATGACGGGTCGTTAAGTCAAAATCAATTTTTTGTTTTAACTTCTTTTGCTGAAGCCGCAACTGGCCAATTTGACTTTCATTATTTTGATTATCTCGCAGATGAGCCCGAACAGCAGCCTCGTCAAGAACATCAATTGCTTTATCGGGTAAGAACCGATCTGGAATATAACGTTTGCTTAAGTTGATTGCTGCCTGAATAACTTCGTCTGAAATCAACACATGATGGAACTCTTCGTATTCGGCCCGTAAATTTGAAATAATTTCAAAGGCTTCATCCTTTGAAGGTTCTTCAACTTTAATCGTTGCAAACCGCCGTTCTAACGCGGCATCTTTTTCAATATATTTATGATATTCATCAAGAGTCGTTGCCCCTAATAATTGAATTTCGCCCCGTGCAAGCGCTGGTTTCATAATGTTTGAAGCGTCAATTGCTCCTTCAGCACCCCCGGCTCCAACCATTGTATGCATTTCATCGACAAACAAAATAATGTCACCAGCATCTTTGATCTCGCGAAGAATCTTTTTTACCCGATCTTCAAATTCTCCCCGATATTTGGTTCCTGCAACTAAGGTTCCCATATCAAGGGAAACGATCCGCTTATCAGCTAATTCAGTTGGAACTTCCCCATCGGCAATTCGTTGAGCGAGTCCTTCTGCAATCGCTGTTTTCCCAACGCCTGGTTCTCCTAATAGGACCGGATTGTTTTTAGACCGCCGCATTAAAATTTCAATTACCCGGTTAATTTCCTTTTCCCGTCCTGAAATGGGATCGATCTCTCCGTTCCGGGCCATTTTAGTAAGGTCCCGTCCAAGCTCTTCGATCAATGATTTTTGTTTCCGTGGATTTTCCGCTTCTTTGCGAATTCGACTCAATTCTGACGGGGCAAATCCTAATTGGAGCAACGTTGTCCGTTTTACATTTGCAACGTCAATATCCAAGTTTTTCAAAATCCGAACAGCAAGGGAATCCGGCGCTGCAAGAAGTGCTAATAATAAATGCTCGGTCCCAATTTCATCGGATTTTAACAGTCCTGCAATTCTCTTTGCCAGTTTAAAAGTTGCCTTTAATCCTGGAGTATAACCGCCTTTAGTTTCGCCGTTGTCACCATTTTCGCGGTTACCAATGCGTTCCATTTCATTTAAGATCTCATTAGGCAATAACCCTTCTGAAGACAGCACAACGGCTGCAATACTTGGAGTTGAATTTGCTAATCCCCAAAGAAGATCGGCTGTCCCCAATTGTCGTTTTTGATCGCCAATATTCAATGAGCTGATATATTTCAATGCCCGTTGTGATGCTGCGGTAAAGTCGTAGTTTTCCATTTAAATCAGCTCCTCCTATTCTTTACACCTTAATCGATTTAATATACTGATCAAAATCCGTGCCCGAACCTGATCTTCAACTTTTTTATCTGCAAACGAAAGCGTATTACTATCGATTGCAGCCAAGATTAAATTTGCTTCTTTCTTAGTCAAAACTTTATCTTCATATAAACTTTGAATGATTTGAAGGCCTTTACGGGCATTAATGTCCTCGCCAATGTAATCGATCAAGTCATCAATTACATTTACATTATTGATCAAATTAACTTTAGCGATTCGGATATACCCACCCCCACCCCGTTTGCTTTCAACAAGGTATCCATTTTGGATATTAAATCGGGTTTTAATCACATAATTAATCTGTGAGGGAACAACATCAAATTGTTCTGCAATTTCAGACCGCTTAATCTCAATTTGCTTTGAATCTGCAAGGATTTCTTTTAAGTAGCTTTCAATAATATCTGAAATATTTCGATTTTGCATTGAATCGCCTCCATTATTTGACTAACATTGACTTTTATTATACTTGATGACAATGACAAATTGCAAAAAATACTTAATATAGCAAAAAAAGGATGAACCTTAAAAGTCCACCCTCTTCACATTATCGGGAAAACAGGATTTGAACCTGCGACCCCTACGTCCCGAACGTAGTGCTCTACCAAACTGAGCTACTTCCCGATATTGTTATCTTTAACTTGATAGTAAAAAAGTCATCACCGATCAGCGATGACTTCTACTATCGGGAAAACAGGATTCGAACCTGCGACCCCTTGGTCCCAAACCAAGTGCTCTACCAAACTGAGCTATTTCCCGATAATGCACCCAGTAGGAGTCGAACCTACAACCTTCTGATTCGTAGTCAGACACTCTATCCAGTTGCGCTATGGGTGCATATTCAATGCCGAGGACCGGAATCGAACCGGTACGGTGATCACTCACCGCAGGATTTTAAGTCCTGTGCGTCTGCCAGTTCCGCCACCCCGGCATAATTATTAAAAGCGGAAGACGGGATTCGAACCCGCGACCCCCACCATGGCAAGGTGATGTTCTACCACTGAACTACTTCCGCATAATGCTGACTAGAGGATTCGAACCTCCGACCCTCTGTTTACAAGACAGATGCTCTACCAACTGAGCTAAGTCAGCATAGCAATGGTGCGGGTGAAGGGATTTGAACCCCCACGTCCGAAGACACTAGAACCTAAATCTAGCGCGTCTGCCAATTCCGCCACACCCGCAAAATTGACATCCATGAGTCGCGAGGGGCTCGAACCCTCGACCCTTGGATTAAAAGTCCAATGCTCTACCAACTGAGCTAGCGACTCAAATGGAGGATACAGGGCTCGAACCTGTGACCCCCTGCTTGTAAGGCAGATGCTCTCCCAACTGAGCTAATCCTCCATATTAACAAGCACGGCAACTTCCTACCCTCGCAGGAGGCGTTCCTCCAACTACTATCGGCGTTTTGAAGCTTAACTTCTGTGTTCGGAATGGAAACAGGTGTATCCTTCAAGCCATCATCACCGCACTTATTTTCTTCAAGAGAACCTTGTTCCCTCAAAACTAGATAATAATTTCTTCTACCTTTACCTTGAACTCCACGTCCCTTAACCTTTGGTTAAGTCCTCGACCGATTAGTAATGGTCCGCTCCATGCATCACTGCACTTCCACTTCCATCCTATCTACCTGATCATCTCTCAGGGGTCTTACTTCCTTACGGAATGGGAAATCCGATCTTGAGGTGAGTTTCGCACTTAGATGCTTTCAGCGTTTATCTCATCAATCTCACCCTTCCCA
>NZ_LWUD01000025.1 GCF_001654615.1 Ligilactobacillus aviarius
AATAATAACGACAGAATTAAGGTAAAACTAAAAGGACTGAGTCCTGTTCAATACAGAACTCAGTCCCAGGTTGCCTAGCTAATAAAGTGTCCAACTTTTAGGGTTCACTTCATTCAAGTCACTGACCTCTTTTATTATTAGTTTACAAATCTTAGTAAATTGTAACCTTATCGGCATTCATGTTTTCTTCTGTAAATTGAACGCTCTTCATTTCAAAGTCGTCGAAACGGTTGTAGTAGTATGTGTTTGTCTTGGTTGAGAAGCAACCTGTGTAAACAGTGTATTCATCTTTACCTTGTTCATTGATGACACTTCCATCAATCATTGCAACGGACTTCAAAATGTTGAAGAACTTAGCAACGTTTGCCTTTTCACCGTCAACTGTTGGGTAACTTGCATTTAAGTAAGCAACCTTTACGAACCGTGAAGCAGGGATGCTGTCGCCTGGTAAGCCTAAACTACCTGTCCCAACACCTAATGGACGAATTTCTTGACCGTTCCAGTCATGCGTTGTTGCATCGTTTGGTGTTAAACCTGCATAGTTGTTAAGGTTTGTCATGTGCCATGGATAATCAGGGTTGTTTGTCAAAACGCCAACGTGGTTATCATAAACCTTAAGGCCGTCCTTTGTTTGTTCAACAACAACTGATTCTTTCTTGTCGCTGATGATCCAGTGTAATGGAGCAACTGGCATTTGAGGTGCAAATGGAGCATCAACCAAGTTCAAGTTTGCTAAGCCTTTCTTAGCTTCTTCAACGGTGTCGAATTCTTCCATCAACCATAACATAAATTCGTATGGTGCCATGTTTGTCTTGCCGTCAACTGGGCCTTCTGTAAAGTGTGCATAGCGTGGGAAGTTTAATCCCGCAATCCCAAGACCGTTTTCGTTGATGCAGTCAAAGTACATTGGGTAGTCTCCAGCCATAATTCCCATTCCGATAATTGCCTTTGTTGTCTTTCCATCTTCCAAGAACTTGTATGGTAATTCATAGTTTCTTGGTGTTACGATAACCTTTTCGCCGTATGTTGATTCAACATCCAAGTTACGGCCGAAGTATAAATTACCTTCTGAATCATTAAAACGTAAACCTGTACACATAATAATGTCTCCCTTCAAAATTCACTTATCAACTATATGAATAGTTTATCATTCACTAAATTGAAAATTCTAATATTATGACTCGTATTTAAAGAATCATTAGTCTTAAAACAATAAGCCGTAGAATACAGCCTCATATCCTACGACTTACTGATTTTTAAAAATTAGTTGTTTTGTTTGTTCATTAAAGCTTTTTGCATGCCTTTGATCTTTACAACTGAAACGATCAAAAGAATGAATCCAACAACAACGCATGCCATCATTACATACCATGCAACGGTGAAGCTTGCCATGCCCTTGATGATTCCGAATAATGGAGCACCGATCGCAAAACCGATTGCGTATGCTAAACCAACGAGTCCAAGCATAACCCCTTCATCTTTAGAACCAAACAAGTCTTTAGCCATGAAAGCAGGACCTGACATGTAACTAAATACGGCTAAACCACAGAAGATTGCGTATGCAATTCCGGCAACTTTACTTGCGTGACTGCCGAATGGTTGGAAGCTGACGAAGATCATCATTCCGATTGATAATACGTACATTACAGCAGCGTATGTCATTGCTTTGGCAGTTCCTAATTTATCAAATAAGATTCCACCAGTAACGTTACCAATTAAGCAACCGAAGCCGTACATCATTCCGATTGTACCAACAACGCCGAAGCTTAACTTTGTATCCAAGAATGCAGCGTAGTCTTCGTTCAATGAAGCTAAACCAATTCCAATGATTAAGAAACCGATACTGAAGATCCAGAACCATGGCATCTTCATAACTTCTTTAGAAGTCCAGCCTTCGAATTCCTTAGCCTTTGCTTCTGCAGCAGCCTTCTTAGCTTCTTCAAGTTCAGCCTTTGTAGCAACGATTTCGTTGTCCTTAGGTGTCCGGATGAAGAATGTAATGATCAAACCAATTACAAATAATGCTGCGGCAAAAATAAAGAATGGAGCCATTGATTCAAGGTGACCAGTCTTTGTTCCACCAACCATGTACTTTGCTAAAATCTTTTGCGTAAATGGTTGTAAGAAAATATTACCAATTGACCCACCACAGAAAGCAACCCCTAAAGCAGTTCCACGGCCTTTACCTGGGAACCAGTGATTGATTACCCACGGAACACCTTGGCCTGAGAAGAATGTTGAACCGATCATACATAAAATCGCAGCACCGTAAAATTCTGGTAATTTTGAACTAATTCCAAAAATTACATATGCTAATGCTGAAATGATGATCCCTGCCATATACATTACTTTAAAGTTAACCTTAGCTAAACCTTTACCAATAAATGGTGAAGCAATCGAAGCTGCAACTGCACCAAATGTAAAGATCAAGGTGTATGATGCTAAGCTAAAGTGGAATGTATTAACAAGCGGGTGAACAAATAATGGTTGAATGTTTTGTGCAATCCCATAAGGAATGGCTTGCGTAAACATACAAAGGAAAATCATGAAATACTTATAAGCGTTACTTACAGGTTTCTTTTCGCTTACTGTATCCATAATGCAAACCCTCTTTCTAAAAATAAAAAATATAATTGCAATAAAACTTAATGGATATTTACATTTTGTCAAATTTATAATGATTTGATATTATCGAAATATCCTAAGTCCCATCTTTAACAAACGCTATTATTGCACAGTTACCGCGGAGCGTCAAAAATTAAGACTTGTTAAATTGATAAGTTTTAATTAATTTGTAACAATTATATTAAATTGTTCCGTTTGAAAGAGGTTACATATCGAACTATTATTTGATGAAATTATTTGTTTTTCAGTTTTAAAATAGTGACTTTTTCATTATTATAAGTTACTAAAATTCTTATGATAATTAAATGAATTGAAGGTTAATTATATTAACCCTTTTCTATTTAATGTAAGGATTCCATTAATTATTTTTGATATTCATTTTCTAATCATTTACCTTATCATGAATATTATTGCAATATTCAAAATTTACAGAGGTGGATAATATGAAAAGAATTGATGAAGAGACAACTCTTCCAGAATATTTTAAATTATGGATCAAATTGTACAAAGACGGCGCTGTTCGTGAAGTGACGTTAAGAAAATATTGGGAAACATATCGTTTTATTGAAAAGAATATTCCTCATTTAAAGCTTAAAAACGTAACCCGGGTTAAATATCAATAATTACTTAACTTATACGCTCAATCTCATGAACGTCAAACCGTAAAAGACTTCCATCATCAAATTAAAGCAGCCCTTTTAGACGCTTATGATGATGAATTAATAAAAAAGGATCCAACTCGAAGAATTGTAATTAAGGGAAAAAAACCAAAAAAGAAAAAAACTAAATTTCTTAATGAAAACGAACTAAAACTTCTCTTAAAACAGCTGAAAACCAATAAAAATGATCCAAGTCTCGATTGGTTAGTTTTATTGGTTGCTAAAACCGGACTGCGTTTTGCCGAGGCTTTAGGAGTCACTCCAAATGACTTCGATTTTGAAAATCAAACACTAACAATTAATAAAACATGGAATTATAAAGAAGCAAAAGGGGGATTTCAACCAACCAAAAATGAATCTTCAAACCGAAAAATTGCACTTGATTGGAAAACCTGTCTTCAATTCAATAACTTAATTCTTCATTTGAATCCTATTACTCCAATTTTTGTAAAAAAGAGAATTTATAATTCAACGGTTAATAATTTTCTTAGTAATAAATGTATTAAAGCTGGAATTCCTGAAATTTCAATTCATGGTCTTCGTCATACTCATGCATCTTTGCTTTTATATGCTGGAGTTTCAATCGCAGGAGTTTCAAAAAGATTAGGTCATGCCAGCATTACCACAACTGAAAACACATATTTACACATAATTAAAGAATTAGAAACTCAAGATAATACTTTAATTAAACAACATCTATCTCAACTCTGACAAAACAAAAAAGCTATGTTGATAATC
Source organism: Ligilactobacillus aviarius (assembly GCF_001654615.1). Classification (GTDB taxonomy): domain Bacteria; phylum Bacillota; class Bacilli; order Lactobacillales; family Lactobacillaceae; genus Ligilactobacillus; species Ligilactobacillus aviarius_B. Next base: position 4,023 of record NZ_LWUD01000025.1, read on the forward strand.
AACATAGCTTTTAATTCGCACGGCAACTTCCTACCCTCGCAGGAGGCGTTCCTCCAACTACTATCGGCGTTTTGAAGCTTAACTTCTGTGTTCGGAATGGAAACAGGTGTATCCTTCAAGCCATCATCACCGCACTTATTTTATTCAAGAGAACCTTGTTCCCTCAAAACTAGATAATAATTCTTTCTACCTCGAACATCACGTTTCTTAACCTTTGGTTAAGTCCTCGACCGATTAGTAATGGTCCGCTCCATGCATCACTGCACTTCCACTTCCATCCTATCTACCTGATCATCTCTCAGG
>NZ_LWUD01000026.1 GCF_001654615.1 Ligilactobacillus aviarius
AAAGAAAAAAATAGCGAAATGCAATTTAAAAAATTGGATTTCGCTATTTTTATAACTGAGGCTGTTTATTGAATACTTATGTCACAGTCTCTTTTATTTTTATAAATTGAAAAGACTACCGAATGCCCCAAAAATAACCGCACCGATCGTAAAAATCAACATTAACCATACAACGACCATGGTGACCTTTTGGAAAGTTGATTTTTTCTTTTTCTTTTTTGCCACAATAAATCATCCTTTAATATCAATTACACAAGTTACTATACCGTTGATAATTCGGAGTGTCAAACCACGATTCAATCTAAAATTGAAAATTGTAATCAGAGTTTATATAATTGAATGCAGAGTTCTTTTTAAATGAGGGTATGAAATGATTAAAGAATGGTACGTTCAATTATTGATTTTGATTTTGGTGTGGTTGATTCTCACACTTTTGAAAAAAAGGTTTTTCAGAAAACAGTTAAAAAACTTCAAACGGCTTGATGTGATGAGTTTGTTCTTATTGGTTGCAATTCACTTTCTTTCGCAAGATGTGATGGGGCTGTCAATTATTCCGTTTTTGATCTGCGGATTGTCAGCTTATGGGTTGATCATGACGATTTTGTATGCGTTAATGGAAGGTCAAATCCTATATAAGAAGTTTTTGATTAAATTTTGGCGGGTTGCTGATATTTTATTTCTAGGAACATACTGTGTGTTATTGATTTTTAAAGTAGTATCGTTTTTCAATTAAAGGAGAAAAAGAGGTTGTGACGTAAGTCGCAGCCTTTTTGTTATATCCGCATAATCGTGTTCCAAAACAAACGAGCTGCGACGCGAAGCAAGAGGAAGTTCGAAAACCTCCGAATCTATGCTGCGCGATTCGTTCACTTTGCTGCTTCCACCACGCTCGTTTTTACTGTTTTGTCACACCTTCTTTAGGCGATAAAAGCACTCGTTTTACAATGTTTCAATGTCAAAAAGCGTTGTAATAAAAACTTAATTTTTATTGGGTGGTTTTTGTTCAATACTAAGTGGTTGAAAGTGGGGGAATGTGGTAAGATGTTAAATGAAGGTAATTAGAAGGTGGTGAGGACACGTGTTCATGGGTGAATTTCAACATTCAATCGATTCAAAGGGTCGGTTGATCATTCCGGCAAAATTTCGTGATCAGCTTGGTTCGAAATTTGTAATCACTCGTGGATTGGATGGATGTCTTTTTGGATATCCAATGGATGAATGGCGTGTCCTTGAAGAAAAACTGAAAAAATTACCTCTTAATAAACGCGATGCACGTTCGTTCGTGCGTTTCTTTTATTCAGCAGCAACTGAAAGTGAACTTGATAAGCAAGGACGGATCAATGTTCCGAAGACTTTACGTTCACATGCTGGATTAGAAAAGAAATGTGTGATTGTTGGGGTATCAAACCGCTTTGAAATTTGGTCAGAAGAACGGTGGAACTCATTTACTGATGAAGCCGAAGAAAACTTTGATGAGATTGCGGAAAATATGATTGACTTTGAATTTTAGGAGAGACTATGGCTGAGTTTAAACATGTAACGGTTTTGCTAAATGAAGCAGTTGAAAATTTAAAAATCAAGCCAGACGGGGTTTATGTTGACTGTACTTTAGGCGGTGGCGGTCATACCCGGAAAATTTTATCTCAATTAAATGAAAACGGACGATTATTTTCCTTTGATCAGGATCAAACGGCGATTGGATATAATCAAAAAGCCCTTGACAATCAGCTTCAAAGTGGGAAACTAACATTAGTTAAGGATAATTTTCGGAATATTAAGAAACGTCTTAATGATTTTGGAGTTTCTAAAATTGATGGGGCGGTTTATGATCTTGGAGTTTCATCACCTCAGTTTGATGTTGCTCAACGCGGGTTTAGTTATAAACTTGAAGCTCCGCTGGATATGCGGATGGATCAAGGCCAAGCCTTAACTGCGAAGCAGATCGTCAACGAATGGTCGTTTAACGATCTTGTTCGGATTTTCTCACGTTACGGTGAGGAAAAGTTTGCAAAGTCGATTGCCCGCAAGATTGAAAAACAGCGTCAGCTTCAGCCAATTCAAACCACAACGGAATTGGTTGAAGTCATCAAAGCGGGAATTCCTGCCCGGGCACGCCGGACAGGTGGTCATCCCGCCAAAAGAGTTTTTCAAGCTTTACGAATTGCAGTTAACGATGAGCTTGGAGCCCTTGAAACTTCATTGGAACAAGTCCTTGAAATGTTAAATATTGATGGTCGAGTAAGTGTAATTACCTTCCAATCACTTGAGGATCGACTTGTGAAGAGCATGTTTAAAGAGAAGACCAGTTTACCAGATTTACCACAGGGATTACCGGTTATTCCGCAAGGCATGGAAGTTGATTATCGATTGGTTAATCGCAAGCCGATTTTACCAACTAAAAGCGAAATTGAAACAAATCACCGCGCACATTCTGCGAAGTTGCGCGTTATTGAACGAATAAAATAAGAGAATATGGGGTTGTGAATAGGATGGCTGAAACAGCACGCAAAATTGTAAATCATTCAAATATTAGGAAACAAACGACGGCACAAATTGATCCGCTCGATGTTCAAAAGAAAAAATTTAAACGACGGGAACGGTTAGCCGTATGTGTTTCATTAGGATGGGCAGCATTGCTCGGGTGCGTTACGATTTCATCGTCAATTCACGTTAATACGGCGCAAAGCGATTTACAAGCTGTTACAACGCAAGTAACAAAGCTCAACAGTAAGAATTCAAATATTCGCCAAGAAATTAGTGAACTTTCAAGTCGTTCGCGTTTAATGGGAATCGCTAAAAAAGATGGCCTTTCATTGAATGAACAAAATACAAGGAATGTAACTAAATAATGAATAATCAAAATAAGCGCAAGATAGAAGAAAATACAGAAGATAGCAAGCAATTTGGAAAACTGATCTTTTTCATAGTTCTCAGTGTTTTTGTATTGATTATCTTCCGCTTTTTTTATGTCGGCATTTTTCATCGTGCTGACGGCGTTAATTTGCGTCAAAAAGTGGAACAGTTGTATGCAAAACGAACTGAAATCAAGGCTAAACGTGGAACGATTTATGATGCGAATGATCAGGTAATTGCTGAAGATACAACCACATATTCCGTATACGTTGTCCTTTCAAAGGAAGCCCGGACATTTGACGGGAAGCCAGCTTACTTAAAAGCTTCAGAAAAGGATAAGGCAGCAAAAGTTTTAAGCGAAAATCTTGGAGCATCGTATTCAAAAATCAAGAAGATTTTGTCACCCAAAGATCCAGATGTTTATCAAGTTGAACTTGGATCAGCTGGGAAGAACATCTCGCTTGAAACTAAAAAACGGATCCAAGCAGCGCATATTACCGGGATCGACTTCACGCCATCCGAAGCCCGGTTATATCCGAATGGAACGTTTGCTTCGCATTTGATTGGATTAGCTGAAAATGAAAATGGCAAACTGCTCGGAATTATGGGAATTGAAAAGAACTATAATTCTGAATTAGCAGGACAAAACGGGGTCAAAAGTGAACAGACCGATATTGAGGGAACCAAATTACCGTGGACAAAGGCCGTTGCCCGACCGGTTAAAAACGGGGATAACGTTTATACGACCCTTGATGGACATTTGCAAAACTATTTGGAAACCTTGATGACCAAGGCTGAAGAAGCATATCATCCAAAGAATATGGATGCCGTTTTGATGAATGCTAAAACGGGTGAAATTATTGCGGCAACTCAGCGCCCAACGTTTAATGCTCAAACACGGGTGGGGTTAAACAATTCATGGACGAATACGTTGACTGAATCGGTATATGAACCGGGTTCATGTATGAAGATTTTCTCAATGGCAGCTGCAATTAACAGTGGAATCTATAATCCAAATGTAACCTTTATGTCGGGAAGATATGACATTGACGGAGCATATGTTTATGATTGGGACCGCAATGGTTGGGGACCAATTACATACCGGCAAGCATTCATTCGGTCATCAAACGTTGTAATGGCCCACTTGGAACAACAATTGGGTGCTAAACGCTGGTTGCGTTATTTGAAATCATTTGGTTTCTTAAAAGCCGTAAATGGTCCAGGATTAGGAACTGAAGCAAGCGGTGCAATTGGTTACAAGTATCCAATCGATCAAGCCAATACAGCCTATGGTCAAAGTATTGATGTAACGGTCATGCAAATGATGCAAGGCTTTTCAATGCTGGCCAATAATGGTGAAATGGTTCAACCACGATTAATTAAGAAGATCGTTAATCCGAATACTGGAAAGACCGTATACCGCTCAAAACGAAAAGTGGTTGGTCATCCGGTAACGGCATCAACCGTTAAACAGGTTTTAGGAATGATGCAAGATGTTATTACTGATCCAAATGGGACAGGTCAAGCATACAAAATCAACGGTTATAATGTCGGGGTTAAAACTGGGACAGCTCAAATTGCCAATCCAAAGGGTGGCGGATACCTTACAGGTGATATGAATTGCATCTTCTCCGTTGCTGGGGTTGCCCCGTTGAATGATCCGAAGTATGTATTGTATATTACAATGCAACAACCACAAACGTTTGGCAATGAAGGGGCTGCAACTAAGGCCCTTGCGACGGTCTTCAATCCAATGATGAAACAGGCATTGCAAGATGACAGTTCAAACGGTTCAAATCAAAACAATAAGGTTCCAAACGTTAAGGGATTAAGTATTGCAACTGCTAAACAAGAATTAGAAAAGACCGGCGCAAACGTAATTGTCTGTGGTAACGGGGTAAAAATCAACCAGCAATCCGTTGCTGCAGGTCAAACGATTATGAAGGGTTCAAAGGTCATTCTTGTTACAAATGGTGCAAAGACGATCCCAGATATGACGGGATGGTCACGGAATGATGTAAGCAACCTTGCAAACATGTTAGGAATCAAGGTTCATTTTGATGGAACTGGATTTGTAAAGTCTCAAAGTGTTTCACCAAATACGGTTGTAACGAAGAATCAGCAAGTTAACATTGCATTGCAATAAAACAAGGAGAAATAGAGATGACGTTCATTAAATTATTATTTCCATTTTGCATGAGTTTAATTTTAACGGCGGTCTTTTTACCGGCGTTTATCAATTATGCCCATCGAAAAAAGCAGGGCCAAATGATTCGTGAAGAAGGACCAAAGTGGCATGAGAAAAAGTCAGGGACCCCCACAATGGGGGGCTTCGTCTTTAACTTTGTAATTTTGATAACGGGCATTATTGTCCCACTTGTTTACAAATGCTTAAACCCAAGTGTTTTAGTCCTTGATTTTATCTTGATCCTGTATGGTTTTCTTGGGTTCTGGGACGATTCAATCAAGTTATGGAAGAAACAAAACGAAGGATTAAAGCCATGGCAAAAGCTTGCCGGCCAGATTCTCGGCGGAATTATTTTTCTGGCAGTTTACTATTTTGAAGGCTTTCCGTTTTCAATTAGTTTCTTTGGTCACGAAATTCATTTAGGATTTCTTTATGCCTTATTCGTCATGTTCTGGTTAGTCGGATTTTCAAATGCGGTTAACTTGACGGATGGCATTGACGGGTTAGTTGCCGGCCAATCAATTATTGCCTTTGGTGCATATGCAGTTATTGCGTGGGCCCAAGATCAATTTGGCGTTTTGATTTTCTGTGTTGCTGTAATGGGAGCATTAGTTGCATTCCTGTTCTTTAACCACAAACCAGCAAAAATCTTTATGGGTGATATGGGTTCACTTGCCCTTGGGGGTGCGCTTGCAGCCGTTTCAATTTTAGTTCACCATGAGCTGTCGTTGCTTGTCATCGGAATTATTTTTGTAATTGAAACTGCAAGTGTAATTCTTCAGGTAACGTCTTTCCGGTTGACTGGAAAACGAATTTTTAAAATGAGTCCAATTCACCATCACTTCGAAATGTGTGGCTGGAATGAATGGCAAATTGATATTGTTTTTTGGATCGTCGGCTTAATTGCCGCTGTGATTTCAGTGATGGTAATTTTATAAAGTATTAGGAAGAAGTTAGTTGTCATGAAAAACATTAGTTCTTATCAAAATAAACAAGTTCTTGTAATCGGAATGGGGAAAAGTGGCGTAAATTCAGCTAAACTTTTAGTTAAGCTGGGAGCGCAGGTAATTGTCAACGATAAGACGAATCAGCCCAATCAATCCCAAGTTGATGAACTTAAAAAAATTGGGGTGAAGGTTGTAACTGGGAGCCACCCGCTTGAATTACTGGATGGAATAGCGACGGTTGTTAAAAATCCCGTTGTTCCGTACGACAACCCGTTAGTTGCGAAGGCAATTGAAGAAAAAATCCCAGTCATTACTGAACCGGAACTTGCATATCAAGTTTTAGAGGCAACGATGATCGGGATTACCGGAACTAATGGAAAAACAACGACAACAACAATGATCACGGAAATGTTGAACCGAAACCGGTCAAAAGGCAAGGCTTACGCAGCTGGAAATATCGGAATTCCGACAACTCAAATTGCACAGCAAGCGACTGCCGATGACGTGATGGTAACTGAATTATCGAGTTTCCAATTGATGGGAATTAAAACGTTACATCCGCACATTGCAGTTTTGACTAATATTTATGAAGCTCATACAGATTGGCACGGATCACACGCAAATTATGTGAATGCCAAAATGCGGATCTTAATGAATCAGACGGCAGATGATTATTTTGTTGTTAATTGGGATAATGAAGAGGCACGGCAATTTAGTAAGCACACCCAAGCCACCGTTGTTCCGTTTTCACGCGAGGATCAAACCGAAGCGGGAGCATATGAAAAAGACGGCGTGCTTTACTTTAAGGGTGAAGAAATCATTGAAGCTGATCAAATCGGGGTTCCCGGATCACACAATGTTGAAAATGCCCTTGCTGCAATTGCTGCTGCCAAGTTGATGGGCCAATCAGCTGAAAACATCAAAGAAGTTCTACAACAATTCACAGGTGTACGCCACCGGATGCAATACGTTACAACCTTTAATGAACGCAAGTTTTATAACGATTCGAAAGCAACGGATATCGAAGCGACCCAAAAAGCATTGGATGGATTCGATCAACCGGTTGTCTTATTGGCAGGTGGACTTGATCGCGGCTTTAAGTTTGACCGTTTGGTTCCTTATTTTAAGAAGCATGTGCGGGCATTAGTTGTCTTTGGCGAAACCGCAGATCTAATGGCTGATGCCGGAAAGCAAGCGGGGATTAAGGAAATTGTCAAAACCGAAAATGCGGTTACGGCGGTTCCAGAGGCATACCGTTTAAGTCAACCAGGTGATGTGATTTTACTTTCACCAGCATGTGCAAGCTGGGATCAATGGCCAACGTTTGAAGTCCGCGGTGATCAGTACATTAAAGCAGTTGAAGATTTGATCAAGAAAATGGAGGAAGCAAAATGAGGATATTAGTTTCTGGCGGTGGAACTGGAGGACACATTTATCCAGCCCTTGCATTGATCGATGAGGCTAAGAAAAAAGATCCAACAACGAAGGTCTTATATGTTGGGACCAATCGCGGCCTTGAAAGCCGAATCGTTCCGGATGCGGGAATTGATTTTAAAACAATTGAGATTCAAGGGTTTAAACGCTCACTTTCACTTGAAAACTTTAAGACGGTTTATTTATTCTTGAAGAGTATTCATGAATCTAAAAAGATCATTAAAGAATTTAAACCGGATATTGTTGTTGGAACCGGTGGCTATGTTTGTGGATCAGTCGTTTTTGCGGCATCAAAGATGCATATTCCGACCGTTATTCATGAACAAAACAGCGTTGCCGGAGTAACCAACAAGTTTTTAAGTCATTTTGTTGATAAAGTTGCGATTTGTTTTGACGATGTTCGTTCAAATTTCCCTGAAAACAAAATTGTATTTACCGGGAATCCACGGGCACAACAAGTTGCGCATATGGAAAATAAAAATCGGTTAAAGGAATACGGATTAAAGGATAATTATCCAACCGTTTTGATTTTTGGTGGATCACGCGGAGCAGAAGGCATTAATCAGGCTGCTTTGGATGCGGCTTCAAAGTTTAAGGACCAGCCTTACCAAGTTCTTTTTGTAACGGGGCAGGTTCATTATGATGAAATCAAAAAGCAGGCCGCCCAAAAGGATATTCCATCAAATATGATAATTCAGCCATATATCAGTAATATGCCTGAAATTCTTCCGGAAATCGATTTGATCGTTGGCCGGGCAGGGGCAACGAGTTTAGCTGAAATTACGGCATTGGGAATTCCTTCAATTTTAATTCCAAGTCCGTATGTAACAGCTGATCATCAAACTAAAAATGCGATGAGTTTGGTAAACAAAAATGCTGCCAAAATGATTACCGAAAAGGAATTAACAGGAGCTAAGCTGGCTGATGCCGTTGACCAGTTAATGAATGATTCAGCTCAACGAAGTGAAATGGCAAAGAATGCTTCAGATGCAGGAGTGCGGGATGCAGCCGATCGGTTGTATAATGTATTAAAAGATTTGGTTAATCAAAAATAAGTCTGAGGGATAATGATATCAAGATGAAAAAGCTCAAAAAATCGAATGCCGAGTTAACTCCGTGGGAAAAGGCACAAAAGAAACGCAAACAAGCAAAGAAGCATCACCGCCCAACGACGGCTCGTTCTTTTGTAAAAAAGCTTCCGCGAACAAACAGTTTACGGAAACAACGGTTAGCCAAGGGAACGATTGCATTGATTGCGGTTTTTGGAATTACGTTTGCAGTATCGTTATTTTTCATTCTTCCGTTTAGCAGAATCCTTTCACTTCAAGTAAATACGAATGATGATGCAACCCGTACGGCGGTTGTTAAGGCTAGTAACTTGCATTACTACGAATCATTGTTTGGAGTGTGGCCTGAAACCGCGAAGATTGAAAACCAAATTCACGAAAAAGTTCCTTCTGTAAAAAAGGCAACGATTCAATATCAAGGAACGCATGTGAAAATCAACGTTGAGGAGTATCCAACGATTGGGTATGTCGTAAGAAACAATAAATACTACAAATTGACGTCTTCAGGAATGATCGATAAATATGGATCGAATAATCCGAAGGGAAATTACCCGATTTTTTATAATTTTAAAAATAAGGATCGCCTTCTTGAGATGACTAAGCAATTTGATAAGTTACCAGCCAAAGTCAAAAAGGGAATTGCGGAAGTTCACCTTGAACCGACAAAGGCGGATCCGGGAAAAATCAAATTATATATGAATGACGGTAATCAAGTAATTGCTTCAATTGATACGTTTGCAGAGAAAATGCAGTACTATCCAAGCATTGTTTCGAAGATGAATTATACAGGGGTTGTTGACCTTGAAGTCGGGGCGTACTCATATCCTTATGGTAAAAATTAATATTTTCGAAAAAAACACGGAAACCCTTGATTAAAGGTAGTAAATTGGTTTATTTGTATGGTAAAATTTAAATTAAGATACTTTTCTTGAAACTAATTAAAGAAAACTGGATTGGAGGATCAAAGGTGGAAAATTCCGGAATTTATGTAGGATTGGACATCGGAACAACTTCGATCAAAGTCGTAATTGCAGAATTTATGAAAGGCCAATTAAATATTATTGGCTATGGCAGTTCACATTCCGCTGGCTTGTCACGTGGTGTAATTGTAGACATTGACCAAGTTGTTGCTACAATTAAGGAAACAATTAAACAAGCAGAACAAAAAGCAAACATTGAAATTGAAAATGTAACGGTTGGCGTTCCGGCAAATATGTTACAAATTCAACGGTGCAAGGGCATGATCGCAGTTGGCGGTCAAGACGGCAATTCTGCTGAAATTACAGATGAGGATGTTCACGAAGTTACTCGGGCAGCGTTAGTTCAAAACTTGCCGCCAGAACGCGATGTGATCGATATCGTTCCAGACGAGTTCTTTGTTGATGATATTGATAATATCAAAGATCCGCGTGGAATGATGGGCGTTCGGTTGGAGATGCAAGGGGTAATGTATACGGGCCCAAAGACGATTTTACATAATATTCGTAAATGTGTTCAACGAGCAGGCTTAAAGATTCAAGATATCGTGGTTGCTCCGATTGCACTTTCTGAATATGCATTAAGTGATGCTGAACAGGATTTTGGGGCCGTTTTAATTGACCTTGGTGGAGGCCAAACGACAGCCGCTGTTGTTCATGATCACAAAGTAAAGTATACTTATGTTGATCAGGAAGGTGGCGACTACGTAACTCGCGATATTTCAATTGTTTTGAATACGTCATTTGAAAATGCCGAAACATTGAAGCGAAATTATGGGTATGCCCTTGCTGAAATGGCTTCATCCGAGGATTCGATTCCGGTTGAAGTTGTTGGTCAACAAGAGGATGAAATGGTTACCGAAGAATACCTTTCAGAAATTATTGAAGCCCGGATGCGGCAAATTTTTGAAAAAATCAAACAATCTCTTGGAAGTATCAATGCTTTTCAACTTCCAGGCGGAGTTGTGTTAACAGGTGGAATGGCTGCATTACAAGGGGTAACCGAATTAGCTCAAGAAATTTTTGAAGTTCCGGTAAAGATTTTCTATCCTCAAGAAATGAATTTACGTTCACCACAATTCTCACAAGTTATTGGTTTAATTGAAGATACAACACATCAAAATGAAATCAATATGGTTGTTAAGAGCACGTTGAATAATATTGATGCGGTTGTCAATCAAGGACCAGTGCAAACTCCATCAATGAAGGCCGTTAAGAAGGCTAACATGAAGAGTGTGAAGACAAAACCACGGAAAGCGGCTAAACCAGTTGAGAAACAAGCTAAACAAAATAAGTCAGCCGAAAAGAAACATCATTCAATTTCAGGTTTGAAAGATTGGTTTGGCAGTTTCTTTGATTAATTAGTTTAAGAAACAGATTGGATAACGGAGGAGAACTAAATGGACTACGAAGTAGATGAAAACAACAAGGCGAACATCAAAGTAATCGGTGTCGGCGGTGCTGGTGGTAACGCGGTTAACCGAATGATTGCCGAAGACGTTAAAGGTGTTGAATTTATTGCTGCAAACACAGATGTTCAAGCATTAAAGAACTCAAATGCGGAAACAAAAATTCAATTAGGACCGAAATTGACAAAGGGTCTTGGTGCAGGTGCTAACCCTGATATCGGTGAAAAAGCTGCTGAAGAAAGTGAAGAACAAATTTCTGAAGCTTTACAAGGCGCTAACATGATCTTTGTTACTGCCGGAATGGGTGGCGGTACTGGTACCGGTGCAGCTCCAGTGATTGCAAAGGTTGCAAAGGAAATGGGAGCATTGACTGTTGGGGTCGTAACCCGTCCATTCTCATTTGAAGGCCCAAAGCGTGCACGGTTTGCTGCTGAAGGTGTTCAAAAGATGAAGGAACACGTTGATACTTTGATTATCATTGCAAATAACCGTTTATTAGAAATCGTTGATAAAAAGACGCCAATGCTTCAAGCATTCCAAGAAGCAGATAACGTTTTACGTCAAGGTGTTCAAGGGATTACTGATTTGATCACATCACCAGGTTACGTTAACTTGGACTTCGCTGACGTTACAACTGTTATGAAAGACAAGGGTTCAGCTTTGATGGGAATTGGTTCTGCAAACGGCGAAAACCGAATTGAAGAAGCAACAAAGAAAGCTATTTCATCACCACTGTTGGAAGTTTCAATTGATGGGGCTGAACAAGTTCTGTTGAACATTACTGGTGGTCCAGATTTGAGCTTGTTTGAAGCCCAAACAGCTTCAGAAATTGTAACGGATGCCGCTTCAAGCGATGTCAATATTATCTTTGGGACATCAATCAACGAAAACCTCGAAGATGAAGTAGTCGTGACTGTAATCGCAACTGGAATTGACAAAAAGCGCAATGCGCGTAAAACAGTTAAGAAGCCAGCATCAAACGGAATTTTAAACAATAACCGGAATGCTGCTTCAAACCAACCAGCATCAAATTCACGGAGTAATGATCCGCTTGCTGATTGGGATATTACAACTGAGATGAACGGTAATTCACATGCAGCAAACCAACGGGATAATTTCCAAGACGTTGAAAAGAAAGACTTTAACGTATTTGGTTCAGATTCATCAAATAATAACTTTGATCAAGATGATGACGATAATATGCCACCATTCTTGCGTCATCGTCGGAAATAATGAAGGAGGCTTGAGGTCATGTCATTAACTGATCGGATTAGTCATTTTTTTAATGGATACGACGATGAAACGGAATATGATAATTATGATAATGGTTCATCACAGGTAAGAACAGAAAGTGAAGGACCTCAGGGCAATCAGAAAAATCGAATTATGTCAATTGTAGGTAAAAGTGATCATTCGCAAAAAAAGATCATGTTGTTTGAGCCCCGGGTGTTTTCAGATGCTAAGCAAATCGCATCACGCCTTTTAAACGGGCAAGCAGCAATTATCAATTTTGAACGGATGGACAACCAACAATCGCGCCGAATCGTTGATTTCTTATCAGGGGTGACGTATGCCATTGATGGAGATATCAAACGAATTGGTGAACAAATTTTTCTATGCACTCCGTCTGAATTTTCAGTTGAAGGAATGCTTAATGAAGCCGTTAAGCTTCAAGACTTTTAGTAAGGAGTCGGAAAGTGTTAGTAGGAATTATTAATGGCCTATTTCAACTTTATACGTTGGCAATTGTTGTGTACTGTTTGATGTCATGGTTCCCGGGTGCTTTACAGACGAAGTTCGGAATGTTTTTAGATCGGATCGTGAGTCCGTTCTTAAATCTTTTCCATTTTATTCCCCCGATTTTTAACATTGATTTTTCACCGATCATTGCGTTAATCGTATTGGAATTAGTTGAAAAAGGACTCTTCTTCCTTTTACGGATCCTAATTGGATAATTGAGGTTAATTTCAAATGAATGATGGAATTTACCAGCATTTTCGAAAGGAAGAGCGGCCAATAATCGATCAGGTTGCATCGTTTATTTCGGAAGCGGAGTTAAATTACGCACCGGTGTTGACTGATTTTTTAAATCCCCGGGAACGTTTTATTGCCCGGGCGTTGATTGGAAAAAATACGACGATTCAAATGGCAACGCAGGGCGGGTATCAGAAGGCTGATCGAAAACGGGTATTATTTTACCCACAGTATTTTGAACCCCAAACTGAGGATTTTGAAATTCAAGTTCTTGAAGTTGATTATCCGGTTAAGTTTGCGTCATTGCACCACGGACAGATTCTGGGTGCGCTTGTTCATTCTGGAATTACGCGGGATGTGCTCGGAGATATTATAACCGATGGAACACGGTGGCAATTGATTGTTGAAAAAAAGATTGCGCCATATCTGGTTAGTCAGCTTGATCGAATTGGTCGGACGAAGGTGAAGCTTAATCCGAAAGAATTATCGGAGTTGTTAACACCGGAAAGTGCATGGCAAGAAGCTCATTTGCTAATCAGTTCGCAGCGAATTGATAGGATCATCGCTAGCAGCTACCATTTGTCACGTGGAAAGGCCAAGGAACTGATTGAAAATGCCAAAGTTCAAGTAAATTGGATGGAAGTTGATCGTCCAGATTACGTGATTAACATTCGCGATATTATTTCAGTGCGCGGCTACGGACGCATTCGCTTCGATGCAATTTTAGGAACGACCCATAAGGGAAAGTTAAAAGTTGAAATGGCGATTATTCGGAAATAGTCCATTTAGACAATAGCGTGTCAATTGTTTTAATGATAAAATGACTTATAGTGGAGGTGATAGGGATGGCTTTGACCCCCTTGGATATTCATAATAAAGAATTTCACGTAAAATTACGTGGTTATGATCAAGATGAAGTTAACGAATTCTTAGACCAAATTATCAAAGATTATGAAGCTTTGTTAAAGGAAAATGATTCACTTCGTGACAGCTTAGATCAAAATAAAGAAAAATTAAAATACTTCAATGATTTGAAGGATTCTTTGAATCAGTCAATTATTGTTGCTCAAGAAGCAGCTGATAAGGTTAAGGCAAACTCACAACGTGAAGCTGAAATTATTAACCGTGAAGCTCAAAAGCAAGGTCAAGATATTATTGACCAAGCAAATGAAAAGGCACGGAATATCATTGATGAAGCTTCAAAGAAAGCTAAGAAACTTGCAATTGAAACTGATGATTTGCGGAAGCAAGCCCGGATTTTCCGGCAAAAACTTCAAGTAATGATGGAATCTCAATTAGAAGTTGTTAAGGGCAGCGAATGGGACGAAATCTTGAAGCAAGGTAAGACAAGCAGCTATGAAGAAATTCAAGATGCAATTCGTCAAGACGAAACGTTGGACAAAGAAACTGCACGTGAAATTAAGCCAGTCCAAGATGATGAAGAGTTTAACTTCCAACCAGTTGATCCAAATCCTCCTGAAATCAATCCTGCTGATGATGGTCAAGCAGAAACAGTTGTTGTTTTCCCTGATAACAATGATTCAACAACAGAGACTGAACCAACTCCACAAAGTGAACCTGAAGATTCAAACAATGGCCTTCAAGGACAACACTTTGCTGACACAGATGATTTAAACTAATTTGAAACACGACTTATTTTAAATACTTCAAAGCGAGTCAACGATGGTGAGAGGTTGATAGTCACTTTAAGGTAAGCCATCATTCAATGATTGAAATGCTGAATTCAAAGTAAGCATTTTCGGTTCACACCGTTATTTGTGATTAAAGTAGATTTAATAATCTAAAATTTGGGTGGTACCACGATAATCTCGTCCCTTGCGGATGGGATTATTTTTTTTGAAAGGAGAAAACGATGCGAATTAAGAAAACCTTGAATATGGGTAGAACTAAATTCCCAATGCGTGGAAATCTTCCAGTTAAAGAAGCTGAAAGACAAAAGGTATGGGAAGAAAACAAAGTTTATGAAAAACGGCAAAAATTAAATGAAGGCAAACCGTCATTTGTTTTGCACGATGGCCCTCCATATGCAAACGGAAACATTCACATGGGACATGCCATGAACAAGATTTCAAAGGACTTTATCGTTCGTTCAAAGTCAATGATGGGCTTCCGGGCACCATATGTTCCTGGATGGGACACTCATGGATTGCCAATTGAACAACAACTGAAGAAGCAAGGGGTTGATCGGAAGGCCCTTTCAATTGCTGATTTCCGTGAAAAGTGCCGGGAATATGCTTTACAACAAGTTGATAAGCAACGCCAAGACTTTAAGCGGTTAGGAATTTCTGCTGAATGGGATAACCCATATGTAACCCTTGATCCTAAATTTGAAGCTCAAGAAGTTCGCGTCTTTGGTAAGATGGCTGAAAAAGGCTTGATTTATAAGGGCCGGAAGCCAGTTTACTGGTCATGGTCATCTGAATCAGCCTTAGCCGAAGCCGAAGTTGAATATCATGACGTAACTTCACCATCAGCCTTTTACGGTGAAAAGGTTATTGATGGTAAGGGCGTCTTAGATGATGATACATACATGGTTGTCTGGACAACAACGCCATGGACAATTCCTGGCTCAGAAGGGATCACAATTTCTGCGAAGTACGAATATTCAGTTGTTCAACATGACGATGATCCGCGGAAATTTGTGATCGCAACTGAATTGCTCGCAAAGGACGCAGAATTATTTGGATGGAAAGATGTTAAGACATTGAAGACGGTCAAGGGTGCTGATATGGAAAACATCCTTGCACAACATCCATTTGATCCGGAACGGAAATTAGTTGTAATGCTTGGTGACTTCGTTACGCTTGATGCCGGAACTGGTTTAGTGCACACAGCTCCTGGATTTGGGGAAGACGACTACAATGTCGGAATGAAGTATGGCTTGGATGTTTTTGCTCCAGTTGATGCCAAAGGATACTTGACGGATGAAGCCGGCGAAGACTTTGCGGGCGTCTTTTATGAAGATGCTAACCAGATCTCATTGGATAAATTAAAAGCTTCAAATGCATTGATCAAGCAAATGGATTATGAACACAGTTATCCATTTGACTGGCGGACCAAGAAACCGATCATTTTCCGGGCAACGCCGCAATGGTTCGCATCGGTTGATAAGATTCGGGATGATATTCTTGATGCCATTGACAGCGTGAAGTTTATGCCAGAATGGGGTCAAAAACGGCTTCATAATATGATCCGCGACCGTGGCGATTGGGTAATCTCACGGCAACGGGTATGGGGAGTTCCATTGCCAATCTTCTATGCCGAAGACGGCGAAGCAATCATGACTCCGGAAACGATCGAACATGTTGCTCAATTGATTGAAAAGCGTGGTTCAAATATTTGGTTTGAAAAGGATGCTAAGGATCTTTTGCCTGAAGGATTCACCAGTGAACATTCGCCAAACGGCAAGTTTACGAAAGAAACCGACATCATGGATGTTTGGTTCGATTCCGGTTCATCTCACCAAGGCGTGCTTGCTTCACGGGATTACCTGACATATCCGGCTGATTTAGTTCTTGAAGGTTCAGATCAATACCGTGGATGGTTCAATTCAAGCATGATCACCAGTGTTGCCGTTTCAGGAAAAGCACCGTATAAACAGGTTATTTCACAAGGATTTACCCTTGACGGAAAGGGCCACAAGATGAGCAAATCACTTGGAAACACAATTGTTCCAAATGACGTGATCAAGCAAATGGGTGCTGAAATTATCCGGTTATGGGTATTGAGTGCTGACACATCAGCAGACGTTCGCGTTTCAATGGGAAGCTTCCAACAAATTGCGGAAAGTTACCGGAAGATTCGGAACACCTTCAGATTCTTGCTTTCAAACGTTGCAGACTTTGATCCGGAAAAGAATCAAGTGGCATTTGATGATCTTGAAGCCATTGATCGTTACATGCAAATTCAAGCAAATGAATTTACAAAGGAAATTTTAGATGACTATGCAACGTATGACTTTATGGATATCTACAAGAAGGTCATTAAGTTCATCACCACGGACTTATCAGCATTTTACCTTGATATTGCAAAGGATGTTATCTACATTGAAGAGGCTGACGGTCACAAGCGGCGTTCAATGCAAACTGTTTTGTATGACATCGTTGTTCGGTTAGCAAAACTGTTAACTCCAATTTTGCCACACACAACTGAAGAAGTTTGGGAATACTTGCATGAACCAGAAGAATTTGCTCAATTATCAGAAATGCCGGCAGTGAACTATTATGATGGCCAAAAGAAGCTTCTTGAAAACTGGAGCCGCTTCATGAAAGTCCGGTCAAATGTTTACAAGTCACTTGAAATTGCCCGGGATGATAAGATGATTGGAAAGTCATTTGAAGCGCATGTCAAGTTGTACGTCACTGATGGAATCAAACAGGAATTGGATAGTTTAGATGCTGATATTCGTCAAGCAATGATCGTTTCAGCATTAGATATCCTTCCAATTGATGAAGCTCCTGCCGATGCAGATGATTATGATGAAGTAAAGGTTAAGATTGAAAAGGCAACGGGTGAGGTTTGCCCACGGTGCCGGATGATCAAGACCGATGTGGGTGCAGATCAAGAATTACCACAAGTTTGTGCTCACTGTGCGGAAATTATTCGGCATGACTTCCCTGAAGCAGTTGAAGAAGGGTTAGAAGATTAACAATGAATAAAAAGAAGGTGTGACAAAACAGTAAAAACGAGCGTGGTGGAAGCAGAAAAGCGAACGAATCGCGGAGCATAGATTCGGAGGTTTTCGAACTTCCAAGTAGCTCGTTTGTTTTGGAACCCGATTATGCAAATATAGCAAAGAGACTGCGACTATTGTCACAGTCTTTTTTAGCGTTTAATGAACTATATTTTTTAGAATATCTCTGCTATCATTAGAGTTAAAGTGAGATAAAATGAGGAATGCAAAATGGATTTTAAAGAAAAGACCTTATCAACTGAAAATATCTATAATGGGAAAGTTGTTCATTTAGATAAAGAAGTCGTTAAACTTCCCAATGGTAAGGAAGCAGTTCGCGAAGTTATCCGGCATCAAGGAGCTGTTGGGGTGATTGCCATTACCGATTCGAATAAAATTGTAATGATTCGTCAATGGCGTGAGCCTTTAAAGAAGGTTACCCTTGAAATTCCAGCTGGAAAAATTGAACCCAGTGAACATGATGATCCGGAAAAAACGGCGCGGCGGGAATTAAATGAAGAAACCCGGTTTGCCGCTGACCAGTTTGAATTAGTTACGAAGTTTTACACTTCACCAGGATTTGCTGATGAATTGATGTATTTATACCATGCGGTCGGATTAAAGGCTGTTAAGGACGAATTACCGCAGGATGACGATGAATTTCTTGAATTGGTCGAATTATCGCCGAAAGAAGTTCAGGAGGCAATCAGTCGCGGTGAGATTTGTGATGCGAAAACAATGATGGCGGTTATGTTTTGGCAAATGATGGGGTAGGTCAATGAGTTGGGATAACGAAGGACGCCACTTTTATGATCAGGAAAATGATAATTCAAATGAACCGTTAAGAAGAAGCAAGACTCCAAGTTTTACGGATGAACCTGATGACAAAAGGCTTCGGCGGCATCAAGCAATCGATGAAAGTGAAAATTCTTTTCTGACCCGTTTTCGTAAGGCTGACCATTCTGAAAAGACTAACACGAATGATGATGGGATTCTCTCCCGGGCAGAACAAAAGAAACGGGATCAGGATGAGGAAAATGAACGGAAAGCCCGGTTATTAGGAAAAAAATTAAATAAAGTAATTTGGATTTTAATCGGATTGATCATTATTACGTATTTGATTATGCGATTTGTTAATTTTTAGGAGGAAACAATGAAATACGGTATTATTTGTGCAATGGAAGAAGAAATTAAAACGTTGGTTGAAAAGTTAGCAGATAAGCAAGAACAATCAATTGCTGACATGAAATACTATACCGGAACGATTAATGGGCATGAAGTTGTGCTTGTTCAATCAGGAATCGGTAAAGTCCAAGCAGCAGTCAACACTGCATTTTTGGCAAATAATTTCCACGTTGACTGCATTATTAACTCTGGTTCTGCTGGGGGAATTGGTGATGGAATGCACGTTGGCGATGTTGTTCTTTCAACCGGGACAGCATATCATGATGCGGATTCAACGGCGTTTGGGTATAAAATGGGTCAAATGCCGGGACAACCGCAAATTTTTGAAGCGGATGCTCACCTTCGTGAAGCAGTCAAGAAAGCGGCTGAAGAAAACGGATTACCAGTTCGGGAAGGCTTGATCGTTACGGGTGATCAATTTATCAATTCAACTGCCAAGATCAATCAAATCAAGAGCATTTTCCCGGATGCCCTTTGCAGCGAAATGGAAGGGGCTGCTGTTGGTCAAGTTGCCCATGAATTCAACATTCCATATTTAGTTATTCGGGCAATGTCAGATGTTGGTGATGAAGAAGCAAGCCAATCATTTGATGAATTTGTAATTGATGCAGGAAAACGGTCTGCAAAAATGATTTTAACTTTATTATCAGAAGAGGCATAAAAATGGAAAGGATTTATTTAGATAATGCGGCAACCACCCCGATGGATCCGGCGGTTGTCAAGGTTATTGCGGATGCAATGCAAAATAATTTCGGCAATGCGTCAGCGGTCAATTCATGGGGAAGAGAAGCCCGGTCAATTTTGGACCGGAGCCGCCATGTAATTGCTCAGTCGATCAACGCACGGCTTGATAATGAAATTATCTTTACAAGCGGCGGTACAGAAAGTGATAACACCGCAATTATTCAAACGGCGATGAAGCGGCAAAATGAAGGCCGGCATATTATTACGACTGCGGTTGAACATGAAGCAGTTTTGAAGCCGATGCAGTATCTTGAAACACAGGGATTTGAGGTTACGTATTTGCCAGTTGATCAAAATGGTGAGATCAGTCTGGATGATTTGAAGAAGGAATTACGCGATGATACGATTTTAGTTTCAGTGATGACTGGAAATAACGAAGTCGGGAGCAAAATGCCGATTCATGAGATCGGTGAAATTGTTGCGGATTCAAATGCATGGTTCCACACGGATGCCGTTCAAGCATACGGCCTGTTGGACATTGATGTCCAGGCTGATCACATTGATTTGCTGTCAACGTCCGCTCATAAACTGAATGGACCAAAGTTTCTTGGATTTTTGTATCAACGAGACGGAATCAAATTCGATTCGTATATCAAGGGCGGCGATCAGGAACTTACGCGGCGCGCTGGAACCGAAAATGTTCCGGCAATTGCCGGCTTTGCTAAAGCAGTCGAAATTGATAATTCCGAAGAAAAGCAACGGCGGCGTGACCGGTATTATGGCTTTAAAAAACAATTGACTGACGGATTGAAAGCCAACCACATTGATTTTGAAATTAATGGTAAAATGAATGCAGGCGAATTACCGCATGTTTTGAACATTTGGTTTAAGGGAATTCCGAATGATGCCTTCATTACAAATTTGGACCTGAATGGAATCGCGGTTGCCGCAGGATCAGCATGTACGGCTGGTTCGCTTGAACCATCCCATGTTTTAAAAGCAATGTATGGTTCAGATTCACCTCGAATTCGTGAATCAATTCGGTTCAGCTTTGGGATGGAAAATACCGCTGAGGAAATCGATCGGACCGTTGACCAAATCGTCAAAATCATCAATCGGTTTTTAAAGAAATAGGAGGAAGTTCGATGGCTTTTACAGAAGTAAATCAAATCAAGGGTGATAATCAAAAATACCGGTTGTCACCGGAAATTAAAAAATATTCATTGCGGGATGTTGGGTTTATGGAAACCAAGACCGGTAAATTCGAATTAGAACGGTCATTGGATCCAAATTCACCGTATAATCAAGGATTTAAATTTAAAATGACCGTTGAAGCTGATTTGAAGAAATTTAAGATGGCAACGTTAACGGCTAACGGAATGCGTGAAGTTGATGTTCACAAGGGGAGAGACGTTGATACTCACTTGGAACAATTAAACTTCATTCTTGATAATTTAATTGAACGGCAAATTATTGAAAAAGCATAATTTGCTTATCAAAAGTAAGAAAGCCTCCTTGCAATGGGAGGCTTTTCGCGTTTATAATTAACATTACTGGACAAAACGACCTTCAAATCGTTGATGATTCAGAATCTAAATGAAATGATGGTGAGTTTATGAAAGATAACAGCAAGACACGTGTCGTTGTTGGAATGAGCGGCGGCGTTGATTCATCAGTTTCAGCGTACTTGCTTAAGCAACAAGGCTACGATGTTGTCGGCGTTTTTATGAAAAATTGGGATGAAAAAAACGACAGTGGCGTCTGCACGGTAACCGAAGATTATCAAGATGTTGCCAAGGTTGCTGCTGAAATTGGCATTCCATACTATTCAGTCAATTTTGAAAAGGAATATTGGGACAATGTTTTCTCATATTTCCTTGATGAATATAAACGTGGGCGGACTCCTAATCCTGACGTTTTGTGTAATAAGGAAGTTAAGTTCAAAGCATTTTTAGACTATGCAATGGAACTTGATGCTGATTACATTGCAATGGGGCACTACGCTCAAATTCGGCGGGATGAAGACGGGACCGTGCATATGCTTCGCGGTGCAGATCCGAATAAAGACCAGACCTACTTCTTAAGCCAGTTGACCCAAAAGCATTTGCAAAAGGCAATGTTTCCGATTGGCGGGATGCAAAAATCCGAAGTTCGGCGAATCGCTGAAGAAGCCGGATTGGCAACTGCTCACAAAAAGGATTCAACCGGGGTTTGTTTCATTGGGGAACGAAATTTCAGTAAGTTCTTAGGTGAATTCTTACCAGCTCAACCAGGAGTAATGAAGACCTTTGAAGGCGAAGTTAAGGGGCAACATTACGGATTAATGAATTACACAATTGGCCAGCGGCGCGGATTAGGAATCGGCGGTGATGGCAAGAGTAACGAACCATGGTTTGTGGTTGGCAAGGATATTAAGACCAATACCTTATACGTTGGTCAGGGATATCACAACGAACACTTATACGCAACCAGTCTGGATGCAAGCCAGTTGAGTTTCGTTGCACCAATCGATCGTTACGGAAATGATTTTCACTGTACGGCTAAATTCCGTTATCGGCAAAAAGACTGCGGCGTCACCGTTCATTTAAATGATGATCATACAGCAATGACCGTTGAATTTGATGATCCGGCACGGGCAGTTACCCCAGGGCAAGAAGTTGTCTTGTATGATGGTGAAGAATGCCTTGGAAGCGGAACGATCGATCATGCATATCAAGAAGGCAAACTTTTACAATATGTTTAATTAAAATCAGATTACGACTAGAGGCGTGGGTGAGCTCACAGCCTCTATTTTTTGATGTATAATTAAACTAAATATGTTAAAGAGGAAATTGAAATGACGACTTTTTATTTTGTAAGACATGGAAAAACAGAATGGAATTTGGAAGGGCGCTACCAAGGATCACATGGTGATTCACCGCTTCTTCCAGAAAGTTATGAAGAGATCAAGCAATTAGCTGCGTATTTTAATAGTGAGAAGATTCGGTTTGCGAAGATTTACTGCAGTCCCCTGAAGCGGACGATGACAACGGCGCAAGAAATTAACAAAAATCTTGATCAACCTGGATTAAAAATTGAAGCCGATCCGGCATTTATGGAATTTAATTTGGGAAAAATGGAAAAAATGAAGTTTGTGGATGCTGAAAAGCAGTATCCCGAAATGGTTGAAAATTTTCGTTACCATCCTGATAAATATGATCCAACTGCAATTGATGGGGAATCATATGAAGAATTATTTAAGCGAATGACGCCGAAGATTCAAGCAATTTATCAGCGTTATCCGGAAGATAATATTTTGGTTGTCAGCCATGGAGCCGCATTGGGAGCGGAAACCCGGCATTTATTGGGCGTTCCGTTGGCTAAAATTCGTGAACGTGGCGGCTTGGCTAACACGAGTACAACCATTTTGAAAACAACGGACGGCGAGCATTTTAAATGCATTGCATGGAATAAGACCGACTATTTAAAGCGGAAATTAGACCCGACGGATATTATTTAAGGAATGAGAAGATGGCAGAAGAAGATAAAAAGACGCAAGAAGCTGAAAAAGCAACCCATAAGTTAGTTCAAGCAATTGATCAGGATCCTTATAATGTGGATAATTATTATCAACTGGGAACGATTTTAACTGAAATGCAAAGTTTTCCCCAGGCAGAAGAACTTTTTAAGCGGGCAATCAACATTTTCAACGATCAACCAGCTAAAGTTGACCTCTTAACTTACGGTCTTGGAAATGTTTTTTATTCAGCAGGACTATACGATGAAGCGATTCAAGCGTTTCAAAAGGTTACGGATCACAAACTAAAGGTGGAAGCGTACTTAATGATCGGTCAAGCAAATTATGCTCAGCAAAAGTACCAGCAAGCAATGGTTTTTGCATTAACGGCGAGTGATGAAATGCCGCAAAATAAGGAACCGAAACGATTATTAGCAGATTGCTTTTTAGCGTTAGGAAAGTTTGATCAGGCAGAAGACTTTTACCAACAAGTGCTAGAGATGGATGATACTGATTTACGTGCTCTCTTTCAACTGGGAGTGATCAAGTTTACTCAGGAAAGTCCGGAAGCGGCAGATGAGTATTTTAACAAGGTCAAGCAACTCGATCAGGATTATTATGACCGGATGCAAGAACGATTAAGCGACGTTCAACGTGCAATTAAGTCAAAGGATCAAGATGATGAATAACACCCAGCAAGAGTTAATTCAAAATGAACAGCAGTTTGTAAAGGGCCGGGTCAAAAGTGTCTTTTTCCAAAGTAATGATAGTTTCTACAAGGTAATTTTAATTAGTGTGAAGGAAACGAACTTTGACTGGAAAGAGCACACGATCACGGTGACGGGTGATTTTGCAAATTTGCAGGAAGAAAATGAGTACCGGTTTATCGGTCATGTCGTTGATCATCCGCGTTACGGCAAACAATTCAAGGCGGAAACGTACGAAGTTGATGTTCCGGATACGACGGAAGGCCTCGTTCATTATTTTTCAAGTGATAAATTCCCAGGAATTGGGAAAAAATCAGCTGAACGAATTGTTAAAATTTTAGGCGATGATGCCTTGAACTTATTGATTCAGGACCCTGAACGCGCACAGGGACTTGGTTTAAGCTCCCGGCAAGCACAAACCCTGATTGAAGGGATTAAGGATAATAACCAAACCGATACCATCATCATTGGGTTGAATAATTACGGCTTTTCAAACAAAATTTCAGCTAAGATTTTTGCCAAGTATCATGAAAAGTCATTGACGGTGATCAATGAAAATCCGTATCAACTATCAATTGATATTGATGGAATTGGGTTCGTGAAGGCTGATCAAATTGCAATGCAAATTGGGATCAAGGATGATTCAGCGGTCCGAATTCGCGGGGCGATTTTTCAGGTTTTAAATGATCTTTGCTATGAAAGCGGCAATACGTATGCAACGAGTCGGCAGGTGATTGAAAATGCGATCACGTTGCTTGAAAAGGGCCGGCAAACGGCAATCGATCCGGAAATGGTTGCTGATCAGATTATCGAACTTGAGAAGAAACACCGAATCGTTGCGGATCAACAGCATATTTATGTTCGCCGGCTTTATCATGAAGAACATGGAATTGCCAATAAATTATATACGATTGTGACGAATCAGGATCAAAAAAATTATGACGAAAAGAAGCTTGCCAAAATTTTACGACGAATTGAACGTCATCTTGGAATTCAGTATGATGATGTCCAACAGGATGCAATTTTTACGGCGCTTAATTCGCGGTGTTTTTTGTTAACTGGAGGACCTGGAACAGGGAAAACGACCATTATTAATGGAATCGTGGCAATGTTCGCGGAGTTAAATGGAATTGATCTTGAACGGATCCAACAGCAAAAAGACGACTCGCATCTTCCAATTTTATTGGCTGCTCCGACCGGCCGGGCCGCTAAACGGATGACGGAAACAACCGGTTTGCCAGCAAGAACGATTCACCGGTTACTTGGAATCAACGGGCATGATGAGGAGTTGTCAGAAAGTAAGGTGGATGAGCTTTCAGGCGACCTATTGATCATTGATGAAACGTCAATGGTTGATACGGAGTTAATGGATGTTTTGTTAGGCGCAATTCCATATAACATGCAGGTGATTTTTGTCGGCGATAAGGATCAGTTACCATCAGTTGGTCCGGGACAGGTTTTTGCGGATTTACTTGAAAGTGATGAACTACCGAAGAAAGAACTAACGCGAATTTATCGCCAATCGGATGATTCATCGATCGTTGAATTGTCACACAGTATTCAGCAGGGGCAGTTGCCACCGGATTTTACGCAACAACATGCCGATCGTTCATTTATCGCATGCAATGCGTTTCAAGTTCCGGATGTGCTTGAACAGGTTGTTCAATTGTGGCTGAGTAAAGGAAATTCAATTGATGATCTGCAAGTGCTTGCTCCAATGTATAAGGGAGTGGCCGGAATTGATAATTTAAATAATCGGATGCAGGCCATTGTTAACCCCGCAAAACGCGGGCGAAAGGAAGTTCAGGTCAATCAACAGGTTTTTCGAATCGGGGATCGCGTTTTGCAACTTGTGAATGATCCAGAACACAATATCTTCAATGGCGATATTGGAAAGGTAATTGGAATCGATCTTAAAAGTGCCAAAAATCATATTCCAGCAGATAAAATAATCGTTGATTTTGACGGAAATGAAGTTGGTTATGAGAAACGTAATTGGAACCAGCTGACCCTTGCGTACTGCATGTCGATTCATAAATCGCAGGGGGGCGAATTCCCGCTGATCATCTTACCAATGGTTCGTCAATTTTCACGAATGTTTGCGCGAAATTTACTTTATACGGCAGTTAGCCGGGCAAAGCAAAAACTGGTTTTATTAGGTGAAGTCGAGGCATTTAAAAAGTCAGTTTCAATCGTTTCATCAAACCGGCAAACGGGATTGAAAGAAATGCTTTGGGAAGCGTTTGGCGACCACGAAAAGGTAAGCCTAATCGAGGATCCTGTCAGTGAAGATGAAAGTGAGACAGCGGAGTCGGATGATCAAGAATTAAATCAAAATTCAAATTTGCTAACGAATTCAATGATTGAAAGTGGAAAAATTGATCCGCTGATTGGAATGAACGGGATTCAGCCAAAAGATTTTATGGAAACAAAAACCCAAGGTGTGACAAAACGTTAAAAACGAGTGTGGTGGAAGCAGAAAAGCGAACGAATCGCGCCAGCATAGATTCGGCGGTTTTCGAACTTCCACATAGCTCGTTTGTTTTGGAACCCGATTATGCGAAGATAGCAAAGAGACTGCGACTTATGTCACAGCCTCTTATTTTTGCCGGCGTTCCTCCAACGAAACGCTGTCAGCATTGATCCAAAACGGATAATTGATCAGTTTTAAATAAAGATCGTTATATTTACCACCCAACTCACGACAATCGACTTGGGTTTGTTCAAGCGAGTTAACAGTAATGTGAAGATTATCAGTCCGCCAATGGTGAACAAATGGCAATTTAGTCGGGTCACCGAATTTTCGGGTCGCAACAAAAATCAAAAATAAGAAAATGTTGACCCGATCAACGATGGTGATCTCAATTGGTTGATCATTGTTTGAAAAGTCACTTTCTTGTGTTCGATTTTGAAGGTTAACGATAAATGCCCGTTTGTAAAATTTATACTTATGGCCGATTCGCAAGGTTGCACTAAAAGCATCGGCACTATTGTAATATGCTTTGCAAATATCAATGACGTTTGCAAGCCACCGACAGTGCGTCCGCAACCAGTGGTGATGTTCGCGGGAACGAAGATTGGCAAGGTTGGCTGCCATTCCAATCGAATAGTTATCTAAAAAATAACCGGTTTCTTCATGATTAGATTCATAGTATTGAATCAATGAATATTGAACCGCTTCGGTTGCATTTAAAATTTGTTTAAGGGCAACGAGGGGATTAGGCGCAATCCCAAGCTGATCAGCAAATTGATGATGGTTGCTGGTGCAGATAAAGGCAAGCGGTAAATCATGCACATCGGCTTCTTTAATTCCCGTTAACACCTCATTTAAAGTTCCATTGCCACCAATCACGAGGACGACGTATTTTTCATAGTCCGCGTAATCAAGATTTTTAAGGAAAGCTTGAATATCGGCTTGCGCGTCGCCGGCAACGCTTGTTTCGGTTGCACGGTAATCCACGGCATGTTCATCTAGATATTTTTGAATTTGTTCCCAGTCTTTTTGGGATTTGCCTAAATTCGCGTGTGGATTTGCAATCACGTAAAATGATTTCATTTTTTCCGCTCCCTTATTGATCTTATCTAGAATAATTATCTCATGTTACAAAAAAATTACAAGCCAAATTATTTAGTCAAATCAACAAAAAAGATTGCGCCGAATAGCGCAATCTTTTTACTCGATTTAAATTGTTACAAGCATTGGTAAAATCATTG
This sequence comes from Ligilactobacillus aviarius, assembly GCF_001654615.1. Lineage (GTDB taxonomy): Bacteria > Bacillota > Bacilli > Lactobacillales > Lactobacillaceae > Ligilactobacillus > Ligilactobacillus aviarius_B. Next base: position 27,329 of record NZ_LWUD01000026.1, read on the forward strand.
GATGCCGTTCTGTTTGTTCATAAAGGAATAATTGCAAATCAGAAATAATGGCATCTTTGATCATTGCTTCAGTAATTTTTTTATTGTTTTTAAGAACCCGGTTGATTGTTCGAGCAATCCGCCGTTTGCCTTTACTGATCAATTCTCCAGATTCACGCATGTAGATGAATCCCCGTGAGAGAAAATCAGGTCCGGCAATGATCTTATGTTTCTTCATATCGATCGTTGCGACAACGACAACTAATCCTTCTTCTGAAAGGGCCCGCCGATCACGTAAGACAATGTTGCCGATATCGCCGATTCCGGAACCGTCAACGTAAACATCACTTGCATTGAAGTGACCAGCAACCCGGGCAGAATCTGCCGTTAATGCCAAAACATCACCGTTTTCAAGGATAAATGAACGGTCTTGCGGAATATCACATTCTTCAGCTAATTCAGTATGGATCTTTAACATCCGGTATTCACCGTGAATCGGCATGAAGAATTTTGGTTTGATCAGCCGTAACATTAATTTCTGTTCTTCTTGGCCACCGTGACCGGAAGCGTGAATGTTATTGACCTTTCCGTGGATTACATTGGCGCCGGCTTCTTCAAGTTCATTGATTACCCGGTTAACACTGGTTGTGTTTCCTGGAATTGGTGAACTTGAGAAGACGACCGTATCACCAGGTTGAATTGACACTTGCCGGTGGGTTCCATTTGCAATTCGACTTAACGCTGCCATTGGTTCACCTTGTGATCCCGTACATAAAATCATGACTTGATTTGCAGGAAGATTATTAATATCCCGCGCATCGACGATTGCATCTTCTGGGATGTCAAGGTATCCTAACTCGCGTCCGTTTACGATTGCAGCTTCCATACTTCTTCCGAAGACAGCAATCTTCCGTCCGCGTTTAATAGCGGCATCAGCTGCTTGCTGAATTCGTGAAATGTTTGAAGCAAAGGTAGCAAAGATGATCCGGCCATCAACCTTTTCAAAAATGTGACGAATTGAATGGCCAACCCATTTTTCAGATTTCGTGAAGTTTGGAATTTCAGCATTCGTACTATCTGAAAGAAGACACAAAACACCATCTGAACCTAATTTAGCCATCTTTTGCAGGTTCGGTGGCTGGTGGGTGATCGGTGTCAGATCAAACTTGTAGTCTCCAGTTTCAACGATCGTGCCGGATGGGGTTTTAACCGCAACTCCTAAAGTATCCGGAATCGAGTGGGTCGTTCTGAAAAATGAAACACTTGTTTTTCTGAATTTAAGAACAGTGTCTTCATTAATTTCATGTAACTCGGCTGTCCGAAGTAATCCATGTTCTTCAAGTTTGCTCTTGATCAATGCAAGGGGAAGGGGTCCGGCATAAATCGGGACATTGATTTCCTTAAGTAAATATGGAATTCCCCCAATGTGGTCTTCGTGACCGTGAGTAATTACAAGGGCTTTAACTTTCTGTTTGTTAGCGACGAGGTATTGGAAATTCGGAATGACGTAGTCGATTCCAAGTAAATCATCTTCAGGAAACTTGATTCCCGCATCGATCACGATGATTTCATCTTGAAATTGGACCCCGTACATGTTCTTCCCAATTTCGCCAAGACCGCCGATCGCAAAGACAGCCGTCTCATTATTTTTTACTTTAAGCTGTTTCATAGGCTAAAACTCCGTTAACTTAAAGTTCTCGCTTTGCTTTTCATATTCTAAAGTCTTGTCATCGAGGCCTTCGATAAATTCAACGTTGTATTCTGTATTTTCTTCAACGAGTAACCGGGCTTCAACTTCTGACTTGGCTTCAAGATATAAAGTTTCGGTGTTTTCACGCCGCGGATTGATCCGTTTGGTTGGTTGATAATATACTTTAAAAATCATACTAAAATCTCCTTTAATAATGTATTGTTTTAAAATTACCGAACAAGGATTGCTTACACAATAATTATTTCTATTTTAGCATATTGAAGAAATTAAGTATAGAAAGCAAATCAATTCGGAAATAAATGTTCTAATTTAGTGAATCAAAGCAACGTGTTTTATAATAAAGGCGGTAGGTGATTAAAATGCTAAAGTGGATTTTGATAATCATGGTTATTTTGGTTGCTGGGGTCACAATTTTAGTTTGGAAAAATCAAAAGAAAAAGAAGGCTTTACTTTTAGTTCAAAAAGAAAGTCAGAAGATCACGGATGAAGCTTTTACAGCGGCAATTCAGCAAATTTCGTTGATTAGTTTTGATCAACCGGTTAAATTACATTCGGAATTTGTTTCAAATATTTGGGGAAGTAAAGTGACGGCATTTGAATATTCAATTGAGGTTCCTCAAGTTGAAACCCAGGATCTTGCTAAAATTAAGAACGAATTAACCGAAAAATTGCAAGCGTACGCAAATGAAAAACATCTTGCTGCGTATAAAGATCATCCAGTATTTGTTGTATCGGATATTTGGATTTTTGCAGGGGTCTTACACGTCGATGTTTCGCACATTACGAATGCTGAAACGTGGTCGTATGTTGAAGATGTTGCCAAATCAGATCGAACAAATTAAAAAGAAGGTGTGACAAAACGTTAAAAACGAGCGTGGTGGAAGCAGAAAAGCGAACGAATCGCGGAGCATAGATTCGGAGGTTTTCGAATTAGCTTCGCGTCACCACACAGCTCGTTTGTTTTGGAACCCGATTATGCGGATATAACAAAGAGGTTGTGACTTATATCACAACCTCTTTATTTCAATCAATTATTCTAAAATCAAAGTTCCCTCAGGAGCACTGAATGGATTATCCTTATTGATATGGTCAAAGAATAAAATTCCATTTAAGTGATCAATTTCATGTTGAACAACGATTGCAGGATAATCTTTTAATCGTTGAACATGTTCATTGCCGTCAAGATCAAACCAGCGAAGTTTGATTCGATCAGCCCGCGGCACATACCCTGGAACATCGCGGTCAACTGAAAGACAGCCTTCACCTTCTGCTAACGCAGCTTTTTGAACTGATTCACTGACGATCGTTGGATTAACGAGAACATGTTTAAAAATCGGTTCTTCACCTTCAGCTCCCGGAACAAGGACCGCTGTCATCCGAATTGAACGGTCAACTTGCGGGGCGGCTAATCCGACACCTGCGCGTAAATGATACTTTTCAGCAATTTTTTCATCTTGACTATTTTCAAGAAATTCCATTAAATCATGGGCAAGTTTTTGATCTTCTTCTGATAAGGGGAAGGTTAATTTTTCAGCCCGCTTGCGCAGTGTTGGATGACCTTCACGGATAATGTTATCCATTGTAATCATGTAAATTTCCTCCTTATTACGATTAATGCTTTACCATTAATCATACCACAAAGTATAATGATTTTAGAGTTATATCTTAAATCTAAAAAGGGTGATTGGTGGACATGAAAGAAAATTATGAATATCCGTTGATGCCGGAATGGTCCAAGGATGAGATCATCACAATGGTTGAGTTTTATGCTCAGGTTGAAGATGCTTATACGACAGGCGTTGCAAAGAATGAGTTCATGAAAATGGTCCGGAAGTTTAAGACGATTGAACCATCGATTGCAGCTCAAAAGCAACTTGACCGTAAATTCAAGGAATTATCAGGATACAGTATTTATCAAGCAATTAAAACGGTAAGCAATTCATCTAAAGAACATGTAAAGGTGGAAAAATAATGGAATGGCAAGTAATTGACGAAAAAATTAAACGGTGGATGTTTGAAGCACGCGAGATGATTCTTGCAAGCTTTGATACGAAATTGGATATCAACACGAAATCAAACCGTAATGACTTGGTAACTAATATGGATAAAAAAATCGAAAAGTTTTATATTGATCACATTCATGAAAGCTTTCCGGATGCGAAAATCATGGGTGAGGAAAGCGAAAAGGATGCCTTGCAAGATGCTGACGGGCTCTTTTTCGTGATCGACCCGATTGATGGCACGATGAATTTTGTCAAGCAACAGGATAACTTTGCTAGCATGATTGCGGTTTATCAAAATCATCAACCGATTTTGGGCTACATTCTGGATATCCAAAATAATAAACTTTATTGGGGCGGGAAATCGATCGGCGTTTACTGTAACTTTAAACGGTTAAAGGCGCCGCAAGATTTAACGCTGCGTGACGGTCTTTTAGGAGCAGGCTTACCGATGATTTTAAATGATGAATATCATTTTCAGGAAATTGCGCGTGAAGCTTCCGGAGTTCGTATGTATGGCAGTGCAGGAATTGAATTTATTAATGTTTTAACGGGGAAAACATTGGGGTACGTTTCACGGTTGCATGCCTGGGATTATGCGGCCGGAAAGATTCTTACTGAAGAACTTGGTTTAGTTGTTCAGGCGATTGACGGAACGGATATTGATGTGCTATCATCAAAAGTTGTATTAGTATCGACAAGAAGCGCAAACGAGAAAATTAATCAAATTATCAATGCCTAATATTAACTGTGGCGGTGGTCACAGTTTTTTTATGACACTGCTTGAAAATCAGCAGATGATTTTCAAAAAGAATGAAAATGCACTTTTAAGGTCGAAAAAAGAAAATGAAGGGAAGATAAACATTGAAAAGACGCGAAGACATCCGCAATGTTGCTATTATTGCGCACGTTGACCACGGTAAAACAACATTAGTTAACGAAATGTTAAAACAATCTGATACGCTTGATTCACACACTGAAATTAGCGATCGTGCAATGGACTCAAATGATATTGAAAAGGAACGTGGAATTACGATCCTTTCAAAGAACACAGCCGTTAAATATGGCGATAAGCAAATTAATATCCTTGATACCCCAGGACACGCCGATTTTGGTGGCGAAGTTGAACGAATCATGAAAATGGTTGACGGGGTTCTTTTGGTCGTTGATGCTTTTGAAGGAACAATGCCGCAAACGCGTTTTGTTTTGAAGAAAGCCTTAGAACAGCACTTGACACCAATCGTTGTTATTAACAAGATCGACCGTCAGGGGGCACGTCCAGAAGAAGTTGTTGACGAAGTTCTTGATCTGTTTATCGAACTTGGTGCTGACGAAGATCAACTTGATTTCCCTGTAATTTATGCATCAGCGGTTAACGGAACAACCTCAATGAATCCAGATCCCTCAACTCAGGAACACACAATGGATCCGATCTTTAAGACGATTTTAGATACGATTCCTGCTCCAATTGATAACTCTGACGAACCGTTACAATTCCAAGTTGCAATGCTTGATTATAATGACTTCGTTGGCCGGATCGGAATTGGTCGTGTATTCCGTGGAAAGATCAAGGTTGGTGACCAAGTTACAGTTATGAAACTTGACGGTTCACAACAAAACTTCCGGGTTACAAAATTATTCGGGTTCATGGGACTTAACCAAGTTGAAATTCAAGAAGCCAAGGCCGGCGATTTAATTGCCGTTTCAGGAATGGAAGAAATCAACGTTGGGGAAACTGTATGTCCGGTTGACCATCCTGAAGCATTGCCATTGTTACGGATCGATCCACCGACATTGCAGATGACATTCATGCAAAGTGATTCACCATTTGTTGGTAAGGACGGCGATAAGGTTACTGCCCGCAAGATTGAAGACCGTTTAAGAAAGCAACTTCACACTGACGTTTCATTGAAGGTTGAAGATACTGATTCACCAGATGCATGGACCGTTTCAGGACGTGGTGAATTGCACCTTTCAATTTTAATTGAAGAATTACGGCGCGAAGGCTTTGAATTAGCTGTTTCACGGCCAAAGGTTATTTACCGTGAAATTGACGGCAAGCTTTCAGAACCGTTTGAAGCCGTTACAATTGATACACCTGATGAATACACTGGCTCAATCATTGACTCATTGGCACAACGCAAAGGTGAAATGAAGAACATGGAACCAAACGGCAATGGTCAAACACGGTTGGAATTCTCAGTTCCAACCCGGGGATTGATCGGTTACGATTCACAATTCTTATCAATGACACGTGGATACGGAATTTTGAACCACACATTCGATGAATACAAACCAGTTATTCGGAACTGGGAACCTGGACGCCGGAATGGTGCTTTGGTATCAATCAACCAAGGCAAGGCAACAACGTATGCTATCATGGGGGTTGAAGGTCGGGGAACGATCTTCGTTGATCCAGGAACAGAAGTTTACGAAGGAATGATCGTTGGGAAGTCATCCCGTGAACGTGACATTTCAGTAAACGTTACAAAAGGAAAGAACTTAACTAACGTTCGGGCAGCTGCAAAGGACCAAACAGCAACGATTAAGACTCCAGAACACCTTACATTGGAAGAAAGTATGGAATTCTTAAACGAAGACGAATTGCTCGAAGTTACACCAAATCACTTACGGTTGCGGAAACGGATCTTAAATACAAATGCCCGTGAAAAGGCAGCTAAACGTGATAAGCGTGCTAAGCAATAATAATTAATGGAAAAGGGTCGCTGCTGCGACTCTTTTTTAGTTAGCGTTTTGTAAATTTATTGCGAATCATTTTATGGTATAATTTTACAGAATGTTTCAAAATATTTAGAAGGGTGGTTAAGCATTAGGTTATTAATCACTTCTGGACCTAATAAAGATATGAAAAAGATTAGAGAGAAATTGAAATATTTTGATTGGATGCTGTTTATTCCATATGCGATCCTGTGTGTGATTGGAATTGTAATGGTTTACTCGGCAAGTTCGATCAATTTATCATACGTTGGATTGAACTCGGCATCGTATATGATCAAACAGGCAATTTACGTTGTCATTGGGATGATTTTAATGTTCTTGCTGGCCCACTTTAAGACAAAGTGGTGGGTCAATTCAAAATTCTTAATGGTTGGATTTTTCGTCATGGTCTTTCTGTTGATAATTGCACGTTTTTTCACAAATGCAATTAATGGTGCAAACGGATGGATTTCATTAGGCTTTATCAGTATTCAACCATCAGAATTTGCTAAGTTGTTTAATATCCTCTTCTGTGCCTATACCTTTTCGAATTGGGCTGATCGGCGTGAACAAGGATTAGGTCATGGAAATGGTCCTTACTTTTTTATTGGGATTATTTTAGGATTGATTTTGATTGAACCTGATGTTGGGGGATTCATGATCAACTTCGCAATTATCATGATCATGTACCTTACTTACCGGGATCCTGAAACAAGTAAATGGTATCGAATCAACAATCAAACCTTCTTGATTGGATTGATTATTCTCTTCGTTATTATGTTACAGGTTCCACGGCTTAAATTTATTCAAGATTTAAGCTCGCACTTTTATCAAATTCAACGGTTTACGGCGTTTTATCACCCGTTTAAATATTCAGCAAGTGTTGGGCGTCAGTTAGTTAACTCATACTATGCGATTAGCAATGGGGGCTTCTTTGGCCTTGGCCTTGGAAACAGTATCGAAAAGCGAGGATATCTACCTGAACCATATACTGACTTTATTTTGTCCGTTACAACTGAAGAGCTCGGATTTATTGGGGCGGCTGTGCTGATCATCCTTTTATTATTCATTATTTTACGGGTTTACTTGATTGGAATTCGGTCAAATAATCTATACAACCGGCTTTTCTGTTTTGGAGTCGGAACGTTTATGTTCGTTGAATCATTCTTTAACATTGGGGCAGTCATTGGCCTTTTACCAATCACTGGGGTTACGTTCCCGTTTGTTTCATACGGGGGATCCAGCATGCTGGTTCTTTCGGCGGCCCTTGGAATGGTAATGAATATTTCAGCTAATCAGAAACGGCATACTGAAATTGACCCGTTTGAATATTACAAGAAATAGAGTGAATTGAGATGACAGAATTTGAAGAGAATCCACGTCAGGGTGTGATCGTTTATCTGTATCGATTACGAAATAGCAGACAATTACGCAAGTTTGGTCAAATTCAATATATTTCAAAGAAAATGAAATACGTTGTCCTTTACATGGATCAAGCTGATGTGGAAGGTAACATTGAACGTTTGAAAAAATTAAAATTTGTTAAACACGTTGAACCTTCAGTCCGGCCATTTCTCCGGGTTGAATATTCCGGCTCGGAAGACGGGCAACATTATGAGATGACTGAAGAAGATCGTGAAAAATTTAAGAAAATGAAGAGTGAAGCCAAATGAGAATTATTGCAGGAAAGTTTGGGGGCCGAAGATTAAAGGCGGTTCCGGGAATGAAGACCCGTCCGACAACGGATAAGGTCAAGGAATCAATGTTTAATATTATCGGTCCATACTTTGATGGCGGCAATGTCCTTGATTTATTTGCTGGAAGCGGGGGCTTAAGCATTGAAGCCGTTTCGCGGGGAGCAGATCAAGCCTATTTAATTGATCGGCAGTATCAGGCAATTAAAACGATTAAGGAAAATGTGGCGGTAACGAAGGCGGAAGACCAATTTCAAATCTTTAAAACTGATGCTCGCAAGGCGCTGACGAAGCTGGCTGAAAAGCAAATTAAGTTTGATTTGGTATTTCTTGACCCACCATATAAACAGCAAAAAATCGTTGATGATTTACTGAAAATGAAAACGTTGGGATTATTAAATCCCAATGCAACGATCATGTGTGAGACTGATCAAAATGCAGGACTTCCTCAAAAAATTGACGGGTTTGAATTTTTAAAAACCGTGACGTATGGAATCACGGTACTCACAATTTATCATTATGTAGGTGATTAAAATGAAAGCGATGTTTCCAGGAAGCTTTGACCCAATTACAAACGGTCATTTGGACGTGATTGCACGCGGAAGTCGGATGTTTGATGAATTAGTTGTCGCAATCATGACGAATTCAAGCAAGCATGCGTTATTTTCAATTGAGGAGAAAATGACGATGGTAACGGACGCTGTTCGACCATATTCAAATGTAAAGGTAATTGCAATGGCGGATGAACTAACCGTTAAGACGGCTGATAAATTAGGTGTAAATGTTATTTTACGGGGAGTTCGCAACGTTGACGACTTTCAATTTGAACAGCAAATTGCAACAATGAATCGGGAATTAGACTCGAAGATCGAAACTCTCTTGTTGCCAACCTCTCCGGAAGTTGCATCGATTTCATCTTCGATCGTTAAGGAAATCGGCCGGTTTCATGGAGATACAGCTAAATTTTTGCCGGCAAAAGCGCAGGCAATGCTCGAGGTAAAGTTCAATGAAAAAGAAAAGTAAGAAATTAATTATTACGGTGATCCTGGCGGTGGTGCTGGTGTTAGCCGTCTTTTTGCCAATCCCGTATTATATTGAAGTTCCTGGATCAGCCCAGAATATTTCGCAATATATTCAAGTTGACAACCAGACGAAAAAGGCTGCTAACCAGGATGGAACGTTGATGCTGGTTTATATTCGTGAAATGCACGCAACGCCATTATCATATGCAATGAGTTTTTTGAACCCGTTTGCTGATCGTGACAGCGCGGCTGACCTGTATCAGGGATCAAACGAAAAGGATTATCAAACTGTTCAACAGTACTACATGCAAGATGCAATCAACGAAGCAAAGTATGTTGCCTTTAAAGCAGCCCATAAAAAGGTTGAACGTAAGTATTTAGGCTTATACGTCATGTCAGTAATGCCAAATTCGAGTTTCAAGGGTAAACTCCATGTTGGTGATACCGTTGAATCTGTGAACGGAAAGCATTTTGGCGATTCGCAAGCGTATATTAACTACATCAAAGGTTTGCCTCGTGGTTCAAAAATCAAGATCGGGGTTTTAAGCGGATCAAAGCATAAAACGTTGACGGGAATCACGAAACGATTGGGTGACACGCAACAGTATGGGATTGGAATCACCCTTGCAGATCGAACGGAAGTTAAAACGCCGATCAAGGTTCAAGCTAATATGGATGGAATTGAAGGTCCGTCGGCAGGGTTGATGATGTCATTGCAAATTTATGATGATTTGACCCATCAAAACCTTCTTCATGGACGGAAGGTTGCGGGAACAGGAACGATTAACGCTCAGGGACAAGTCGGTGATATTGGCGGCGCTGATAAAAAGGTAGTTGCCGCATCACGGGCTGGGGCATCGATTTTCTTTGTTCCGGATAATCCGATTCCACCGGTGATCAAAAAAGCTTACCCTGATTTACAAACCAATTATCAAGAAGCGAAAAAGGCTGCAAAGAAGATTCATACAAAGATGAAGATCGTTCCGGTCCGGACCTTTAATCAAGCACTTGAATACTTGGAAAAAACAAAATAAAGAAGTTAAAGAAAGACGATTTGATTTTATCAAATCGCCTTTCTTTTTTCGTAGCTAATAATAGGCAAGCTTCAAGGAGGAAATAAAATGTTGATTGAGTCTTTTCAAGAATTCTGGGAAAAGTACCGGGTTCAGATAATTATTGGTGGATTAGTGGTTGGAATTTTGACTGTTTTATTTTTACCTGGCATCGGCGGGCGGTCGAATGAGCAGCAACCGATGACGGATATTCGGCCGACGTCGATCAGTCAAAACTCAAAAAAGAGTCAGGCTGGAGAAATGAAATCCCTCGCAACTTCAACTGGAGATGTTTATGTTGATATTAAAGGGGCTGTTCATCATCCCGGAGCGTATCAAATGGCAACTCAGCAGCGGGTCGGGGACGCGGTTCAAAAGGCGGGCGGTTATACGCCGGAAGCAGACCCTAATCAGGTCAACCTTGCACAAAAAATCACTGACCAGATGGTAATTTATATCCCGCGAAAGGGCGAAAAAATTCCAATTGTCAATTCGACTTCGACCATGAATCCCGGAACAGCTCCAAGTCCAACAGCCACTGAATCAAATTCGAATGGAAAGGTTAATTTAAATACGGCAACTCTTGAACAACTGAAAGGATTAACCGGCGTTGGCGAGAAGAAGGCTCAGAAAATTCTTGAATACCGGCAACAGCATGGACAGTTTAAATCGGTTGAGGAATTAAAAAACGTAAACGGCTTTGGTGAAAAAAGTTTGGCAACTTTGGCAGAACAAATTTGTGTATAAACTTCTTGGTATATAATAATTAATATCAACGGAGGTGTTTTTATGAAAAATCAACGGATTCCTTGGAATCAGTATTTTATGTGTCAGGCTATTTTACTGTCAATGCGCGGAACATGCAAACGGCTTTCAGTGGGAGCAATTTTGGTGCGTGATGACCGGATTATTGCTGGCGGTTATAATGGTTCAGTTTCTGGGGATGTGCACTGTATTGATGAAGGTTGTTATTTAGTTGACGGCCATTGTTTGCGCACGATTCATGCTGAGATGAATGCTATTTTACAATGTGCGAAATTTGGAATTCCGACAAGCGGGGCAGAAATCTACGTGACGGATTTCCCATGTTTGCAATGTACAAAGAGTCTTTTGCAAGCGGGAATCAAAAAAATTCACTATTTAAGAAATTATCATAACGATCCATATGCTGTTTCATTACTTAAAAAGAAAAATATCGAGGTTGAACAGGTAAAAATTAATCCTAAATATCTCGAATCAGTTGTTCAAGTTGCTGACGAAAACGCGGAATAATTTTTCGAAAGTATTTTTTATTATTTTATGCCCTTGAAGCGCTTGCGCTTAACTACTGGATTGTTTCCAAAAGTTGGCTGGCATGTTTGCTGTTGGTTCTTGTGGTTATTCGAATTGGGATAACGCGATGGCGGTCGTTGATTATTGGTGGGATAATTTTTGGAGGCCTGTGGAGCCTGTTGATGATTCCTACAATTCGAAACCTGACCCGCCATTTTGAAAGCTATCGGGTCGAAAATCATGTTTATCAGACATATGCTGATCAGTTAAAGATTTCTGATGAGATGGTTTCATTTGAGGCGATTGACCGGACTCAAAATAAACATGTTAAGGCAACTTATTTTTTTAAGAATAACCAGGAACGCGAAATGTTAAATCGTCAAAAAGGATGCTTACTATTTAACGTTGATGCCGATGTGAAACTTCCAGATCAGCCGCCTAATGAAAATCAATTTGATTACCGGCGCTTTCTTCAAAGCCGAAATATTAATCAAATCGTTCAAATTGCTAAAATTAACCGGATTGATTCTAGTCATTTGAATTTGGGAAATGATTTTGGTCATCGGATTCGAATGCGGATGCTTCAGAATCTTAATCGGCTACCATCTGCGTTAAAAGATTACGCAAAGGCGTTAATTTTAGGCATTATTGATGATGATTTTCAGGTTACGGTTGAGCAAATTCGGAAACTGGGATTGCTTTATCTATTTTGCCTTTCGGGAATGCATGTCTTTTTTATTCGCAAGTATTTAATGATGATTGGAACATTCTTTAAAGTCCCAATCGAAGGAATTGATTTGATTTTACTGCTAGGATTTCCATTTTATTTGATCATTGGCGGTGGAAGTTTAAGTCTTTCACGCGCAATTTGGATGGCGTGGCTTGCAACTTTATCCCGTTTTATATTGAAACGGGGATTAAGCGGAATTGAATGTTGGAGTATTGTGTTGATCGTGAGTTTATTCAGATTTCCCTTAATGTTCTTTTCGCTTGGAGCGTTATTGAGTTATTTGATGACGTTTATCCTTTTACTTGCAAGTAGCAAGTCTGCATTTAAAATGAATTTTAAACTGAATAATTTTAGTATCCCGTTGATTTTAAACAGCACGTATCAGTGGAATATTTTAACTTCAGGGCTCGCATTTGCTGTTGGGTGGATTTTTGAAAAAATAATCTTTCCAATTACACTTTTGGGAAGCATAGTTCCGGGAATTCGAAACATTTGCAATCAGCTTTTATTACTGGTGAATCAAGGATTTGCTTCTTTAGCTGCAATTCCAACGACAATTACTTTTGGAAAGCTTCCGGGCACGGTGGGCGTTTTAATTATCTTGATGATGTTTCTCATTGAAAATCACCGGCATCGGTTTGCAAAATGGGTAATTATTGGAATGCTTTATCTGGGAAGTTGGCTTTGGATCGCCTTTCCGCTTAAGTCGAAAGTAATTTATTTTGATATCGGTCAGGGGGATGCAACCTTGATTCAAAAGGCTTTTCAGCATCGCGTGGTTTTGATCGATACTGGTGGTAAATTGAATTATGGAAGAAAACGACCATCGAACCGCCCAACTGCTGGCCAGCGAATTATTGCTAATTATCTTTTAAGTAAAGGATTAACGGTGGTCGACGGCTTGTATTTAACTCATCAGGATACGGATCATATTGGATATATGGCAAGTATTGGAAAGCAAATCAGGTATAATAAGATTTATGTTCCTGCTGGAATGGAAAAGTTAGAATCTTTTCAGCAAAAATTGAACCAGTTAAAGCAACCGCCCAAAAAGATCATCCCGGTGACTGATCAGGTTTCGGATAAAGATTTTAAAATTTTGCACCCGTTTGAAGAGGGAAAAGGAACCAATCAGGATTCAATGGTTTTGTATCAAAAAATTGGGAATTATCGGTTTTTATTTACCGGCGATCTTGATCGAGCCGGCGAATTAAAAGTAATTGACCGCTATCCGGATCTAAAAGTTGATGTGTTAAAGGCGGGCCATCACGGAAGTAAAACATCATCTAATCCAGAGTTTATTGATCAAATTGCGCCCAAGTTGGCAATTATTTCAGCAGGAAGAAATAATCGCTATCATCATCCCAACCAAGAAACCCTCCAAACGTTTAATGAACGGGCCATTCCTTTTTTAAATACTGCTAAAAGTGGAATGATTCAGGTTGAGATCAGTGATTCAAAAATTAACGTAACTGAGGGGTTAAAGAGGTAAACAAAGTGAATGTAAATGAATTGATTTCAAATTTAAAGGAACGGAAAGTGAATCCAGTAAATGTAATTCTCGGCGAAGAACAATACCAAATTCAACGTATCCGGCAAGCATATCTTGATTTAATTCCAGATGAAGAACGGGAGTTTAATGTTGGACAATATGATATGGAGACCGTTCCGTTAAGTACGGCATTAGATGATGCCATGTCCGTTCCATTTTTCGGTGAATACCGGCTTGTGATGATCACTAATCCGTATTTTTTAACGGGGGAAAATAAAAAAAGCAAGCTTGAGCATGATGTGAACGGGCTGATGAATTATATTCAAAACCCGCAACCGACAACGATTTTGGTAATCATTGCTCCTTATCCGAAACTTGATGAGCGTAAGAAAATTGTCAAACTTTTAAAGCAAAATGGGAATGTGGTTGATAACCACTTAATGACCGAAAGAGAAGTTCAAGCAGAATTAGCTCACGTATTAAAGCAGAAAAAGGTCGAAATTGAACCGCAAGCGATGCAATTATTACTTGAAAAAACAGGTTCTAAAATTGAAATAGCAATCAATGAATTACAAAAGTTGATGATTGCTGCCGGACAAGAACGTTTGATTACTGTTGAATACGTTGAGCAGCTTGTTTCAGCTTCGTTAGAACAAAATGTATTTGACTTAATTGATCTGGTAATGCAGCATAACGGGGCAGCCGCTTTGAAAATGTATCATGAATTACTTGATCAACAAGAAGAACCGTTAAAAATCAATGCAATTCTTTTGGGAAACTTCCGGTTACTGCTTCAGGTCAAGGTCTTGCACAAACATGGATATGCTCAGGGAAACATTGCAGGAACGTTAAAAGTTCATCCGTATCGGGTAAAGTTGGCTTTAAGAAAAATCAAGCGGTTTTCGCTGGGTGATTTAAGAAAAGCATATTTAGGATTACTTGAAAACGAAGAAAAAATGAAGTCGACATCTCAGGATCCGGAACTTTTATTTCAAATGTTTCTATTAAAATTTAATCAAAATAAAAAAGCTGGAAATTAATCCAGCTTTTTTATTTTATTAATTAATAAAATTATTTGTTTAAACGAGCTGCCATCCGTGACTTGTCACGAGCTGCTTTGTTAGCCTTAATTAAGCCCTTTGAAGCTGCCTTATCAACTGCAGAAACAGCTGCTTGATAAAGTTCTTCAATGTTATCTGCACCAGCAGTAACTGCTTTTTCAAATTTCTTAACAGCAGTCCGCATCTTGCTTAATTGTGAAGAATTCCGACTGTTAGCTTTTTCGCTTGTCTTTACGCGTTTGATCGCTGATTTGATGATTGGCATGATTTCACCTCCAAAATTATGAATTCCGTTACCGGTCATCACTAAACTTTAACATAGACAATTATACAAGAGCAATTCCGACAATGCAATAAAAAAATCAAAGTTTGTCAAGGTATTTCGCTTGACAGTAAAGGAAGCTTGATTTTATTTTGCAATTCATATAAAATGTTAATCGTGCTTAAAGCACAGACCTTTTACTGAGTGAGATTCGATTCACCGACGTTTTACTCGGTATTGGGCGACATTTAAATGAAAGGGTGGAAGTCATAATGGCTATTACACAAGAAAAGAAAAACGAAATCATGAAGAAGTATGCTCGTCACGAAGGCGACACAGGTTCAGCAGAAGTTCAAATTGCTGTTTTAACTGCTGATATCAACGAATTAAACGATCACGTTAAGGAACACAAGAAAGACTTTGCTGCACAACGTGGTTTGATGAAGAAAATTGGTCACCGTCGTAACTTACTTGCATACTTACGGAACACAGATATTCAACGTTACCGTGAATTAATCAAGAGTTTAGGTTTACGTCGTTAATCCGATTAAGAAAGTGCTTGGAAATCCAAGCACTTTTTTTATAACTAAAATTTCTTGAATTAAATCAAATGATTAAACTGTGGTATACTTAATATTAATTGATTTGAACGGTTAGAATTTAAGAACTTTTAGGAGTGAAATTATGTGCGATATTAAGTTAGATATCCTCAGCGGTGTCCGTGAAAACGGAAAAAATATGTATGCCGTTGAGGTTGATGATCAGATTTTTATTTTAGATTGTGGATTAATGTACCCGGAAAATGAACTTTTGGGAATTGATATTGTAATTCCAAATTTAGAATATTTGGAAGAAAATGCGGATCGAATCGCCGGCATTTTCCTGACACATGGTCATGCAGATGCAATCGGAGCGCTTCCGTATTTTGTTGAAAATCATCCGGTTCCGGTTTTTGGTTCCGAATTGACAGTTGCATTAGCTAAAATTGCGTGTGAAAATGTTCCGCAAGCGAAGAAGTTCAATGATTTTCACATTGTTGATGATCAAACCGAAATCGATTTTGACAACGTAACGGTTTCGTTCTTCAAGACAACCCACTCAGTTCCAGAATCTCTTGGAATTGTAATCGAAACCGACCAGGGAAATATTGTTTATACTGGGGACTTTAAGTTTGATCAAACGGCAACGGATGGTTATCAAACTGACTTTGGGCGGATTGCTGAAATTGGACGTCAAGGTGTACTTGCGGTTTTGAGCGATTCAACCAATGCTGAAAATCCAATCGAAATTGAAAACGAAAAAGATGTAATGGATTATATTATGGACACGTTTGAGTACCATAATGGCCGGATCATTGTGTCAGCCCACTCATCAAATTTGGCGCGGATCCAACAAGTATTGAATGCTGCACATCAAAATGATCGGAAAGTTGCAATGATTGGACACGATGTTGAAAAGATCGTGCGGACCGCTCTCAAGCTTGATAAGCTTCACTTGCCAGCCGATGATATTTTTGTTGATGTAAAGGAAATCAATGACTTAAAGGATGATCAGATCGTAATTTTGCAAACCGGACGTTCAGGGGAACCATTGAAGTCATTACAAAAGATGGCTCTTGGCCGTCACCGGTCAGTTAAATTACATCAAGGAGATTTGGTGTTGATCACTTCAACGCCGTCACCAGCCCGTGAAACGAATGTTGCTCGGACACGGGATATGATTTTCCGTTCAGGGGCAACGGTCAAGACGGTTGCAGATGATCTTAACCTGTCAGGGCATGCTAGTCGAAATGACCTTCAATTGATGTTTAATCTTTTGAAACCGAAATATGTTATTCCGGTTCAAGGTGAATATCGTCAATTAGATGCCACGAAGGAATGCGCCTTGGAAACTGGGATTGACAGTGATCATATTTTAATGGTCAATAAGGGCGACGTCCTTCAATATGCGCATGGAAAATTCCAACCAGCTCCAGCAATCGATGCAAGTAACACGTTAATTGATGGAATTGGGGTTGGGGATATCGGAAATATCGTTCTTCGGGATCGGAAATTGCTTGCTGAAGATGGAATCTTTATCGCAGTTGTAACGATCGATCGGAAGAAACGGAAAATTGTTGATACGCCCAAATTAACTTCACGGGGGTTCGTGTACGTAAAAACAAGTCGTGATTTAATGACCGAAGCACGAAAGATCGTTACGAAAGTTGTTCAAAGTAATCTAGATAACAAAGAGTTTGATTGGACCCATCTTAAACAGGATATCCGTGATCAACTGAATCACTTCCTGTACGAACAAACGAAGCGTCATCCAGTGATTATGCCGGTAATAATGGAAATTAATCAAACATTTCCAAAAAAGAATTATAAGAAATCAAAATCACATAAAGGATAAGATAAAAAGGTCGCATCGCGGCCTTTTATTTGTAAGAGGAGAGGAGTCAATGAACGAAGAATTGATTGAAAAGGCCCAACAAGCTTATGATAACGGACATTATGATCAAGCGGTCTCCTTGATGGAGAAAGCCTATTTAAAAAATAAAAACTTCCATAATAACTATTATTTATTTAAATTTTTAAAAAAAGATCAAAAATGGGTCCAAGCAGTTACGGTTGCGAGTGAATATCTCAATGAGTACATTCAAAATGATGATTATTTTTATCAGTATTTTGATTGTCGGCTTCATGCCGGGGATGTTTTAGGATGCTTTGAACTGTTAAACCAATTAGATCCATATTTAAATTCAGCTGAAAGGCAAACCTTAGCGCAAAAGGTTAAATTATACCCAAGTTATTTGAGTAAAGAGCAACAGGAACTAAAGCAGGAAGTGTTAAGAAAATTAAAATATTTAGGTGGCTTTTCAATTCATGAACAACGCGAAATTTTAAACAATATTAATCTTTTAAATCCCCAAGAATTATTTTTAAATTGCAGATCAGTATTTCTTGATCAAGATGTTTCGTGTGTTGTGCGAATGTCGTTATTGAACACATTACGTAAAGTTTCGAATAACCAAGTTGAGGTTTTGAATTTATTCAATGAAGTCATTCAGGTTGATTTATCAAAGCTTGCGCCAATTGAAGAATTGCCGGTATATGTGAAGATCAAGCGGCGGATTTTTGATTCAAAAAAGATTGCGGAGCCATTAAAACTCAGAATGTTTAGCGAAGCAAAGATGAAGCTTTTTGTCGTTTACCCGGAAATTGAGCAAATCGATCAGAATGACCTGGTAAAAATTGCCTTGTTGCAAACGGAAAAGCTTTCTCCAAAGGGGACAATTTTAAATCAACAAATTAATCGTGAGATCGATAAAATTAACGATTTTAAAATTTAATTGTTTTTTTATTTACAAACTTCAAGGACACTTATATAATGAATCAAGGATTCTTCTTTTAGAACAAAATCATTTTATTACTTGGTTTTATTTAAAAGAAGTAGTATAATACATACCAAGGATTATCAACATCTAATTTTGATATCTTTGGAAAAATATAGGAGGTTCGTATTAATGCCAAAAGAACATTACGAAAGAACAAAGCCACACGTTAACATTGGTACAATCGGCCACGTTGACCACGGTAAAACAACTTTAACAGCAGCTATTACAAAAGTTTTAGCTGAAAAAGGTTTAGCACAAGCTGAAGACTACGCTTCAATCGATGCTGCTCCAGAAGAACGTGAACGTGGTATCACAATCAACACAGCTCACGTTGAATATGAAACAGAAAAGCGTCACTATGCTCACATCGATGCTCCAGGACACGCTGACTATGTTAAGAACATGATCACAGGTGCTGCTCAAATGGATGGTGCTATCTTAGTTGTAGCTGCAACAGATGGTCCTATGCCACAAACACGTGAACACATCTTGCTTGCTCGTCAAGTTGGTGTTAAGTACATCGTTGTCTTCTTAAACAAGACAGACTTAGTTGACGATGACGAATTGTTAGACTTAGTTGAAATGGAAGTTCGTGACTTATTAAGCGAATACGACTTCCCTGGCGATGACATTCCAGTTATCCGTGGTTCAGCTTTGAAGGCTCTTGAAGGCGACAAAGAACAAGAAGCTAACATCATGAAGTTAATGGATACAATCGACGAATACATCCCAACACCAGAACGTCCTACAGACAAGCCATTCTTAATGCCTGTTGAAGACGTATTTACAATCACTGGTCGTGGTACTGTTGCTTCAGGTCGTATCGACCGTGGTACAGTTAAGGTCGGCGACGAAGTTGAAATTGTTGGTTTGAAGGATGAAGTTCTTAAGACAACAATCACAGGTGTTGAAATGTTCCGGAAGACCCTTGACTTAGGTGAAGCCGGCGATAACATCGGTGCATTACTTCGTGGTATCAACCGTGACCAAGTAGAACGTGGTCAAGTTTTAGCTAAGCCAGGCTCAATCCAAACTCACAAGAAGTTCAAGGGTGAAGTGTATGTCTTAACTAAAGAAGAAGGTGGACGTCACACACCATTCTTCTCAAACTACCGTCCACAATTCTACTTCCACACAACAGACGTTACAGGTGTTATTGAATTGCCAGAAGGCGTAGAAATGGTAATGCCTGGCGATAACGTTACATTTACAGTAGAATTAATCGCACCAGTTGCTATTGAAAAAGGTCTTAAGTTCACAGTTCGTGAAGGTGGCCGTACAGTTGGTGCCGGTGTCGTATCAGACATCCTTGACTAATTTGAAACCAATTAAAAGTCTGGGTTTATCCCAGGCTTTTTTTGTTACCTCAACAATTTTTGAGATTTCGTTTACATTTTGCGATTTCTAAGGTAAAATTAGTTAATATACAGATACTGTTTATCGTATAAAATTTAGAGTACGGAGGGAATAAAATGTCTGTTAAATGGGAAAAAAAAGAAGGTACAAATGACGGAAAGTTAACCTTCGAAATCCAACCAGATAAAATTAAGGAAGGCTTGGACATCGCATTCAACAAAGTGAAGAAATCACTTAACGTGCCTGGTTTCCGTAAGGGCCGGGTACCACGTCAAATCTTCAATAAGATGTACGGCGAAGAAGCATTATACCAAGATGCTTTAAATGCTCTTTTACCAGAAGCATATGCAAATGCGGTATCAGAATCAAAGATCAAGCCTGTTTCACAACCTGAAATCAACGTTGAATCAATGGAAAAGGATTCAGCTTGGGTTCTTTCAGCTAAAGTAACGGTTGAACCTGAAGTTGAATTAGGTGAATACAAGGGCCTTGAAGTTATGAAGCACTCAACTGATGTTTCAGACAAAGAAGTTGCAGATGAATTAGAACGTCGTCGTCAACAACAAGCTGAACTTGTATTAAAGGAAGACGAACCAGCTGCAGAAGGCGACACAGTTGTAATCGACTTTGAAGGTAAAGTTGACGGTAAGCCATTCGATGGTGGCAAGGCTGAAAACTACTCCCTTGAATTAGGTTCAAAGACATTCATTCCGGGCTTTGAAGATCAATTAGTTGGTCACAAGGCTGGCGATGAAGTTGAAGTTAAGGTTACATTCCCAGATGACTACCAAGCAAAGGACTTGCAAGGTAAAGATGCTGTCTTTGAAGTTAAGATTCATGAAGTTAAGCAAAAAGAACTTCCAGAATTAGATGATGACTTTGCTAAGGATATCGATGATGATGTTGATACATTAGAAGAATTAAAGGCAAAGGTTAAAGACGAAATCAAGGAACAAAAGGAAGCAGCTGCTAAGAATGCCGTTCAAGAAGAAGCAATCTCAAAGGCAGTTGAAAATGCTAAAATCGGTGACATTCCAGAAGCAATGATCGAAGATGATGTTCAACGTCAAATGGATCAATACTTCAGTGGAATGCAACAACAAGGAATTAACCCAGACATGTACTTCAAGTTAACGGGAACTTCAGAAGAAGACTTACGGAAGCAATTCCGTGAAGGGTCAGAAGAACGGGTTAAGACAAACCTTGTCCTTGAAGCAATCGTTGAAAAGGAAAATATTGAAATTTCAGAAGATGAAATCAATGATGAAATCAAAGATTTAGCAACTCAATATGGAATGGATGAAAAGGCTGTTCGTTCTGCCTTATCAGATGACATGTTGAAACATGATATTTCAATCCGGAAAGTCGTTCAAGAAATGACAGATTCAGCAAAGCAAGACTTGCCTGAAAAGAAAGAAGAAAAATAATTTTCTTTGATCAAAAAACAGCTCTCGAAAGAGGGCTGTTTTTTTACTCATTTTCATGATTAACGGTCGCAAGCTGATCTTCAAATGGAATTGAATTATCAAATCCTAAAAGTTCATGTGGACTTAAATAGCGGGTTTTAATAATAATTTCGGAAATTTTTTGCGGCGGTTCGGGATTAGCTTTCGTCAACCATAATTTAATTACGCTGATCAACTCTGAAATCACTACTTCATGGGCGTAATCTTCTGGAATATAGTTTTTAACGTTGATATTTCCTTTAATAAGTTCAATATCTGAATTTAAAATATTCCGTAAAAGTTCTTTGATTTTCTCTTCGAAATACGGATCCCCGTTTGGCCCAATTAAAGCTTTCGCTAATTCAAGTTCGTCATAGATATATTCAATAATTTTATTGATTTTTGAATAAAGTTGAAGCTGCATTTCCTCAATGCTTTGTTCAGAAATTTGGCTAGTGTCCTCAACCTTCAACATTTTATTTACATGTTCAAAAAATTGTTTTTCATAGTGGTCGACCAAATGCGGCTTGTCAATAAAATGTTTGTAAAATGTACTGCGGTTAATATTGGCAGCTTCGGTAATGTCTTTAACCGTGATATGACTTAATCCCTTCTCATTTACCAGGTAAATGAATGCGGCTTTGATTTTTCGTTCGGCCGTCGCAATTTTCTGATGCACACTCATAAAAATTCTCCTTTTATATTTCTGATATTTATTATAAGAGCTTTAGCTAAAAAAATACAATACCAAATCAACAAGGTGTTGCTTTTAATTTTGCCATTTTAGCTTAAAATTTGGTTAAAAGCAACACCTTGTCGGATTTCGATGATTGATATTCCCGTTAAATTAATATATATTTGTATGGTAAAAACAACACTGTGTCTATTTAAAAGAGAAAAGAGGAAATTTAATGGAACAAAAGGACGGCTCAAAGAAGCGATACATTGTTCAAGCAATTATTTGGGTCATTTTGTTGATTGCTTCTTTGATTACGTTACCAAATATCAATCAATTAGTCCGTGAAAAAGGACAAATCAAGCTGCCAAGCGACTTGACCAGTCAGGTAGCTGATAATATTCAAAATCACTGGGGAAGACATGAGGATAACACGCGGCAAGTCGTTGTTGTCTTCAACAATGGCGATCGAAAATTATCCGCCAACCAGCAGGATAATATCGATGCTACGATTAATTCCTTTAAACATCAGGAGAAGAAGTATCATATCAAATCAATGACTGCGCCGAACGAAAACAAGTATACACGTGCGCAATTGATTTCCAAGGATAAAACAACTGAAATTCTTCAATTGAATGTTGATAAGAATATTACGGTTGCGAAAACGCGTGAATTGATCACAAAGGGTGCTAAAACTCCGGGAGTGAAGACTTACGTTACTGGAAGTGACATCTTAAATGATGACTTCATTAGTGAAACGCAAGAAGGAATCAAGAAGACCGAAACGATTACGATCGTCTTTATCTTTATTGTTTTGGCTTTGATTTTCCGTTCACCGTTGACGCCAATTTTCTCATTGCTGTCAGTTGGAATTTCAATGCTGATTTCATTAAGTGTTGTAATGAACTTAGCAAAACATTTTAATTTCCCATTATCAAACTTTACTCAAGTTTTCATGGTTGTTGTTTTATTCGGGATTGGGACTGACTATAACATTTTGATGTTTGATCAGTTTAAAGAAGAACTTAGTAAAGGGCTATCGCCGCTGCAGGCTACCCGCCGGTCACTCCGGATTGCTGGAAAGACGATTCTTTTTAGTGGGTCTTCTGTTTTAATTGGATTCTCAACGTTAGGTTTAGCGAAATTTAGTATTTATCGTTCAGCCGTGGGGGTTGCGGTTTCAGTTGCCATTTTACTGTTGGCATTGCTGACCCTTAACCCATTCTTTATGGCAATGCTTGGAAAGAAAATTTTCTGGCCAAGTAAGAAATTTAATGGTTCATCAACCAACAAAATGTGGCATAACATTTCAAAGACAATGGTCAAGATGCCGTTTATTGGATTGATCGTTACTGCGTTATGTGCCTTGCCATTCCTTTTGTCAAAGGGAAGTCCGTTAAATTATGATACGTTGGTTGAATTGAATGACTCTGTTCCAGCTAAGCAAGGGTTTAAGGTTGTTCAAAAGCACTTCTCAAAGGGAACGGCAGAGCCAACGACTCTTTACATTAAGACCGATCATCCGGTTGATAACGAAAAGGATCTCAAGGAAATCGATGAACTTGCACGGCAAATTCAAGCTGTGAAGGGCGTTAAAACTGTTGCAACGGTTACTGAGCCGGGCGGATCAAAATTAAAAGAATTATATGTAAATGATCAATTGAAGACCGTTACAAACGGAACAAAGGATGCCCGGAAAGGCTTAAGCCAAATTAGTAACGGATTGGATGGGGCTAACTCGCAATTGAAGGGGGCCAACATTCAAGCCGGCGTCGATGGTGCTAAGAAGTTGTACGATGGAAGTCAACAGCTTCAAGCTGGGGCAAACACATTGGCAAATGGCGCGTCAACATTAGGCAATGGGATGATCACCTATGCAAATGGGGTTTACACCTTAAATAATGGAATGAGCCAGCTTGCCGCTGCAACAAGCGGATTGGGCTCAGGCGTGGATGCTTTGTATAACGGTGCCAATGCATTGAATAGCGGGCTTGCAACGTTGAACAGCAAGACGGGTGCTTTAAGTTCAGGCGTGAATGCATTATTTAACGGCGCAAGTGCTTTAAATGGTGGCTTGTCAATGTTAAATGGCAAGACGGGCGCTTTAAGCTCAGGTGTGAATGCACTATTTAACGGGGCCAATGCTTTAAATGGCGGTTTGTCAACGCTGAATAGTAAGACGGGTGCTTTAAGCACAGGCGTTAACAAGTTAACTGATGGAAGCAATCAACTTGTAAATGGTTCAAACGAACTTGCAAACAAGTTGAATGCGGCCAAAAACAATCAACAATTGGCTCAATTAGGACCAAAAGTTAAGGAACTTCAAGCCGGTGCAAATCAAGTTGCCGATGGCTTGAAACAGGTTCAAAATCAATTGAATTCTTCTCAAATGCAGCAACTTAAAGGCCAACTGGGCAACTTAACGAATGCATTGAGTCAGTTGCAGAATGCTGCAACGCCAGATATCAGCGGAATTCAAAAGACAGCCCAAGCACTTTCATCAAATAGCGATAAGGCGAAAACGGATGCTGGCAACTTGCAAAATGCTTTGAACCAATTGAAACAGGCTGCAGGCTCAGCTTCATCAGGAAGTGCTGGTTTATCAAGTCAAGATATTAATAATATTGTTAACTCGGTTCAAGGATTAAACGATTCACAAAAGCAACAGCTTCAGGAAGCATTGCAGAGTGCGTCAAATCAAATTGCACAAAAGCAACAGCAAATGATGAGCGGTTTGAGCGACAGCATCAACAGTGCAACCAATAGTGCGCAAGCATTGCAAAATGATATGCAATCTGTTTCATCAAGTGGTTCTGATTTATCAAACCAATTGAATCAATTGCAATCAACGGCGGAACAGTTAAGTAAGTTAAAGACGATGGCTTCTCAATCTCAAACTCAAGAAGCGGTCAATAACTTGAATAATGCCGTTAGCCAATTGCAAGGAGCAATCAATAAGTTAGTTCCAGGATCAAGTCAAGTTGCCGATGGGGTTGGTCAATTAAGTCAAGCAACCGGTCAAATTCAAGACATGGTTAACCAGGCAGCAGCCGGGGCAACCCAAATTAGTAATGGTGCAAATGCATTGAACGGCGGCTTGAATCAATTAGGTTCACAAGTTCCAGCATTGACTGGCGGAATTGCCCAACTTGCAAATGGTTCAAATCAATTAGCAGGCGGCATTGGATCAATGAAAGGTCAATTACCAGCATTGACTGGCGGAATTGCCCAACTTGCAAATGGTTCAAATCAATTAGCAGGCGGCATTGGATCAATGAAGGGTCAATTACCGGCATTGACTGGCGGAATTGCCCAACTTGCAAATGGCTCAAGCCAATTAGCAGGCGGTATCGGTTCAATGAGAAGTCAAATGCCAACGATGCTTGGTGCAATCTCAGCATTGTCAGCCGGAACTGGTCAATTGGCAGCCAATGCCCCAGCATTAGTTTCAGGCGCTGGTCAAGTTTCATCAGGGGCAGCATTGCTTGCTCAAAACCAAGGAACGTTAACTAATGGTCTTGGTCAGATGTACAGTCAAATCAGCGGCATGGCTGGACAAGTCAACGAACTGGAAAACGGATTGACAACGGCAAGCAACGGAGCCAAGAAGATCAACCAAGGACTTGGAACTGCAAATAACTACCTTACAGGTCTTAAAGATTCAGCCGCTGCGGATACGTACTACGTTCCAAAAGATGTTTTGAAGAGTAAAGAATATCAAAAGGCTGAAGATAGTTATCTTTCACAAAACAAGCATGCGGTTAAATTTACGATCGTCTTAAACGAAAACCCAAGCTCATTGAGTGCGATGAAGACGGTTGAAAATATTCAAAGTCTTGTGAATAAGTCAATTAAGGGAACTTCCCTTTCAGGAGCAAAAGTTGCGTTAGGTGGTCAAACGGCATACATCAATGATACGCGGAATGTTGCTTCGAAGGACTTCATTCGGACGGCAATCATCATGTTGACCGGAATCTTGTTGGCATTGATGCTGATCACGCGGTCAATCTTACAACCGTTCTACATTTTGGGAACATTATTATTGGCATACATCATGTCATTGGATATTACGCATTTGATTAGTAAGGCATTCTTAGGCCAGAGCATGTTGACGTGGAATACACCATTCTTTAGCTTCATCATGCTGATCGCCCTAGGGGTTGACTACAGTATCTTCTTGATGATGAAGTATCAAGAATACGATGGTTTCCTTGCAACGCCGGGAGCACGGATCGTGAAGGCTGCAACTGAAATCGGAGCGGTGGTTGTTTCAGCTGCTTTGATTTTGAGCGGAACCTTTGCTGCTTTGATGCCATCCGGAGTCTTGACGTTGATTCAAGTTGCGTTAGTTGTAATTATCGGATTAACGATTCTGGTATTTGCAATTCCAACAATCATTCCAAGTCTTTTGAGCCTGACATATCCGATTAAGGATAAGATGGATAAGACGACGAAAAAGAAGCATTAATCGAAAAAAAAAATTGCAGGTTTCACCTGCAATTTTTTTATTGGCGTGAAAGTGTTTAGTTAGAATAAATAATTAAAATTTGGTAAGATAGAGTTAATGATTTTTTGATGATAGGGTGAGAATGATGCACGATAATAAGGAAACACAGGAAGAAATCCGCTGTTCATTTTGCGGAAAATCGGAATCACAGGTTAACAATATGATTTCGGGACCTGGAGTTTATATCTGTGATGAATGCGTTGAAGTTGCAGATTCAATTATCAAACAGGAACAACGCGCACAACTAGCAAATGACTTTTCACGGATTCCAACACCGCAAGAGATCGTGAAGACCTTGGACCAGTATGTGATCGGTCAAAAACAAGCCAAGAAGGTATTGGCAGTTGCGGTCTACAACCACTACAAGCGAATTTCATCATCGCTCAACAGTGATGATGATACCGAATTACAGAAAAGCAATATTTGCTTAGTCGGTCCAACTGGTTCAGGGAAGACTTACCTTGCTCAAAATTTGGCGCGGGTTTTAAATGTTCCGTTTGCGATTGCCGACGCAACCACGTTAACGGAAGCCGGTTATGTTGGGGAAGACGTTGAAAACATTCTGTTGAAATTGATTCAAAATGCAGATTACGATATTGAACGCGCCCAACGCGGGATTATCTATATTGATGAAATTGATAAAATCGCAAAGAAAGCCGAGAACGTTTCGATCACCCGGGATGTTTCCGGTGAAGGGGTTCAACAAGCATTATTGAAGATCCTTGAAGGAACGGTTGCAAGTGTTCCGCCACAGGGAGGACGGAAACACCCGCAACAAGAACTCATTCAAATTGATACAACCAATATCTTATTTATTGTCGGCGGAGCGTTTGATGGCATTGAAAACATCGTTAAAAACCGTCTCGGTGATAAGACGATCGGCTTTGGAACCAATTCAAGTTCATCATTTGATGAAAGCAAGAGTTTGATGCAGCAGATCATTCCAGAAGATTTGATGAAGTTCGGATTAATTCCAGAATTTATCGGTCGGCTTCCAATTTTGACTTCACTTGAGAAACTCAATGAACATGATTTGGTTCGAATCTTAACGGAACCGAAGAATGCGTTAGTTAAACAGTATAAGAAGCTAATGGCGTTGGATGATGTTGAGCTTGAATTTACCGATGAAGCCTTAAGCGAAATGGCTCAGTTAGCTATTCGGCGGAATACCGGTGCGCGGGGATTACGTTCAATTGTTGAACATACGATGATGGATGTAATGTATGAAACTCCAAGTAATGATCAAATCAAGAAGGTCATTATTACGGGAGATGCCGTTAAGGGTACTGGGAAACCGGAAGTTATCATGGCAAATGAAAAATAGACTTTCAGGACCATTCTTTTTTTGCTAGAATAGTTTTGAGATTAGTAGTGGGAGGCTTTAAAATGGAAAAAGCACAGATCGGTGTTATTGGAATGGCTGTCATGGGGAAGAACCTTGCGTTGAACATTGAACGGCAAGGTTATCGCGTTGCGGTATACGATTGGGATTCAACGTATACTAAGCAAGCAATGAAAGATCATGGCGACAAGAATTTTGTTGCAAGTTACGAAATGAAGGATTTCGTTGAATCAATTGAGAAACCGCGGCGGATCTTAATGATGGTTAAGGCCGGCGCTCCAACCGATTCAACCATTCAAAACGTTTTACCTTACCTTGATAAGGGTGATGTTTTGATCGATGGCGGGAATACCTTCTTTAAGGATACAATGCGGCGGAATAAGGAGCTTGAAAATTCCGGAATTAATTTCATCGGAATGGGAACTTCAGGCGGACAAAAGGGTGCATTGAACGGTCCTTCATTGATGCCCGGCGGTCAAAAAGAAGCTTACGATCTGGTTGCTCCAATTTTAAAGCAAATTGCGGCCAAGGCACCTGAAGATGGTGAACCATGTGTTGCTTACATTGGGCCAAATGGTGCCGGACACTATGTTAAGATGGTTCACAATGGAATTGAATACGGCGATATGGAATTGATCGCTGAAAGTTATGATTTGATGAAGCGTGTCCTTCATATGTCAAATGCTGAAATTGCAGCAACGTTTGACGAATGGCGGCATACTGAATTAAACAGTTACCTGATCGATATTACAGCTGAAATTTTGACGCGGAAAGACGATCTTGGAACTGGAAAAGACATCATTGATGTGATCCTTGACCGGGCCGGAAATAAGGGAACTGGAAAATGGAGTTCACAAAGTGCACTCGATCTTGGAATGCCGCAAACATTGATCACTGAAGCGGTGTATGCTCGCTACATTTCAGCTATGAAGAAGGAACGGGTTCAAGCAAGTAAGGTTTTGCCGCAACCTGAAAATCAAGTTCCAGAAGTCGACAAGCAAGCAACGATTGAAAAAATTCGGAAGGCCCTTTACTTCAGTAAGATCATGAGTTACGCTCAAGGATTTGAACAGATTAAGGTGGCTTCGGACAATTATCAATGGAACATTCACCTTGGAGAACTTGCAAAGATTTGGCGTGCAGGATGCATTATTCGGGCTCAATTCTTACAAAAGATTACCGATGCATACGATCGTGATCCAGAATTGGATAACCTTTTGCTTGATGATTACTTTAAAGAAGTTGTTACTAAATATCAAAGTGATGTTCGCGATGTTGTTGCGTTAGCTGTTCGGGCTGGGATTCCATGCCCATGCTTTACATCGGCAGTGACATACTATGATCAATACCGGTCAGCTGATCTTCCAGCAAATATGATTCAGGCCCAACGTGATTACTTTGGGGCTCACACATTTGAACGGACTGACCGTGAAGGCAACTTCCACTATGAATGGTATCCTGAAGAGTGATTAGCAAATAAAAATCAAGAAAACGCCACGAGATAGTTTTCGTGACGTTTTTGATTATTTAACATTGGAGTGAGAAATTAATGAGCAGAATATTGATTGTTGAAGATGAAGAAAATTTAGCACGATTTGTTGAATTAGAGTTAAAACATGAAGGATATGAAACTCAGGTCAGTTATGATGGCCGGGAAGCTCTTGAATTGGCCTTGAATGAAGACTGGAATGCCATTCTTTTGGATTTAATGCTTCCAGGATTGAACGGACTTGAAGTTTGTCGCCGGATTCGCCAGGTGAAAACGACCCCGATTATTATGATGACGGCTCGCGATTCAGTTATCGACCGGGTTTCAGGATTGGATCACGGGGCTGACGACTACATCGTCAAACCGTTTGCTATTGAGGAATTATTGGCGCGTTTACGGGCCGTTCTTCGGCGGGTTGATTTAGAAGATGAGGGGCGCGCCGGCAAGGCAACGACGGTCACATATAAAGATTTGACGATTGAAAAGGAAAATCGGATCGTCCGGCGCGGTGATGAAGTCATTGAATTAACGAAACGGGAATATGAATTGCTGTTAACGTTAATGGAAAATGTCAACGTGGTTCTTGCCCGGGAAGACCTTTTGAAAAAGGTTTGGGGCTATGAAAGTAAAATTGAAACTAACGTGGTCGATGTTTATATTCGGTACTTGCGGAACAAGATCGACCGTCCCGGTGAAGACAGTTATATTCAAACGGTTCGCGGAACTGGATATGTAATGCGGTCGTAAACCAATGAACAAGGAAGTTATTAACGGCGAAAAAATGCAAGAAAGTACAAAGCGGCCAACTTCATTAAAGGTTAAGTGGTCGCTTGGAACAGCCCTGGGAACGACGATTATTTTTGCAATTTTCGCAGTGCTGCTTTTTCAGTGCTTTTCAAGCATGTTGCTGAAACAGGATCAAAACAATGTGCGTAGTGCATTAAACGCGACGGAACAAAAGTTGAATAACTGCCATCATAATTTAACGATTGAAGATATTCAACGGTCATTTAATATTGATTATTCGCCGCAACGCCCGGCAAAGGATAGTCCGTATAAGGATTCGTTTATTCAATCAGCATCGCATGAAGGGTTGACGGTGAGTGTTTATGACTGTTCCGGCCGTGAATTATATACAACGAAGCATGATACGATCAAGTTTCACAAAGTTAAAGAATTAACGGAAACGCATTACCGGCAGAATGGACATACGATCTTGCTGTTACGGAAGCCGATTCTGGATAAAGGAACCCACCAGGTAATTGGTTACGTTCAGATTTCAAACCGTCTCGTGCAATACGATCAAAGCCGGCACAAATTGATTACCTTATTCATTATTATTGGGCTAACGGTTTGTTTTGCAATTGCGTTGATGAGTTACTGGTTGTCATCTCTTCTCTTACAACCAATCGATACATTGAATGAAACAATCGATAAAATCAACAGCAATGATGATGAAGGAAAGGCCTTGTCAGAAGTGCGGGTTCCAGTGGTTTCAAAGGATGATGAGCTCGCGGAATTAACGGTTTTGTTTAACCGCATGTTGGATCGGATGCACCGGTATGTTGAACAACAGCAGCAATTTGTCGGCGATGTTTCGCACGAATTGCGGACGCCGGTCGCCATTATTCAGGGACATTTAGAATTACTTGAACGCTGGGGAAAAGACGATCCGCAAGTGCTTGATGAATCGATCAAGGCTTCGCTTCAAGAAATTGATCGGATGAAGAACCTGGTTCAAGAAATGCTTGATTTATCCCGGGCAGAACAAGTCGAAATTCAGTATAAAAATGAGATCGCTGATGCGCGCGAAGTCGGCTTACAGGTCTTTAACGACTTTAAGATGATCCATCCTGATTTTCAAATCGTATTAGATAATGACTTGAAAACGAAGACCCCGGTTCGAATTTATCGGAACCACCTTGAACAGATTTTGATTATTTTGCTTGATAATGCGGTCAAGTATTCAACTGATCGCAAGGAAATCCACATGGCAATGTCCAAAAATACCCGGTACGTTGAACTGGTTGTTCAGGACTTCGGGGAAGGAATTTCACAGGCAAATATTAAAAAGATTTTTGATCGGTTCTATCGGGTCGATAAGGCTCGTAGCCGGAATAAGGGTGGAAATGGATTAGGACTTTCAATTGCTCATCGGTTAGTTGAAGGCTATCATGGCTCAATTAGCGTTGAAAGTGTTGAAGGGCAAGGGTCAGTCTTTAAAGTCCAGTTACCCCTTGTGAAAGACGTTCAAAAAGAATAACAAAAATGAAGGTGTGACAAAACGTTAAAAACGAGCGTGGTGGAAGCAGAAAAGCGAACGAATCGCGGAGCAAAGATTCGGAGGTTTTCGAATTAGCTACGCGTCACCACACGGCTCGTTTGTTTTGGAACCCGATTATGCGGATATAACAAAAAGGCTGTGATTTACGTCACAGCCTCTTTTTATTACTTATTTCGATGTTGTTTTCCGGCATTGCGCTGGCGGTTCAAATTATGAGTTTCGGCTGATTTTTCCTGCGCATCCTTAATTTGAGCTTGAATTGGCTTGATTGGTTCTGGATGAACGGTTTTCCGTGCAGCCATTTGGGCTTCAACTTCTTTTTTGATTCGTGGACGCATTCCGTTGATTAATAATGTTTGAAGACATGCAATGATTCCACCTGCAAAGAAGTATAATCCTAATCCGGCAGGAGCAATCCAGGTCATAAAGGCAAACATTACTGGGGTATAAATCATCATCATTCCCGTTGTCATTTTTGCCATTTGACCATTTTGCTGCGGCATTCCCCGGGTCGACAGCCAACCTTGAAGAGCATAGATCAAGAAGGTCAATGCAACAAACGTAAAGCTGCGGCCTGCAAGGTTGATGCCGAAAAATGTTGAGTGGGCCAGGTCAGGTGAATATTCAATTGCGGCATACAATGCGGCAAAGATCGGCATTTGAATCAAAAGGGGCAAACACCCGATTCCGCCGGTCATTGAAATTTCGTTGTCCCGATACAGGGCCATCATTTGTTGGCTTAAAAGCATTTGTTCTTCTTGCGTTTGCGCTTTTTGGGCTTGCTTTTGAAGTTCCATTAATTGAGGTTGGATCGCAGCCATTTTTTCTTGCTGAACCGTTGATTTTTTCATTTGACTCAGCATCAATGGTAATAACAAGAACCGGACAACGATCGTAATCACGACGATCGACCATCCGTAACTACCGCCTAAAAGGTTTGCAAGCCACTTTAAAAGGTGTTGGGTTGGAACTGCAAGGTAATCATAAATGAATCCGTACGGTTTCCCAGAGCTTGTACGTTGAACACATCCGCCAAGGAAAAGCGAAACGGTTAAAAACATCCCCGCAAGGATCCCAATTTTTTTCTTTTTCAATTTTCAAATCCTCTCATTATAGTTTCATGAACTATGATAAGAAAAATACATTGGAATTTCAATATTTTCCCGATTATTGATAAGTAACTGAAAAGTCTTTATATGGAGCATGGTCAATTTCAGTGATATGAACATCATCGACCCGGCCGCTCGGGGAAGGCGACAGCTTAACCTGACTGATAAACTGTTGCAAAGTCATTGGATCAGCTTGAGCTTCAATATAAACAGAGCCGTCATTCCGGTTCATTACGATTCCCTTTACGCCTAATTCATCGGCCAGCTTTTTCGTCATAAAGCGGAAACCGACGCCTTGAACGAGCCCATAAACTTCGAGTTTGATTGTTTTCATGAAACCACTTTCTTTCTTTAAATTAACAATATTTTAGCATAAATGGCCTTTTAAATTTAAGGGTTATGTTTTTCTTTATTGTGTTGGGTATGGTAAAATCTAACCTAGATTTTTATCGGAGGGATAATTATGAATATCGGAATTGATAAAATTAGTTTCTTTACGCCACATTTATACTTGGATATGGCGGAATTAGCTGAAGCACGTGACGTTGATCCGAATAAATATTTGATTGGGATCGGTCAAAGTAAAATGGCGGTTATTCCACCAACTCAAGACGTTGTTTCAATGGCAGCGAATGCGGCTGATAAGATTTTGACTCCTGAAGATAAGGAACAAATTGATATGATTTTATTTGCAACTGAATCAGGAATTGATAATTCAAAGTCCGGAGCCGTTTACCTTCAACGGTTGCTTGGATTTAAGCACCAGGTTCGGGTCGTTGAATTAAAACAGGCTTGCTACGCAGCAACTGCCGCAATTCATTTCGCTCACGGCCACATCGCAATGAACCCTGATTCAAAAGTGCTCGTAATCGGAGCTGATAATGCGCGTTACGGGTTAGCAACGAAAGGTGAACCAACTCAAGGCGGCGGGGCTGTTGCAATGTTGATCAGCCGGGATCCGCAGATCTTAGCCGTTCAAGATGATGCAACTTACTGGGCCGACGATGTAATGGACTTCTGGCGTCCGTTAGGGTTTGATGAAGCCTTAGTTGATGGCAAGTATTCAACCAACGTTTATCTTGAATTCTTTAAACATGTTTTCAAAGAATACCAAGATAACACCGGATTTGATATTTCAAAATTTGATGCAATGTTATTCCACTTACCATACACGAAGGAAGGATTTAAAGCATTGAAGATTGCAATCGAAGATGCTGATCCAACAGTTGCTGCCCGGTTAACACACGAATTTGAAAATGTTCGGCGGTACAGCAACCAAATCGGAAACCTTTACACCGGTTCATTGTACTTAGGACTGCTTTCATTACTTGAAAATTCAACGGATCTTAAAGCCGGAATGCGGCTAGGGCTGTACAGCTATGGTTCAGGTGCGCAAGGCGAATTTTACTCTGGCTTGCTTCGTCCAGGATTTGACCAAAACATTGAACACGAAGCATTTCAAAAAGTCTTGGATGCCCGGAAACAACTGAACGTTGCCGAATATGAAGACGTTTATAATTCCCGGATCAAGATCAGCGATAAGACCCGGAAACTTGATATCAGTACGGATCCTGCAAAGTTTGTTTTTGCCGGGGTTGAAGATTATCAACGGCAATATGTTGTGAAATAATTAAGAACAATCAGGTAATTTATAAATGAAACATTGCTTTTGATGGCGTTTTTTGTCAGAATAGAAATAAAGCAATGTTTTTATTTTATAGTAATAAGAGGAGATTTTTATGACAAATGAAAATCAGTTCACTTTATCAGATCATGATGAAGCTACAAAAACATTAACCGAAGCCGTAACAGGCAAGATTCAATATTTACAGACATTAGCAAAGGCAATTGATGATCAAGATGACCGTCAAGTGTATGAACTTATTAATTCAAAGAAATATTCTGATGAAATTTTACATGCTCGGCATGGTGCTCAGGATACGGAAAACGAAAAGTTAGTTGAAGATATCCAACCAAAAATCAGCGCATTTTTAAGCCAAAAGCTGATCAAATACTTAAATGAAATGTACCCATTCTTCTACTTTGAAGAAACAGCTCCTGGGAATTTTCAATTTTATTTTGGAAATTGGTGGGGCAGAAGACTTTTCGGAACGGTCGATGTCTTGAACGTTGAATTTCATTTTGACAAGCGTGAATACGAAAAATTGTCAAAGGCGTTTGAGCTTGAATACGAGAATAAACGCTTAAATAGCGATGCAATCGAACGGCTTTCAAAGGAAAATGAACGGTTGCAAAGTTTGATCGATTCTCAAGATGAACGCGATCAGCAAAAAGAAAAATTGCGTGCTCAAATCAAGGCGGTTTCCCAAGAAAAAGTAATGCCGTGGGAAAGTTCAAAGCAACGGGAATCAAAACAAAAGTTGGTTGATCAATTAAGCCATTTAACCGAACTTGATGAGGAAGCCAATGATGCATACCGGACGATTCGGGACAATGAAGAAACGGTTTTAGCCTTATCAAAGGAAGATACGTTAATTGGATACGAAAAGCAAAGTATCGTATCGAAGTTCGGTAATTTTGAAAACTTCGAAGCTAAAAATAAGACCCTTTATCGCGACTACATCGCAAATTTGATTGCTGCAGAAAAATAGGTGAGATAAGATGAGCGAAAAATTACAAACGGTAACGTTTTTCCCAGACGGAACAACAAAACAAAAAAGTAAGGATGCCCGTTCGTTAAGTACAACGGGCCGCTTAATGGCATATCGCGATCAATTGAAGAAAAACTTGGACAATGGGATTCATTTCACTGAGATTTTAAACCAATTGATTACAACGGACGATGCGATGGTTTTATTGAAGTCGATTCAACAATTATCAACATATCAGCTTGACTCTGCATATTTGATTTACCCGCAACAATATACGCGGCCGGACTTTTATTTGATCTTTTTAAGCCGACTTCTTGGATTGCACCAAGCAGAAAAGTTGGTTTTACAGGCCAATGAACAAAACGATGAACTGTATCATGAATTTCCAGGAATTGATAAGTTGGGCTACTTTACGTTTGTGGAAAACCCAGATGGCAGTGCTTACTACGTTGAACAGCATACTCAAGAAGCGTTATTCTTTATTGACTTCAATAAGCACTTGCTTCTTTTCAATAGTGAAGCATTAACGAATTTACTGATCGTTAAGTTGAAAAAGGAAATCAATGAAGAAACGTTGCGGAAATTTGAACTTCAGTTACTTGCAATCGGAAAGTTCATGAAGGAAGATTATGGATTTGATGTTGATTTCAACATTTTAGATCCATCAAATTATGCATCGTATGCAATTATGGATGATCAAATGCCACAAACCGCATTGGATAAGTTATTTATTACCGCTTCAAATGCCGGTTACATGTTGATCACCGGAATGCATAATGAAGCTGAATTAGAGTTGAGTCGGGGCATTAAAATGGCAGTTGAACCCCAAGAAAATGGTCAGTGGGTAATTAAGATCAATGATCCTGATAATCGAATCTCATGGTTTGATGTATTGAATAAGTGCGATTTCATTCGTGATTGGTACTTGGAAAACCTTGAGAGCCTTGAAATCAAGAATGATCCGCGTTACTACTAATTTATAGAAGGTGAAGATGGTGGATTTTAATCGAATGCTTGGATTAGCACGGCAAAGTGCTTTTCCAGAAATGTTGCCTGCAAAGAAGATTGCGCTTGATGAAAAATACAGTAATTTGGTTGTGAATGTCAATTTGAGTTTGGCAGACTTGTTTACTAAGATTCAAGCCAAGGCACCGAAAGCAGAATTGCTTGAAAGTTATTGCCATGGAATGCGTGACTTTTTTGAAATGGCCAATTTCAAAGAGTGGGCATATATTATGTTGATGACGGATGAAGATTTAAATCAAATCGGGCAAAAATGGAAGAGTGATTCGTTTGCAACGGTTTATTTAATTATTCAGCAGCAAATCAACAAGTGCTACTTTAACCGGCAACCGCAAGCGTTAGTCCATGCTTGGCACATGTATTTGAAACTGGGGCTGATCGATTTAGACTTTGACGAACAAGAGATCGAAGCTCAGTACATGAAGATGTACGATCAAAATTAAGAATGGAAAAGAAGGTGTAATCGTTGATTACACCTTCTTTTTTGAAGAATAAAAAAACACGCTCATTAACTGAACGTGTCCATATGGTGATTCGGGAGAGATTCGAACTCTCGACAATCCGCTTAGAAGGCGGATGCTCTATCCAGCTGAGCTACCGAACCATTTCAACAACGTTAGTATTATATGATGATTATTCTTAAAAGTCAATTTAATCTTTAAGCATGATGAACCTTGACGAGTCAATTAGATTTTGATAAACTACAACTGTTGTACTTGTGCATAGTACAACTGCAACCGCACGTTTTAAGTTTAAGTGTTCTTATGAACCACTAAATTACGGCGAGTCTAAGGATTAATTAAGGAGGTGCACAAGATGTACGCAATCATTAAAACTGGTGGCAAGCAATTAAAAGTTGAAAAGGGTCAAGCTATCTACGTTGAAAAATTAGACGTTAAGGCTGGCGACAAAGTAACTTTTGATCAAGTTGTCTTAGTTGGTGGTGAAAAGACTGTTATCGGAACACCATTAGTTGAAGGTGCAACCGTTACAGGAACAGTTGAAAAGCAAGGCCGTGCAAAGAAAGTTGTAACTTTCAAGTACAAGCCAAAGAAACACCAACACACAAAGCAAGGTCATCGTCAACCATATACAAAGGTTGTTATTGACGAAATCAACGCTTAATTGAAAGTTGGTTGATATTTTGATTCAAGCACATTTTAATTATCGGTCTGGAAAACTTTCTGGATTTGAATTAAAAGGGCATGCAGATGCCGGTGAATACGGACAAGATATTGTCTGTTCGGCGGTGTCTGTTCTTGCAATCAATACCGTTAATAGTTTAGAAAAGCTTGCTCAGAGCAAACCGCAAGTTTTATCGGATGATGAAAATGGCGGATTCCTTAAAGTTGAGCTTTCCGATGATCAAGTGCAACTTCCAGCTGTTCAATTACTGCTTCAAAGTTTTGAACTCGGTTTACGGGATGTTGCGAATAGTTATGGTAAATACATCAAGATAAAATAAGCATTGAGGAGGTGCAACTGTTATGTTAATGAACTTGCAATTCTTTGCTCACAAAAAAGGTGGCGGTTCAACTGCCAACGGTCGTGACTCACGTTCAAAGCGTTTAGGCGCTAAGAGTGCTGATGGTCAACTCGTAAAGGGCGGTTCAATCATTTACCGTCAACGCGGTACACATATCTACCCAGGTGTAAACGTAGGTATGGGTGGTGACAATACATTATTTGCTAAGGTTGAAGGTGTTGTACGTTTCGAACGCAAAGGCCGTGACAAACGTCAAGTATCTGTTTACCCAGTTGCTGACTAATGTATTTTGAAAGAGGCTGTGACGAATGATATGCACCCCAAATCTTGGACAAAATAAATCCAAGATTTGGGGTGTTTTTTATGCGTTTAACAAAACAAGATAAGATTAATATTTATCTTCTTTATCAGAAAGGATATCCGTATTCAAAAGTACAACGATATTATCCAATTGGGAAAAGTAATTTTTATTACTTGACTCAGGTATTAGATCGTTTTGGAGTTTGTTGGTTGGATCGCCCACATCATAAATGGACCAAAGAAGAAAAACTGAACGCAATCCATCGTGTGTTGTTTAATAATGAGACAGAAGGCGGAGTCGCATTAGATCTAGGATTATCTTCTATTGGAATGTTGACTAATTGGATTCGAGATTATCGAAAAAATGATTATAATGTGATTGATAAACCAAAAGGAAGACCGAGGAAAAAGACAATCACAAAACGTAATCAAAAGAAAATTAAACCAGAAGACAAGAAAATCAAGGAACTTGAGGAAGAATTACTCTATCTAAGAGCTGAAAATGCCTATTTAAAAGCATTAAGGGAATTGGCAATCGAAGATCAAAAAAAGCAAAAATAATTGAACGACTTCGTTGTCAATTCCCACTGGCAGTTCTGTTGAAGGTCGCTAAGATGAGTCGTTCAACCTTCTATTATCAACGATCTCATAAGAAAGACCGGCAGAACAATAAATTCATGAACCGGAACAGA
>NZ_LWUD01000027.1 GCF_001654615.1 Ligilactobacillus aviarius
AATCTTAGTTCCATCAATGTAAACTGCTTCGTCAATTAAGTTATGTTGACGAAGAATCGAAATTAAATTGGCTGAGAAATTTTGAAAAATATCATCGATTTCTTTAGAAGTAATGAAGCGAGCAATTGTACGATAAGATGGACAATCAGCTTGAACTAGCCATTCTGCATATTTATTTTCTCGTGCAAAAGTTTCAATTTTACGACATGAATAAACACCGCGAGAGTAAGCAAATAAGATCAACTTTAATAATGCAGGAGAAGAATAGACCTGTGGTCGTCCAAAAATATAGTCTTTAGCAATATTTAAACTATCAATAAAGTCGTTAATTAATGAAGCTGGATGATCAGGTTCAGGTCTAAATTGGAGAGAAATTTCTAAAGTCATTTGATTTGTGTTATAATTATTCCCGGTTTTCATAGGGGAGTTTCACTTCCTTATATACTTAATGAAGAAGTTACGTGTGAGGTAACTTCTTTTTTATTTATTATAAATGAAAGGAGGCATTTCAGCGAATTCTCGCTGAAGTGCCTCCAGTGATTTAGTGACTTATGTCACAGTCTCTATTCATTGTTATTGATTATTTTAATTCGTCTGCATCAAATCGAATTCCAGCTGATAACCGCAATTCATACAAAACCCGGTTGACCTGAATTGCAAGTTGAAGCCAT
Source organism: Ligilactobacillus aviarius (assembly GCF_001654615.1). Taxonomy (GTDB): domain Bacteria; phylum Bacillota; class Bacilli; order Lactobacillales; family Lactobacillaceae; genus Ligilactobacillus; species Ligilactobacillus aviarius_B. Next base: position 672 of record NZ_LWUD01000027.1, read on the forward strand.
TGTTTGCGCAGTTGCCGGTTTAAATCTTTATTCGGGTCATTAATTATCTTCGCAAAGTCCTTAATTTCTGAAATTAAATGATTTTCCATTAGCTGACCAATTGGATGAGCATTTCGTTGATCATCAACCCACTTAACTTCATTTAGGTCAGCTGCATTGTCCATTACAATCGTATCCTTCAAACCATAAATTTCACTTGGTAAATACGAGTTGGAAGTTTTACCAATGTTTAGCTCCACTTGAAAATGCGGATACTTCAAAATTGCAATTCCTGAGCCGTCAATTCCATTTTCAAGTTTGACCGGGAAATAATGAACTTCTTCGGGAACGCCAAACCAGCCAACAGCATCATATACTAAATACACGCCTAAATCTTGCAACGCTCCAGCTGAATGTTTCAGCGTAAAGATATTAGGATTCTTTCCTTCAAGAAAGGCATCATAGCGCGAAGAATACTTTTGATAAGTTAATGATGTTCCCTGAATCGTCTTCATTGTCCCAAGCTTTTCCTTGATTGCCGCAAAACTTGGTTCATGAATCGTCCGCGCGGCTTCAAAGAAACAAACTTCTGGATGGGCTTGAAGCAATGTAATAATTTGCTTCATCTCATTGGGATTTGAAAATGCCGGCTTTTCAACGATTACATTTTTATGATTTAAAATTGCTTGTTTTACCTGTTGAAAATGCAAATCATTCGGCGAAGCAATGTAAACAGTACTGAACACTTCACTTTCAAAGAATTTATTCAAATCAGTAAAGAAATTCTGAGCCCCAAACGGTTCCCCAAATTCTTTTGCGCGTTCCTCCGTTCGTGAATAAACTGCCGTTAATTTAAATTCATTTGTTTTTTCAGCAGTTGTTACAAAATTCCGTGAAATCATCCCAGTTCCAATAATTCCTAAGTTAATCATAAACAACACTCCTTTACCCTCTTATTTTAATCCATCCACCATTCATCTTACTGATGAAAATAAAAAAAGAGGTCGTGATTTTCATCACGATCCCCGATAATCCTTGATATAACAAGGTTTATTCATATTCAATTGTAGCGGGTGGCTTACTCGTAATGTCATACATTACACGGTTAACGTGGTCGACTTCGTTCACGATCCGCACTGAGATGGTTTGCAAAACATCCCATGGAATTTGAGCAAAATCAGCGGTCATGCCGTCGATCGACGTTACGGCGCGAATGGCAACGGCGTAATCGTATGTCCGGCCATCGCCCATTACCCCAACGGAACGAATTCCTGGAAGGGCAACGAAGTATTGCCAAATCTCTTTATCTAAGCCTGCATTAGCAATTTCTTCCCGTAAAATTGCATCTGCATCCCGGACGATCTTTAATTTTTCTTCTGTAACTTCCCCAATTACCCGGATTCCTAATCCTGGTCCTGGGAACGGTTGTCGCCATACTAAGTTATGCGGCATTCCAAGCTTTTCGCCCAATTCACGAACTTCATCCTTGAACAGGGTCCGTAATGGTTCGATCAACTTAAAGTCCATGTCCTTTGGAAGGCCCCCAACATTGTGGTGCGACTTGATCGTTTGGGCCGTATCCGTTCCTGATTCGATCACATCGGTGTACAGCGTTCCTTGAGCCAAGAACTTGATCCCGTCAAGCTTTTGCGCTTCGTCGTTAAAGACTTGAATAAATTCATTTCCAATGATCTTCCGTTTCTTTTCAGGGTCAGTCACGCCCTTCAACTTACCTAAGAAACGTTTTTGCGCATCAACCTTAATGATGTTCAAGCCGAACTTGCCGGCTAAACTATCCATTACCTGTTGAGCTTCATTTTTCCGTAATAATCCGTGGTCAACAAAAATACTTGTTAATTGGCTGCCGATCGCCTTGTGCAACAGAACCCCAACAACTGATGAATCGACCCCGCCTGATAATGCAAGCAGAACTTTCTTATCACCGACCGTTTCGCGGATCTTCTTGACCTGCATGTCGATGAAATCATCCATTGTCCAGTTATCGCGCGCCCCGCAAACATCAAAGGCAAACCGCCGTAAAATGTCATTTCCGTATTCGGTATTGCGAACTTCGGCGTGGAATTGGATTCCGTAAAACTTCTTTTCATCATTTGCAATTGATGAAATTGGGCAGTTGGCACTGGTTGCAACCGTCTTAAAGCCATCAGGAGCTTGGGTTACCAAGTCACCGTGACTCATCCAAACCGTTTGTTCCGTCGGCAAGCCCTTGAAAAGCACTGCATCCTTGTCCTTGACGGTAATTACTGCCTTCCCGTATTCCTTGTTATTGGCTGGTTCAACTTTTCCGCCTGGAAGAATGTGGGCCATCAATTGCATTCCGTAACAGATCCCTAAAACCGGAATCCCTAAATTAAAGATTTCCGGATCGACCCGGAATGCCCCATCATCGTACACACTGTTCGGGCCGCCAGAGAAAATAATTCCCTTAGGGGCGATCTTCTTAATTTCCGCTGCTGTCGTTTTGTGCGAAAGCAATTCAGAGTATACCCCGAATTCTCGGATCCGCCGGGTAATCAACTGGTTATACTGACTACCGAAATCAAGCACGATGATCTTATCAAAGTCGTTCATTTCACTTGTTGCCACGCTGTTCACCTCGTTATCAGATATTGGTTATAATTCTAAACTGGTAACCGAATGATGTCAATCGTTTTTTGGATATTCATCACAATTAACGGTAATTTTCTAATATTTACGCAACAATAGTTCGTTAATTATGTGGTCATGGCCTTTTTCAATAATTAAATCTGCCCGGTTTTTCGTTGGCAAAATGTAATCCCGTAAATTAATATGGTTGACTTTCCGCCATGTCTCCTTCGCAATTGCAAAGGCTTCATCCCGTTTCCCCGGTTGAGCAAGCGAATAATAATAGTTATGCGGATCATTAAATGCGCCGTCTAACAGCATTTCGAACCGTTCCAAGTACCATCTCTTGATGTCTTTTTCATGCGCATCCACGTAAATTGAAAAATCAAAGTAATCACTTACGTAAATTCGCTGATTCGATGGTAGCTGCAACACATTAATTCCCTCAACGATCAGGATATTCGGATTATCGACAATATCATACCGGTTCGGAATAATATCGTATATCTGGTGCGAGTACACTGGCGCGCTGGCCTTTTCACCATTCTTCACTTGATCCATAAACGTGATCAGCTTTTCCATGTCATAGCTTTCAGGAAATCCTTTGCGATCCATGATTCCGCGTTCTTTTAATTTGGCATTCGAATAAAGGAATCCGTCCGTTGTGATCAACTGAACCTTTTTCCCCGGAAATGCTTCCTTTAATAAGATCTTTAATAACCGGGCCGTGGTACTTTTCCCAACTGCAACTGAACCGGCAATTCCAATTACAAACGGGACGTTCGCCATTGGCTTATCTAGAAAGCGTGCCGTCTGTTCCTGCTTGAACCGTTGAACATTCAGTTGCATTTCCAAATAATAAACTAACGGCATGTAGATTTCCTGCACGTCTTTCATTGAGATTCGGTCATTTAATGACTTAATTCGTTCAAGCTCTTCCGGAGTCAGCGGAACAATATTTTTTTCATAATATTCCCGCCATTTTTCCCGCGGAATTTTGAAATAATTCAATGATTCTTCCATTAATATCTTCCCCTCATTGCCGTAACTAATTGCGGGCGTTCAGCTTATACGTGGCTGGATCGACATTCGCAAACAACCGTGATAATTTACCTTCTGCAAAAATATCCAACCGGTGCATTGCCCGCGAACAAATCGTATAAACTAATTGGCGTTCATCTTCGTCATGGTAATTACCATCGTTAGCATTCCACATGATAATGGCGTCAAATTCAAGTCCTTTTGCCAAGTAAGCCGGAATCACCAAAGTTCCTTCGACTAACCGTTGATTTTCCGTTTTGATCAGCGTTGCCTGTTCTCCTCGGGTTTTAAGCTGATCCGTCAATTCAGCACATTCTGCCAGTGATTTTCCAATAATTGCGGTCGTCATGTGATCTGCTGCATTGCGGTGCAACTGGTTGACCACGTCAGCGACCATCTTCGCATTTTCCGTATCAACGGTGATCGTTGGCAAATCACCATTCCGGTTAAAGGCTGTTACCTTTTCGCCGTTAACTAAAACGCCCTTCGTAAAGTCGGTGATCTGCTTGGTTGACCGGTATGACTGGGTCAGCTGAACAACTTTTGTTTTTTCAGGATCAAACATCGTTGAAAGTTCATTCAACAAGCTGTGACTGTTTTCCTTGGTGAAAATTGCCTGGTTAAGGTCACCCAGCATTGTAAAGTGCGCCCGCGGAAAATCAGTCTTCAAATAAGCGAGTTGGTAAGCAGTGTAATCTTGAATTTCATCAATAAAGACGTGCTTAATGTCATTATTGCCGCGCTTCCCGGTAATCAAATCATACAGGTAAAGGTAGGCCGTTGTGTTAGTCATTGATAATTGCCGCTTGATCAATTCCTGCTTGACCTTTTCCGTATGAGCCTGCCATTCATCCGCCGTGATTTGATATTTGTCCAGTTTCACTAACTGCGGAACTGCCCTTAAGAAGTCGTAATACTGGCGGTTAATATTAATGAAGCGATTATGAATGATCGTTTGGCGAATCTTTTGGAAATGCTTCATAACATAGTTCTTGGCCAAATAAAACATTTCGTCTTCGCCGCTTTCAAAGCTGTCGCGGTTCTTTTTGCCATATAACTTATCCAATTCTTCTTGACTAAGATCTTGAACCGCTTTTTGGACCTTGTCTGTTTTTGCCGTCTTATTCAAGCGCCGGTGAAGAAGTTTTAATAATTCTTCCTTCGTTGCACTTAACCGGTTGCGCAAATGATAATTTTCATTGAAGCCATAGTAGATTTCGCGAATCTTTTCCTTGCTGAAGACGACCTTGCCCTGATACTTGATATCCTTAAAGTCCATTCCGCCCCTTTCAAGGAAAGCAGCGTACTTCGTAGTCGCATTAAAGAATGCCAAACTATCCTTAAGCGTTTTGATTCGCTTGTTGACGCCCTGGTTATTTTCTTCAAACCGTTCCTGCAACGTTTCAACATGCAACCGCGGAACCCGGCGTTGCGTATATTGATAGAAGGTCATCTGAACCATATTCTGTTCACCTAATTCAGGCAAAACCCGGTCAATATAATCATTGAATAACTGGTTCGGCGAGAACAAAATAATTTGACTTGAGTTCAAGTTTCCGCGGTACCGGTAAAGCAGGTAAGCGACCCGTTGCAGCACAGCGGACGTCTTTCCCGAACCAGCAGCTCCTTGAACAAACAGCAGATCAGATTGCGTATCCCGAATAATTTTATTTTGTTCTTTTTGAATTGTCGTAACGATACTTTTCATCTTGATATCAGATGATTCATCTAATACTTCAAGCAGCATTTGGTCGCCAACGGTTTCGTCGGTATCAAACATTGAAATGATCTTTCCGTCTTCAACCATGAACTGTCGTTTTAGCTTTAAATCAACTGTTTGGGGGCCATCCGGAGTATCGTAGGTCACTTTTCCTAGGCCGCCGTCATAGTAGACGCTTGAAATTGGGGCCCGCCAATCATATACGAGAAAATGATCCGGAGTGTCGGAAAAACTAGCAAGCCCGATATAAATTGATTCCGGCTTGCTTTCACCGGCTTCTTGAAAATCGATCCGGGCAAAGTACGGTTTCTTTTCAAGCTTTTCCAAGACTGCAAGTTCACGGGTCGCACTTTTCCAGTTGTTTTCCCGTTCTTGAAGAAGCTGTTGCTGTTGCCGCACCGACAGCGCCGTATCCATCATGCCTGAATAAGTCGAGGTTTTGATCCGGACATTATTCTTAAAGTCTGCCTGAATTGCCCGCTCATCGGCTTCGGCATTTTGAATGTTCTGCTTGTCCTTCTTCTCAGCCTTTTGGATTTGGTCAACCACGTAATCCATTCGTTCCTGCTCTTGGCGTTTTTCCTGATCCATCTTCATTTTCCTTTCCGTTTTAAAATACAAGTTACAATATTATATCACAAAGGGAAGTTCAAAACGCAGAAAACGAACGGAAGCCCATAGAAAAACAAAACTAAGGTTAATAATTCGCCTCTTCCGGGAGAATTTATTCCTTTTTCGGTTTAAACTTTCATAATTTAATCATATTTTTTGATTAGGATATTAAAGAACTAAACGTTTCGTTTTACTTGCGTCATTTATTGGGAGCGGTAAAATACTTATTAATTGTTAACGGTCGCAGATGGTTTATTTTAAGTAGGTGAAGGAATGCTCGCGCAAATTATTTATGCAATTTTCCATTTTCGGGAATACCTTTTTCCATTGTTGCAAACCCTTGGAAACTGGTCGTACGTTTTGATCTTCGCAATCATCTTTATGGAAACCGGATTGGTCGTTTTTCCATTCTTGCCTGGTGAATCATTAATTTTCTTCACCAGTACGATTGCGGCGGTCAAAGGTTCAGTTTTAGACATTAAAATTTTAGTGGTCGTCTTTTTCTTGGCGGCCCTGATTGGCGATACCGTCAACTTTGAAATTGGCCGGCACCTGAAACAATTACCGTTCTTTGAAAAGCACCTCACCGAAGCCAAATTACAAACCGGCATTCGCTTCTATAAGCGCCATGGCGGCAAAACTGTCATTTTTGGCCGGTTTATTCCCTTTATTCGGACATTTGTGCCGTTAATTTCCGGAACGATCGGCATGCATCCGCATCAATTCGCCTTCTTTAACGTAATCGGCGTGCTGTTATGGGTCATCGTCGGTTCCGCAGTTGGTTATTTCTTCGGTCAAGTTCCGTTTGTTCAAGAACATTTTTCACAAATTTTTATCGCCATTGCTTTATGCGCCCTTGTGCCCGCAATGTTCATGGCCGTTATCAATTTCTTAAAACGGCGCAAAGAAAATCAAATGAAATAGTAAATCACTGCAGATTGCAGTGATTTTTTATATAATAATGTAAGTTATATTTAAATTCAGAGAGGGTTTTTATTTTATATGACACTTTCATTAGTCGTCGTCACGTTGGCGATTTTTGCAACGCCAATGTTGCTGTCGCGTTTTAAAATTTCAGTTTTACCGACTTCAGTTGCCGAGGTCATCGTCGGGATCATTCTTGGTCAAAGCTGCTTGCACCTTGTCAAAATGAATACCGTGCTTGAATACCTTTCAACGTTAGGCGTTATTTTCTTAATGTTCCTTAGTGGAATGGAAATCGACTTTTCCCTTTTTAAGAAAAATAGTAAAAGTCAAATGACGCCGTTGGAATTAAAGCAGGCAAATGCGCAACCGAAAGCTTCGCCGCTGAAAACGGCCGTTATCGCATACATTTTGAGCTGTGTGACCGCCGTTGTTTTGGCAGTTCTTTTCAAAGTTTCAGGGTTATTCTCTAACTTTATGCTCGCAACGATTTTATTTGCGACTGTTTCCCTGGGAGTTGTGATCTCACTGCTCAAGGAAAACGAACTGCTCAGTAAACCATTTGGTCAAACATTACTGCTTTTTGCGGTTTTAGGCGAAGTTGTTCCGTTATTAACATTGACGGTTTACTCATCGATCTATTCAGGCAAAGGTGAAACCTTGTGGCTGATCTCACTGATCTTTATTGCGGCTGCGTTATTCTTACGCCACTTCCACAAGTTTTTCTCTTTTTATGATCAAATCAATAAAGCCACCACGCAACTTGACATGCGGCTTGCATTTTTCATCATCATTACCTTGGTAGTGATCGCTGAAAGCGTCGGTGCCGAAAACATTCTGGGAGCCTTCGTTGCCGGGATCGTTGTGAAACTATTGCAACCAGAAAAGGAAACGCAACGGAAATTGGATTCAATCGGTTATGGGATTTTTATTCCGTACTTCTTCGTCTTAACTGGGGTCAAATTAAACATTCCAGCCCTCTTATCATCACCGAAGACGTTGATTTTAATTCCATTGTTCTTCATTGCATTTACGGTTGCCAAACTGCCGGCCTACTTCGGCTTTAAGACCCGATTTACTAAGCAAAATTCCCGGGCGGCATCAATGCTAGCAACCACAACGATCACCTTGGTTTTAGCAACCTTGACCGTTGCGCAACAGTTGCATGCGATTACTTCGCAACAATCTGGAGCCTTTATTTTGGCGGGGATCTTAACATGTATCTTCGGCCCGATGATGTTCAACAAGATGTACAAACCGGAACCGGAAGACGAAAAATCAACTCAGGTTCGAATTATCGGCGCCAACTTCATTACGATTCCAGCTGCCCAGCAACTCAGCAATGACGGCTATGACGTGAATGTCTACACCGATAATCAGACAGATTACAAGACATATCGCAATTCACGCGTTAAAGTTAACCTTGTAAAGACCCTTGATGCCGATGAATTGATCAAGCAGGAGATCTTCGATACCGATATTCTCGTGCTTGCCTATAATTCTGAGATCAACTATCATTTGGCATTAAGCGCCAAAAAGTACGGTGTCCAAGAAGTGCTGACTTACATTGAAACGCGCGACCCGAACAACACGATGGAAAAGGAACTTGAAGAAGCGGGCATCGACATTGTCAACAACTTCAGCATGGACGTTAATGTTCTTCGAACGGCAATTGAATCACCGTCAATGCTTCAAGTTCTTTCACATGGCGGTAATGCGCGGATCTATGAAGTTACGGTTACGAATGCCCGGTATGCAGGGCTTGAAATTCAAGAATTGCCGTTTATCAAAGACATTACGATCAGTCGGATCTTCCGCAATCGACGGTCAATCCCGCCTCACGGAAGCACCCGCATTCAATTAAACGACCACCTGATTTTTTCTGGCGAACGCGATGTCGTTCAAAAGATTCGCAAGTCACTTGGACGCTTAAACGAAGAATAAATTTAATATAGATTGGGATCTTAATATAAAATGAAATCTGTTATAATTGGCGGAATTGAAAACGAACAAATTAATTTTGACTACACGATGACTGAACTGGCAAACCTTGCTGCCGCTGACAACATGGAAGTTGTCGGTGAAGTACGGCAAAACATTGAAAAGCCGGTTTCAGCGACCTATTTTGGAAAGGGAAAGGTTGACGAAATTGCGCGGCAAGCGGAAATGCTTGATGCCGAAGCCTTGATCGTCAACGACGAACTGCTTCCAACTCAAATTCGGAATTTGGAAGAAGAAACCGGGTTGGATATCATTGACCGGACAGCCCTGATCCTTGATATCTTCGCTTCACGGGCTCATACCCGGGTCGCAAAATTACAAGTTAAAATTGCCCAGTTGCAATATCAACTGCCGCGAATTCGGACAGCAAGTATCAACAAGATGGACCAGCAGACTGCCGGCGGCAATACCGGTGGTGGCTTTACCAACCGGGGGACTGGGGAAACTCAGATCGAATTAAACCGGCGGGTAATTCAGAAACAAATTTCCAGTTTACGCAAAGAACTGAAAGAAGTTCAACGCGATAATGAAACCCAACGGAAAAAACGGAAAAAATCCGATATTAAGTCTGTTGCCCTTGTTGGCTATACCAACGCAGGAAAATCAACAACCATGAATAACGTGCTTGATTTACTTGAAATCAACGACAGCAAACGGGTTTTTGAAAAGGATATGCTGTTTGCCACCCTTGATACGTATGTTCGCAAAATCGTCTTACCTGATAAGAAATCATTCATTTTAAGCGATACGGTCGGATTTGTTTCCAAACTACCGCACCAATTGGTTGAAGCCTTCAAATCAACCTTACAGGAAGCTGCTGAAGCCGATCTGTTGATCCAGGTCATTGATATTTCAGATCCAAACTACCGCCAAATGATCAAAACAACGGAAAAGACGCTTGCTGAAATCGGGGTCGATGGCATCCCGATGATCTATGCCTTTAATAAGGCTGATAAAGCTGGCATCCCATATCCATCCGTTGAAGGTAACCAGTTTACGTACTGTGCCCGTGATCAAAAATCAATTGAAATGCTGCTCAGCATTCTTAAAAAGGAACTCTTTAAGGATTATGAAACTGAAACTTTCTTGATTCCGTTCCAAGATGGACGCTACCTTGACCTCTTAAACAAGGAAGCTAACATCAAAAAAACTGATTATCAAGCAGATGGCACTTTAATTACGGCTGAAGTTGCGCCGAAGTTAAAGCAACAGCTGGCAAAGTATATTGTTGAAGAGGATTAAAAAAAGAATGTGACTTTTGAAGGTCACATTCTTTTTTATCAGGTTCCAAAACAAACGAGCTATGTGGAAGTTCAAAAACCTCTGAATCTATGCTGGCGCGATTCATTCGCTTTTCTGCTTCCACCACGCTCGTTTTTACTGTTTTGTCACACCTTCGTCTTTAATGCTTATACTTTTGACTTCGCCAATGCTTTTGCGGTGCTTGACTTGCTTGCCGTGGGCCAAATTCATCAAACGTTTCATGCTGACTGCGTGTCAGATGTTCTGGCGTTGATGATGTCTCTGGACTGCTTGTAACCATTGACCGACGTTGGTTCGTTGATGGCTCTTCTGCGGTTCGTTCACGGTAAGCTACTTGAACCTGCACTCCATACGGCGTATCCTTTTCGATCAATCCTGTTCGGCCATTGATTTTTTCGGGCCCGCCAGTGATCACAGCCGTCGCAAGGTACAACTGATACCGTTTCACGGCTTCACGGGCAGTTAACAAGCCAACTTCTTTGACCGTTGCAACTTCTTTTCGGTCAATTTGATTTAATCCTCCGTAAACGATCAATGAATTGCCCTTCCGCACCAGTTCAAAGTACGGTAATGCAACCGGCGCACTTAATGCGGGGACCGACTTGCCGGTTGTCTGAATCTTTTCAGCGATTTCTTCTTCACTCAACCCTTGATAATCAGCCTTCATGTAATCCATCCGGATCAATTCAGCTGCAATTTGTTGAATATTGTCGCGTTGTTCCATCGTGTGAACCACCGTTGCTGGAAGAAAATTTTCATTCTTAAAGATTCCGTTTGTTTGAACGTACCCCGGTGCCATTTCTTTGCGTTCTTCTTCCGTTACTGTCATCGGATCTTTGCTTTGAATATGCAAAACCTTTTCGATCCACGGTGAAATATCATATTTCGATTTTTTCGCCTTGGTAAAGTAATATAAAATATTCAAATACGTAAAGTAAAGAATCACTAAAAATGCCAGAATAAATAACGTTCCGCGTCCCCAGAAACCATTTTGGAAGAACCGGAAAGCAACGTACAGCAGGTAGAAATTCCCGATTCCGGCTAAAATCGTATAAATTCGATTCTTTAAAACCGTGCTCAGATTAACGTAACTTAATGAGCTTCGGATCATATCAAATAGCGTAAACACTTAATTTTCCTCCTTTACTGTTGAGCTGCTCCGGCCCCGGCATTATTCTGATTTTGTCCCTGGTTTTGAGCATTCTCATTCCCAGTTCCATTCGTTTGATTGTTTGTTTGATTATTTGTTTGATTTTCATTGTCAGCATTGCCGTTTTGTTGAGCCTTTTCGTTGTTAGCTTGCTGATTATCATTTGTTTGATTTTGGTTGTCATTGGCCGCGTTCGTGTCATTATCTTGATTATCATTCTTTTCACGCTGAGCTGTCTGACCGTCTTGATCCTTCAGATTATCGTTATTTGCATTTTGCTTTTGCTGATTCTTTTGATTATCTGTTTGATTCTGATTTTGATCATCCTGCTGATCATTTTTCGTTTTATCGGTTGGTTGATCCGTCGTTTTCTGTGAAGGGGTCGTCTTTTCAACCACTTCCGTCTTCGGTTTCCCCTCAACTGTATGAGTAGCCGTATTCACAACCACGTTCGTTGCCCCTAAAGCAAGCACTGCTGAAAAGATCGCAAACGGGGTAATAAAAGGTGCAGTCCGTTTCATTAAATTCTCTCTCCTTCCGCCTGACCCATAATGGTTATCATTCTAAAAGGTAATTTTGATATATCTGCTAACGATTTTTGAATTTTTGCATGCATTCGTCACAGATTCCATAAATTTCAAAGCGGTGGCCCGTAATTCGATATCCTGGTAATTGCCGTGCAAATTGTTCCATTGGGCATTCATCCAGTTCACGGACTTTGCCGCAGTTCGTGCAGATAAAATGGTGATGGTGAAAATGATCAAAATCGCATTGATACTTGACCTGCAACACACCCTGCCGCGTCTGCATCTCAACGATCCCTAACCGGTCAAAATCGCGAATATTACGGTAAACCGTGTTATGACTCATTTTAGGGTACAGCTGATGCATAAACTCATCGACCTGCGACACGTTGATGTATTCACTTTGAAACTGATAAAGATACTTTAGAAGCTCTTTCCGTTGCTTTGTCAGTTTATAATTGTTTCGCGATAAAATTTGTAACGCACTATCGATATCCGCCATTCAAAATTCCTCTCTGAATTATTGATTGCATATAATTTACCACCGGTCTAAATAAAAAACAATCTTTTTTCGCTATCTTTTCTGAATAAGTTGATCGATCAGCTGAGTTGTTTTTTCCCAGCAATCATTCACGATCACCTGTGTATTATTTTGAATCTCAGGCGGAATCTGTAAATCTCGCTGGCTTTCATAGCTGTTGATGCGTTGTTCAACCGCCTGCGCATCATCGCCACGAGCTAACAGTCGATCTTTCAACGTTTCTTTATCCGAAACTTCAATGTGCCATACGTTGACCTGCTTTCCCAGCCGCTTAACATATTCAACCGCGCCGGCAGTATCCACCACTAAGCTGACGGTTGCATTCTTCTGCCAAGCTCGTTCAAGCCCTTCACACGAAGAGCCGTACTGTTTGCCATCATAGGTTACCGATTCAAAATAATGTTTTTGGGCAAAACTAACTGGAGTTTCGAAATAATAATCCACTCCATCCTTCTCACCTTTGCGTTTTGCCCGGGTCGTATGCGTCAATACCCGCGGAATTCCATATTGTTTTAACAGATAATTTTGAATTGTTGTTTTGCCGGTCCCGGAAGCACCGCATAAAATAATTAATTTTTTCATTGATAAATTCCTTCTCTTGTTGCATCTTTATCGATAATATAATATACTTACAAAGTACTAATTTGCTATCTTAGCTCAGCAGGTAGAGCATCACCATGGTAAGGTGGGGGTCGTCGGTTCAAATCCGATAGATAGCTTAAATAAACTTCATTAACTTTTCAAATCCTTATGAAATCAACGTTTTTCATAAGGATCTTTCTTTTAAATCAGGATAAATACACTAGGAAAATGAATTAAATGCACAGAAAATGCACTAAACAAATTTGGACAGTGCACGTTTTTAATAGGAGAAGTCTTGTAAACGTTGATATAACAAGCTTAACGGCTTATCTTTTTTAGTGCATTTTTAGAAAAAAGCGGTCTTCAATTGAAAACCGCTTAAAGACTGACAGTTAATCACTAATCTAATAGCCAATCAACCAGCTTCTTTACTAATTGTTTAACGTGCTTACTAGGCACGAGTAAGAAGAATACGTAAATATGCAAAGAAAGGACCTCCTTTCTTGTGCAAATCAAGGTTGTCAGCCTTGTCAACGCACGTGCTTTATTATATCACATGACTATGCTATACTTACTTTAGTAAGAAGAATATGTATTGACGTACAAGCGAATTAGTCAATCGCATGCCGGCAATACGAGCGTCCTATTTTGGGGCGCTTTTTTTATTAGCTAAAATGCACAGCGTTTTGAGGCTGTGTGCATGAAAAATCACGAGGAACTGCAATAAACGTTGACATAACAGGCTTTATGTCTGCTTTTTTTGTGTGCATCAAGCCAATTATCCTCTTTTAGGAGATTCATTGGGACAAATTCACACTTTTATGTGCATTTTCACTTTTTTGTGTGCATTTTTAAAATTCAAAGTCTTTTCCGTTTATAATAACACCATCATAGCAGATAGGCGGTGATAACCGTAAACTATGATAAAGTTTGTAAAGATTACTCTGATACCGATATTGCTAACGGTAAATGTGAACTTTCACAAGTTTATAACCAGTATCTTCCACTTGTTCGAAGTGTCTGTAAACGATATTACCTCCATTTATATGATACGGATGATTTGCAACAAGAAGCTCTAATCGTATGTCACAAATCTATCCAAAGATATAATTTGGATTATAAAATTTCATTCGGAGCTTTTTATAAATTAAATCTTGAGCGCCATCTTTGCAGCCTTCTCCGTCATGAAAAAAGTCAAAAAAGAATGGTTGACTCAATCGCAACATCGTATGAACAATATCTTGAAGAAACTGCAAACGAGATTTGTGATCAAACCACATCCTATTTTAGTGGTATCGAAGCAACTTTCTTAAGTAAAATTGATTTTATTGATACTCTTATTCAGCTCTCAGCTTTCGAAAAAAGCGTTTTGCATTTACATTTAACTACCCACAAAAATACAAATGAAATTGCAACTGAATTGAATGTTAAAATCGAAAAGATCTATTGTACTTTCTATCAAATCAAGAAAAAGTTAAGAAGCAAGTTTATTGACTAATTCAGAGTAATCAAAAATTTCTGATTTTATTCAGAAAAACAATAAGAGGCCGTGACTTCAATCACGGTCTCTTATTTCATCGAATCGAAAGTTATCAAGCGGAAGACGGGATTCGAACCCGCGACCCCCACCATGGCAAGGTGATGTTCTACCACTGAACTACTTCCGCATAACAAGCACGGCAACTTCCTACCCTCGCAGGAGGCGTTCCTCCAACTACTATCGGCGTTTTGAAGCTTAACTTCTGTGTTCGGAATGGAAACAGGTGTATCCTTCAAGCCATCATCACCGCACTTATTTTATTCAAGAGAACCTTGTTCCCTCAAAATTCTGTCGCTTTTACACGTTTCACGCTGCAGACGCTCTTACGGTTTCAGATCTCGGTTGCATCTGTGCATTGCGAAG
>NZ_LWUD01000028.1 GCF_001654615.1 Ligilactobacillus aviarius
GCCTCCCGTAGGAGTATGGCCCGAGACTCAGTCCCATTGTGGCCGATCAGTCTCTCCACTCGGCTACGTATCATCACCTTGGTAGGCCGTTACCCTACCAACTAGTTAATACGCCGCGGGTCCATCCAAAAGCGATAGCAAAACCACCTTTTACATAATGACCATGCGGTCATCATGGTTATACGGTATTAGCATTTGTTTCCAAATGTTATCCCCTTCTTTTAGGCAGGTTACCCACGTGTTACTCACCCGTCCGCCACTCGAATTTCTTACGGTGAGTGCAAGCACTCGGTGTAAGAAATTCTCGTTCGACTTGCATGTATTAGGCACGCCGCCAGCGTTCGTCCTGAGCCAGGATCAAACTCTCAATTTATAAGTTTGTGACTCGTAATTACTAGCGAATTGACTTCGCAAATGTTATTGCATTCATTTTCATGAATTGCCCTGCACATTTGTGTGTCGAAACATTATTCAGTTTTCAAAGATCTACTTCTTATTCAATTAGCTATCAAACTGACAGCTTTTACATAATACCAAATTGAAAGCTTGGTGTCAATCACTTTTTTTAGTGACCTACCAAATCAACAACAGTTATTACTATACAGGTATCACCTTTATCCGTCAAGATTTTTTTAAACAAAATTGACTCTTTTTTTTAAGTTTTTTATACTTATTTGATGTATTCCAGATTAAAAGAGGATCAGTAAATGAAATCAGAAGAAAAAAATACCAAAGTTTTCGACAATACCATCATCAAATTTATCATTGTTGGGGTTGTTAATACCGTTGTTGGCTGGGTCGCAATGTTCTTATCATTGTGGCTTTTAACTAAGATGGGCGCAAGCCACACAATTAGTTATTGGGTTCCTTCCGGGGTCAATATTGTTGTTGGAAGCATCGTTAGTTACATCTTAAATAAGCACTTTACTTTCCAAAGCAATACGACCGGAAAAGAAGATATTGGTAAATTTGTCATTAATATCTTGATTTGTTATGTTGTTGCATACGGCATTGCCCAGCCAATTGCAAAATTGATTTTCAAACACGCTGGGGTAATGGTTCTTAAAATCATTTCATTACTCTCTGGTTCAATCTTATTTACAATTATCAATTACTTTGGCCAACGTTTCTGGGTATTTAAAGAAGACGAAAAGTAATTTAAACCCAAATAAAATGGAGTCGGATCAATTCGATTCGGCTCCATTTTTTATTTAATAATCGCTAGCAACGTATGTTGAAACGCCGTAAATTTGGTCTGAACAACTGTTAGCCATTGACAATGGATCACCTGACCTAGTGTTCCAAGCCATAAAAGACGAAATTCAATCAGGAGTAAACACAAAGTAAATCCTAAAACGAGGTGTTCACCAATTCCTCCCGTTGTGTAGTAAATCAGCTTTGGTCGTTTCCGTTTCTTTTTGTATGGCCATAACCAATGAATTCCTTCCTTCGAGAAAGAATCTTCAATTAAATGCATTAAGTACCCTATCAGCAACCAAAAAGTCACATTTTGACCCGACGCTGATAAATAGTGAAACTGAATAACGGTTCCTAACACAAAGACAATTACTGCTCCTAAAAGCGAATGGGTCCCGCCACGATGACCGAGTGTCTTATTAGTAATTCCGCTGGCAATTTTATTCCGTTTTCCCAAAAATGAACTCGGATGGTCGATGTCTGGAAGAAGACTTCCAATTCCAAGAGCGCACCCATTTAGGAAACTCACTTCACCTGAAGCCGCCATCAACGGGAGGCCAATCGCTAATGTTAGCGTAACGTGTGTACGATATTTCATTTTTCTTCCTCAAAATTATCCTTCATGCCGATATTTCAAATGACTTTGCCCCTCATGCGCAACCACGTTGATCTGATCTGGAATTTGAGCATGGAGTTCTCTCACATGGCTGATAATTCCGATCATTCGATTCTTGCCTTCTAACGTTCGCAAAGTCTCCATCGCAGTCGCAAGGGCATCTTCATCAAGGGAACCGAAGCCTTCATCAATAAATAGCGTATCGATTTCAGTTCCGCCGTTTTGCCGTTGAATTACCTCACCTAACGCCAACGCTAGGGCTAAAGCGGCAATAAAGCTTTCGCCACCCGACAATGTGTGCACACTCCGAGTCTGACCGGCTTCATCATCATAGACATCAATTCCCAATCCGGTTTGCCGGGCAGTATTGCGTTCCGCATTTTGTTGCAAGACAAATGAATACCGGCCGTCAGTGATTTTTTCCAAAATTTGAGTTGCAACCTCAAGAACCTCTTTAAAGTACTCGCGCAAAACAAAACGCTCAAGCCCAAGCTTATTTTCGCTTGTCCCTCCGCTTACGATCTGTGAAAGTTCCGCAACCTCATCAAGATGCTGTTGTTGCTTTTGACAAGCATCCCACAGTTTTGATGCTTGGTGCTTGATTTGCTTCAATGATTGCAGCTGGGCATTTTGTTCACCCCATTTAATCTGCATTCCACGCAACTTGTTTTCCAAATCAGCAACCTGGGTTTGAAGGTGATCAATCTTGGGCAACGCTTGGTTTCCAATCACTTCATTAGCTTTCGCCAACTGATCAGTATTTGACCGCACTTTTTGCCGATATTCATCCACTTCCGTTCGTAACGTCGGTAACCGGTGTAAATTGCTGATCAAATTCCGCAGTTTGGATTCCGTTTCATTTTGTTTTTGTAATTCGGCTTCCAAATCATGTTCAGTTTGGTTCAACTCATGACTCAATTCATGCAACCGTTCAGTCAGTTGTTTATCCTGAGTTTCAAATACAATTTGTTGCTCTTTAATTTGTTGCATCTCGTTCGCGTTTGTCTTTTGAGCAGTCGTAAATTTTTCAATTTGAGTTTGCCATTGCCCTAACTGGTCTTCTAATTCAGCCTTTGTTTTAAATTCAGCAGGAAGCAATTTTTGTTGAGTCTTAACTTGAGCATCCAGCTCTGCCGCTTTTCGCTCTGCGGTTGTTTTTAGCTGTTGTGCGTTATCAAACTGATTCTGCAACTCCGTTTGTTGCTGTGAAAGGGTCGTATTTTGGACTGTTAACCGTCCTTGAAGGACCTTGGCGTCATCATATTCTTGTTTTCGGGTTTGAAAATCACGTTCCCGGTTTTGACGCCAATCACCAATTTCATCAAATGATAAATCCGTTTGATTTTCCTGATTCAACTTTTGCAGTTCTTCATCTAAAGCCCGTTGAGCAACTTGTACCCGTTGCTGAAATTCACTCTGTTGCTCTTCAATTTGAGATAACTTTTGAGCAGCTTGGGTATATTGGGTCTGCGCCTGCTGGACATCCTCTTCTTTAATCGCCTGCATTTCAACCGGAACCTTAATTTCAGCCGGGTGCGGGTGTTCCGTTGAACCACAAATCGGGCAAGCCTTTCCCGGAGTTAACTGTTTTACATAGAAATTGATCTGGTTTTGAGCAAAGTAATTTTGCAGTTCATTCGCCCGATCAGAAAGAACCGCAACTGTCTTTCGTTGATTAGCAACATCCTGATCGATTGCTGCCAACTTTTGCGTACTCGTCGTTTTATCGCGGTTAAGCTGTTCAAGCCGTTCAAGGTGGTGATCAAGCTGGTTAAGCTGCAGTTTTCGCTGATTCAGATCATCGTTTAAATTCGTTAAATCACCAATTTGTTGCAACTGAGTTTGATTAGCTTTCAATTGCCGTTCCTTCTCAGCAAGTGCTTCTTTGAGTGAAGCTGTTTTTTGCGTTGCCTGTTCTAACTGATGCTGGGCATCCCGCAAACTTTGCTGGGCCGCTTGAACTTCGGGATACAAATCCAACTTGGGTTTTAGCCGTTGGACGTCAGTCGCTAGTTTCTCCATTTCAGGGGCATGTTTTTCAAGCTCATCATAAATTTTTTGCTGCTGATGCTGCTCTTCCTTTAATCGACCTAAGTTTTTTTCAGCATCTTTGATTCGATGATCAGCATCCTCAACTGCTGCTCGTTGCTGACTAACTTTCATTATTAAAGCTCGCTGCGATTGGGCCCACTCAAGCAGAGCGATTTCTTGTCCTTTTTGTTTAACTTCTTCATCCTGCTGTTCAAGCATCATTCGTTCTTGCTCTAGCTGGTTGCGCTCATCGAATGCTTTTTTCAATTGCTTAGCATCATCAAGCTGCTTTCGCGATTGTTGCAGTTTCTCGTTATCGTGATCTAAAATTTTTCTTTGATCCGTTACGAATTGCTGATTACGCGTGATTTTTTCGTCAACGACCGCAAACCAGTCCTGATTCGTACGCACTGCTTTGCGCTCATCATCCGTTAAAATTACGTTTTGCTTTAAAACTTCCAGATTTGCCCGCTGCTGCTCTGCCCGTTTGCTTAGTTCGCGAACTTCAGTTTTGATCTGTTCCGTCCACTTTTCAAAAATCTCAGTCCCAAAAACCTGCCGTAAAACATTTTCCTTATTCGCACTATCAGCAGCCAGAAATTTTCGAAACTGTTGTTGCGGTAGCAAAACGATTTGGGTAAACTGTTTCGCATTTAAATGAAGCAAATCCTCAATAAAACCTTTAATATCTGATGTCTTTGTCAACGTCTCCTCTTCGCCGTTAACACCATCGTACTTCAACATTTGCTTGGCCTGGTGACTTGACGTTCCGCCCTTCGCGTTCACATAATCATACTTTGGCTCGCGGGTGATCGTATATTCTTTTCCTTGATGTTCGAATTTTAATTGAACAACCGTTTTTTCCCGTGCTTGCGCAAAGGATGAACGCATCTGCTGCGGCGTCCGCTCATTACCAGAAGTTTCGCCGAAAAGCGCATAGCAAATTCCATCAAAAATCGTTGTTTTTCCGCTTCCAGTTTTCCCGCTGATCAGAAATAACGGTACGTTTTCAAATTGGGTAAAATCAACCGTTTCATTCCGGTAAGGCCCAAAATTCTGCATTGTTAACTTTAATGGCCGCATTAATTAACGCTCCTTTCAGCTTTTGCTAATTCTTCCTTCGCAAACTTTTTTTGAATTGATGAAAGTTCATCCCCGGTTGCTTCATGATAAAAGGTTTCTAACATTTCAAGCGGGCTCAGTTTTTTTATCTTCCGGCCGCTTTCTTGTGAGATTGCATTCCGGCCATTTTGCCTTTGAAAACTGATGACCCGCGGATAAAACTCACGCAGCCGATTCATCACATTCGGAATAATTTCCTTATCCGTTAACCGAATTGCCACAAACTGGTCATCATCAACTTGACGATAAAATTCAGGACTCGTCAACGTTTCGAAGCTCTCCTGCAAAACCACAATATCATTTTTCGGCGTTAACGGAACCCACTTGGCCATTTCATCCTCTTGGTCCGTATCAACGATCCAAACACCCTTTTCATCCTGCGCTTCACTTACCGAAAACTTGACCGGTGAACCGCTATATTTCATTCGCGGATGATGCAACGCATTTTTACTATGTAAATGTCCCAGCGCAACATAATCGAAATCTTCCATTAAATCAAGGGCAACGGCATCAAGCCCGCCGACTTCGACTTGGGTTTCTGAGTCACAGTGACTGCTTCCAGCAGCAAAAAAGTGCGCCAATAAAACATGCTTCTTATCATTTTCAAACCGTTCTTTCATTTGGCTGAAAATCAACTTCATCGCATCGTTCAAGTTATGGATCTCAACGTCTTTAAAATAGTTGCGCGCAGCCGGAAGTTCAAAATATGGTAATAAGAAAAACTGCGTATCACCAATAACTACTGGTGTAAAAGCATCCTTTAACTTTGTATTCATATAAAAGTCGGTTGCCTTGAACCAGTCGCTTCCTGTATTAAGCCGAACGGCAGAATCATGGTTTCCGTTAATTGCCAACACTGGCAAATGATCCTTCAAATTTAATTGAATCAGCATTTGATCCAACAGGCGGACCGCGTCTTCGCTTGGAACTGACCGATCATATAAATCACCTGCAATTACAATGGCATCAACCTTTTCCTGCAACGCGATCTGTTCAATTTGTTCAAACGCATCTCGCTGATCATCAAAAAGGGAAAAATCATGCAATTTCTTTCCAATATGCCAATCTGCTGTATGTAAAAATTTCATCATTCCACCTCTATTCACGTTTCACTCAATCAAACATTTGTTCTCATTTTATCATATTAGACAAGTTGAAAGAAAGAAGGTGCGATGAAGTTCTTTAACTCCATCACACCTTCTTCTGAATTAAATTTCTTTTTTAATTTGACGAACCATTTGCAATTCTTCATTCGTTGGAATCAACATTGTTTTGATTTGCGCGTCTTTTGGCGAAATTATTCCTTCCTGATTTGCCTGATTTAATTTTTCATCGACCTCGATGCCAAGAACCCGCAGTTGTTTTAACAATGCCAACCGCAAATCAACTTGGTGTTCACCGATCCCGCCAGCGAGCACTAACGCGTCAATGCCACCAAGTTCAGCAAAATATGCGCCCACATACTTTACGACCCGGTTAATAAAAATTTCACGGGCAAGGCTGGCTTGGCGGTCACCCTTTTTCCACGCAGCTTCAATGTCCCGCATATCAGAACTTGATTCTGAGATTCCTAAAATTCCAGATTGATCATTCAGCAGTGTCATTACTTCTTCAGCTGTCATGTCTTCTTTTTCCATTAAAAATGGGACGATTGCTGGATCAACATCCCCCGCTCGGGTTCCCATCGTTAAGCCCGTCAACGGAGTAAAGCCCATTGAACTGTCAAATGCTTTGCCATCTTTAATTGCTGCTACCGATGCGCCGCTTCCTAAATGTAATGTAATAATTTTCAATTTATTTAATGGACGGTTAAGCAATTCCGCTGTCCGTTCTGCCAAGTAACTGTGACTGATTCCGTGTTCGCCGTACCGTTGAATCTGATACTTTTGAGTCAACTCATACGGTAAACTGTAAATGGCATTTGATTCCGGCATGTCCGTAAAGAAAATACTATCAAACACTGCGTACTGGTCAACATTTGGCAAAATCTTTTGCATCAATTCAACGTACCGAGCTTCATGCGGATTATGCAATGGCGCAAAATCTTTTAGATCCTTAATTTCTTGCAAGACTTCCGGCGTGATCAACGTTGCCTTCTTAAACTTTTGTCCGCCGGCAACGACCCGGTGACCAACAATTTGAATTTCATTTAATGAAGCAATTTTAAATTCTTCAATTCTATTTAAAATCATCCGAACTGCATCTTCATATCCCAAGTTTGGTTCCTGCGATTGTTTTTTTTCACCATTAAACTTGGTCGTAACTAATGCTTGCGGTGTATTGATCCGTTCAACTTCACCTTCGCCCGCAACCTTTTCACTTTCAATTTCAAAGACTTTCCATTTAACTGACGAACTGCCAGCATTTAAAAGTAAAACTTTATCCATTGCTTTTTTCCTCCGTAATTTTCTGTTACTTTTTGTAAATTATACCAGGATTTTGTTATATTCGATTCGGTTTCATTGTAAAATTCATATTAAATTCAGATTTTTTCACAAAAAAACAATTTAATTTCGATTTTTTATTCAAAACTAATTCGTTTATTTAACAACGTTTTACCGACTTTTGTTACAAAATTTCAGTTTTTTGTAACAATAAGTAATACTCTTGCTACAACGCTGTGATATTTACCGCTTATACTAGACACTGTTAAATCGTTACGGAGCGATTTTGATATGAAAGTTAGTAAGAATATATACAGATAATTTTTATAGGAGTGAATATATTTATGAAGATGAAAAAGGTTTTAGTTTCAGCTGCTGCATTAACAGGTACAATTGCTGGTGCTACAGTAGTTGCAAATGCTGACACAGTTACAGTTAAGGCTGGTGACACTGTTTCAGAACTTGCACAAAAGTACAACACAACTGTTAATACAATCCAACAACTTAACAACCTTAGCAATCCGAACTTAATCTTTGTTGGCCAACAATTAAAGGTTAACAACGATAACAACGGCCAAGCTGTTGCACAACAAAACACAAACAACAACGCACAAGCTGCTCAACAACAAGCAACTTCACAACAACAAAACACAAACACACAAGCTCAAGCTTCAACACAACAAGCTGCTCAACAATCAGCTTCACAAAACACACAAGCTCAAGCTTCAAACAATGACAACTACAGTTCAAATGTTTCAGGTAGCAACGCTGCTGCTAAGGCTTGGATCGCACAACACGAATCAAGCAACAACTACAACGCACGGAACGGCCAATACATTGGTAAGTATCAATTAAGTGCTAGCTACTTAAACGGTGACTATTCACCAGCTAACCAAGAACGCGTTGCTGACCAATACGTTGCTCAACGTTATGGTTCATGGGTAAATGCTCAACGCTTCTGGGAAGCAAATGGTTGGTACTAAGATTTAGTTCAACACGAATTTTACAAAGTCGGCTTTTATCGCCGGCTTTTTTTCTACCAAGAG
>NZ_LWUD01000029.1 GCF_001654615.1 Ligilactobacillus aviarius
TTCAACAATATCAGTTTTAGCACCAAAGGTGGAGTTACAATGGTAACACCGATAACGTTGTTTAGCCAGTTTGAGAATATAACGATCACCATTAAAACTACTTAAGCGGATCTTTGTTTGACGTGTTCCATTTTTAATTACATCGGGGAATCCGCAATTTTCACAACGTTCAATGTCGTAGGAAAGTTTGGCTTCAATAATATGACATTGAACCCCATTAATAGTCTGATGAGAAATATCATTAATTTTGATATTCTTATCTTCAATTCCGACCAATTTTAAGATAGAATTACTTATGGACATTTCCTAACACCTCTTTCAATAGAGTTTGGTCGCTTTAATTGTATTATAGAAGGACAGGAATGTCCTTTTTATTTTACCTAAAAGTCAAAAAAATAGTATTGATGATATTTTCACCAATACTAAATGTTATAGACCCTTTTTTGTTAGAGAGGTTGTGACATAAGTCGCAACCACTTTGCTATACACGCATAATCGGGTTCAAAAACAAACGAACTACGATGCGAAGCTAGGGAAGTTCGAAAACCTCCGAATCTATGCTCGCAATTCGTTCGTTTTTCTGCTTCTACCACGCTCGTTTTTAACGTTTTGTCACACCTCCTATTTTTTTAAATCAAATTAAGAAAAGGACTAGTTGAATGAACTTGAAAAATGTAGTTAAACTGAATAAAGAAGAATATTAGAAGATCGAAGAGGAAATTTGAAAATTGAAGAGGTTAAAAATATTATTAGTGGTGCTTTTAAGCTTGGTACTTTTTTCTGAAAATATTTTTGCGGTAACTAACGGTCAATTAACTCAAAAAGAAGATCAAATCAATTATACAAAAATTAGTGAGCGGAACGGAATATTGCTAGATGTTGCAAGGTGTCAATTAAATAAACAACAAATTAATCAAATTATTGATCAAATTAATCCCCAAAAGTTTAGTTACATTGTTTTACATTTAAATGATGATCAACATGTTTCATTTCGTTCAAAAATAATTGGAAACCAGAATGATCCGAAAGCATTAAGTGTTAATGATTTAAAAGAGCTTACGGCAAATGCTCAGCGGCATCACCTAATGCTTGTTCCAGATTTTGATACTCCCGGGCATTGTAAGGCATTGATTAAGTTATTAAAGGTGCATCATCCTAAATTGGCGCAACAAATTATGTTGAATGACAATACTTTAAACTATTTAAGTCATAAAACAGAAAAATTTGTTCAGAAAATCAATGAAGAAATTAATACTGCATGTCACAAACAACAATACCCATATATATTGCTTGGTGGCGATGAGATTGCTGCTAGTGGAAACCATAATCGGGCGTTAATGAAGTATTTTAATGAACTGAATACCTTTGAAAATCATCATGGATACCGCTCAATTATCTGGAATGACTCGATTATGAAAAATGCTGATTTGAGTAACAAAATTACAGTTGCATATTGGGCGCAAGCTGGCGCAAATTCCGCAAAACAAGACTTGCAGACGGCCTTTAATGAACGGGCAACAGTTGTTGATTTAATTAACCACCCATTGATTAATGCGAATGCGGAATATAATTATTTCGATTTGGAAAATTTAAATAACTCTTCAAAAATCGAATACTTTGTAAATCAATTCAATCAAAATAATGTTAAAAATTTCGATTTAATTGATTCACAATCTTGGGAAAATAATGCAAAGAGTAATCAAAATGAAGTCGCAACTGATGGTCAATTAGTTTGTTTATGGGGTGAAAATCAACATTTTGATTTTAAGCGGTTACTTTATTTAATAAAAAAATTAAATTAGAGTTTATCAAAAATAATATTTTTAAATACAAATAGATTTAAATAATACTTAAGAAAAACACTTGTGAAGCGAATGGTCGTTTTTACATGCCGTTTAATTATTGATTGAAATCGGAATTTATTATTCGAATTATTGAGGGATGTTTTAGATTATTTCTGATAAAAATTCACACTGATTAGAAAATAAATGTTGACATACATATATATATATATATAATTAATGTCGGCATGTGGCATGAAGAAATTTCGGCTTGACATGTGAGTGGGTTAAGCCATGATACTGCAAAACTTCTTCATAGTCTTAAAAGATCAATGACTTGACTTTTAGGGTAATCAAAAGTTTCTTCTTGCTGGATGTCAATAAAAAGAAAGAGGTAAGTGTAAAATTGGATAAAGCAAAAGCAAAGCTTCTACGGCTTATTACAGTAGTTGCTTCGATTTTGCTTGCAATTACTCCAGCGTTAAACTGGAGTAATTGTGGTAGAGTCGAAGCTGCCGATGTGACGAATTCAATGGTTGATTCAGTTACAACGAATATTGGAACTGCTAAACCAGGTCAAAAAGTTACATTTCACGTTCACTTCAGTGGAAAGAAAGATTATCCTGTTAAAGCAGGAGATACAATCACAATTAACTTCCCTCAAGCTACTCAAAACGGTGCAGGTATTCAAGGGATTCCACACTCACAACCATTAATTTATAATAACCCTGATAACCCTAATGATCCTGATAATGGTAAGGATATGGGTACCGTTGAGGTAACTAAGACGGGAGTAACAATTACATTCAATAAAACTGCCGCTGGATTAAAGACGATTGACGGAGGAGATTTCCAATTCACAGGAATCATTTCCGTTGAAAAAGGAACAAATCCAACGCAAACCAATCCATGGCCGCAAGGCGGAAGTTTACCGACGCCAACGGTTTCTGTCGGTCAAACGGTTCCTTCAGGAGATACTTCAGGTATTCAACAAGGTGGAACACCAAATATTGTTATGCCAACAGGTCAAGTTTCTAAATCAGGTGCAATTGATACTAAGACAGGTAACATTAATTGGCAAGTTCATGGTGTATTAGGTAAACCAGGAACGACAACAATTTCCGACGTTGCAAAAGATGGCCAAACATTTTTGCCAGATACATTCCATATTAAGTTCTTTGGTGAATTACCAAATGGACAATGGGAAAACATTACGATTGTCCGCGATATGAGTGGTGCAACTGGAATTTCAAGTAATGACTTGAAAAATAGTGGTTTAGGTTCATACACAACAAGTTCAAATGGATTTACATTACAAATTAATGATGCCAATGTTGCAACCGCATTAAGTGATAACAACACGATTACTACTAATGGGGCATCAGGTGGAATTTCATTTGGACCAAATGCCACATACAAGACCATTGCATATACAATTACTTATCAAACAAAGTTATCTTCTGATGAAGTTACAACTCAATGGGATAACGAAGCTAACCAGACCAACCCTGATGGATCAAAGACTAATACAGCACAAGGAATAGTTGCCAATACGTGGAGTAATGATATTTGGGGTACTCAACCAAAAGATGGTGTTGTTTTTGATAAGCAAAACTCAGATGGGGTAGCTCTTCCAGGAGCAACTTTTGAATTAACAGGTAATGGTCAAGATCAAACGGTAACCTCAAGTGCAACCGGAATGGTTAAATTCACTAACTTAACAAATGGTGAAACATACACTGTTAAAGAAATTAAGGCACCAAAAGGATACAAGGTAAACAATGATACAATCACAGTAAAGATTGTTAATGATAAGCCTGTAATCACTATTAACGGTAGTGAAACAAAAGATAATATTATTGTGGATAAGCCAATTGCAAGTTCAAGCTCATCAATGAGTAGTTCAAGCAAGAAGGTTTCAAGCAGCAAGAAGTCATCAAGCTTAAAGAGTTCAAGTAAGAAGATTGCTTCAAGCAGCAAGAAGAGCTCAAGTTCAATCAAGAGTTCAAGTAAGAAAGTTGCTTCAAGCAGCAAGAAGTCATCAAGCTTAAAGAGCTCAAGCAAGAAGATTGCTTCAAGCAGTAAGAAGTCATCAAGCTTAAAGAGCTCAAGCAAGAAAGTTGCTTCAAGCAGCAAGAAATCATCAAGCTTAAAGAGTTCAAGTAAGAAAGTTGCTTCAAGCAGCAAGAAGTCATCAAGCTTAAAGAA
>NZ_LWUD01000030.1 GCF_001654615.1 Ligilactobacillus aviarius
CACTGTTACGGGTTTCGTAATTTAAATAACTTTTTTAATCGCATTGATTGTATTTTTCTCTTAAATCAAAAAGAAGCACCAACTGCATAATAACAGTTAATGCTTCTCCTAAAAGTTCTTCACCAATACGATTTGACAAAGAGCCGATTTTCATCAAATTTCCTTAATCTTCAAACTTTAATCACATTATTGCCCTGTTTGACCCTGTTTCTGGGCTGGTTGACTTTGATTATTCGCAGTCTTGGATGTCGCATTTTGGTTATTCTGCCCTGATTGCTGGTTATTTCCATTCTGATTCTGGTTTTGTGTCGAATCTTGGTTTTCCTGACCTGAAACCGTGATTTGAACATTGATCGAGCTTGGACTCACCGCAATAATTCCATTCTGAATGGTATCGATCGGCACCGTCTTCGTTGTGTTCGATGTTACCCCACTTACCGGAACGGCAACATTTAAACTTTGCAACCGGCTCAGCGCCTGTTTTGTCCCCGTTACCGTAACGGTTTTCGTATCCGTTGATAAACTGTAATTTTTCGTATTATCGCCACCGCCACTGGCAACCAAATGCACATTGACCTTCTTGGTGGTTGTTGCTGCATAAATCGGAACCGTTGCTTTAACCGATGTCGGTTCGATTACAACGTTCAACGGTTTACCATTTTCATCAAGCGCTTCAAGCGTTACGTTTTGGGTGACTGAATGTTGGACGTCTTCCGGCAAACTAACATTTGCAACCACGTTCGTTACAGCATTGATCGAACTGCGCGAACCAATCACTTTGGCCCGTGAATAGTTGCTTGAAGCAATCCCAGCTGCATAACCGTTCCCAATTAACGTCGAATCAAAACGAACTTGGATCGGGAAGGTTGCTGAAGTCTTTTTACTGATCGTAACCGTTACTTTTTCAGGTTGCACGTTGGCGCTTAATTCATGACTAACCCCTGAAACTTTTAACTTAACAGTGTGTTTCCCTGGTTTTAGTCCTTCTAGATCAGCGTATGCTTGAAAGTTCTTCGTATTTTCTGCAGTTTGAACAAGCGCTGCTGGGCCATTGATCTTGACCTTGACGTTTTCCGGGTAACCTTCAACAAAGTATTTGGAACTGACATTCACCTTTAACGGCACCGTAACCGTTGCTGATTTTTGGGTCGACAAAGTTGCTTTATTGGCTGCGCCATTTGTATTTGCGCCCGTATCAGTCGTCACATACCCAAAGAGGAAACATGCAAAAATCAAAGAAATAATGGAATATACAAGTTTTGTATTTGACAATTTACCGAATTTCAATGTTTCCGCCCCCTCTTACGAACTGCCGCGTGGCTGTTCCGACTTTCTTTCCGTGCTTTCATTTTGCTAAAGAACCGCACAAAAATATTCTTTTGTTTTTTCTCTTCTGCCGGAATTAATTCGTTATGCAGCAGTTTTAAATAATCCTGCCGGGTCAAGTTCCGAATCAATTCATTGTTCTTAGTGATCGTAACCGCGCCGGTTTCTTCTGAAATAACGATCGTCAACGCATCCGTTACTTCACTGATTCCGACAGCCGCCCGGTGCCGCGTCCCCAATTCTTTCGGAATCAAATTACTTTCTGAAAGCGGCAAATATGCCGCTGCAACGGCAATCCGGTTATTTTTAATAATTACTGCACCATCGTGCAACGGCGTGTTTGGAATGAAAATATTAATCAGCAATTCACCGCTAACATCTGCATCTAACGGAATCCCAGTCTCAATGTAATCTTCAAGTCCGGTATTCATTTCGATCGTCATCAAAGCCCCGATCCGTCGTTTTGACATGTATTGAATCGCCTTATCAAGGGCTTGAATCATTTTTTCTTGGGCTTCATTCTGCTTCTTTTTATTATTAAAAAACAGTGACCCACGTCCCAGGTGCTCAAGGCCGCGCCGAATTTCCGGTTGAAAAATTACGATGATTGCAATGATTCCCCAATTGATAATTTGGTCTGTGATCCATGAAACCGTTCGCAGTCCTAAATACCAACTGATTAATTTAATAACGATGATCACCAAAACGCCTTTGAAAAGTTGAACCGCCTTCGTTCCGCGTAAAAGCATCATCAATTTGTAAATTGCATACCAAACAACCGCAATATCCAACAAATTAATAAAGTGCTGCCAGGTAAAAATACTGCTTAAGAATCCCATTTTATCCTCCTCGTTCAGCATATATATTATAATTGTATCATGAAAATACTTTTAAGAAACCGCAACAAACAGTTAATTCTCATTAACTATTCATTAAATTGATTTTTTTACCTGCAAAGCCATTCCAAAATTGGTACAATGATAATAATACTTTTTGAACTTTCTTCAAGCCGAGGTGTTTTCAATGAATAAAAAAGTTCAATGGATCGTACGGTTACTATTTATCTTCTACATGCTGTACATTGGCGGTGTAATCGCATCCGGGAAAGCAGTTTATAGTTTTCTGTTGCTGAATACTTTCCTGGCATACATTCCGATCGAAATTGGAATGCACATCAACGAAAAGCAGCCCCGCTGGTTGTTTGTCATCCTCTTTATTTTGTGGCTGTTATTTTATCCGAACGCCCCATACGTTTTAACTGACCTTTTCCACTTAGCAAAAATCAATCCTTACAATGCCGTTACCGGATTGATGGTCTTTAAGCTTCGCATTTGGTGGCACTATGGCAACTTAGTATTCAGTGCTTTAATGTCCAGTCTTTTTGGCGTTTGGAGTCTTTCATGTGTCAGCAAAGTGATTGCTAAACGGTTCAAGAAGAAGAGTCCGTTTTTTGAAATTTCAATCGTTGGGATTTTGATTCTTGCTTCCTCGATTGGAGTTTACATTGGCCGGTTCTTACGGCTTCACACCGTTTACTTGTTCATGGATCCGCACGGCGTGATCAACGACTTGATCCAAATGTGGAATGTCCGCATGCTGGTCTTTGTCATCTTGATCGCCGTTTTCCAAGCATTGATCTGGTTGGTGATGAATATTTACCGCTCAACGTTTAACAAATTTGAAGAATAAAAAATAAGCTGTGATGTAAAATCACAGCTTATTTTTTAATCACGGTGCTTTCCGTTCTTGTCTAATAATCCTTTACCTAATTTTTCTGATCCTAATTCAGTAAAGTCATAGTGAAGTTTAGCATTGTCGTTAAATTCATCGATTGCAAGTTGAATCAACTTATCAATTAAATCTGAATAGCTGATTCCTGAAACTTCCCATAATTGTGGGTAAAGTGAAATGTTGGTAAAGCCTGGCAAAGTATTTACTTCACCTAAGTATGGAACATCATTTTCATCGACTAAGAAGTCCATCCGGGCTAAACCACGGTTATCCAAGGCTTTAAATGCCTTAACTGACATTTCTTGGATTTCCTTTGTTAATTTTTCTGGTAAATCAACTGGAATCTTGAAGACGACACCTGAAGCATCAACGAACTTGTTGTTGTAGTCGTAGAATTCATCCCCGTTGACATCAACCGCACCAAGCTTTGAGTACTTCGGATCGCGGTTTCCAAGCACTGAACATTCAACTTCACGCGGATTCTTGATGGCTTCTTCAACCATTACTTTGTAATCGTAACGGAAGGCTTCTTGAATTGCATCGTTGTATTCTTGTTCAGTCTTAACCTTATTGATCCCCACTGAAGAACCTTGACGAGCAGGCTTAACAAACATAACTTCGCCTAATTCTTCCTTGGCCTTGCTGTATGGGTGTTCATCAACCGTTTCAGGTGTAACAACAAAGTATTTTGTATTCCGAACCCCGTGCAATGTTAATAATTGCTTGGTTAAATCCTTATCAAATGAATTAGCTGATGAAGCAATTCCGCTTCCGATCCAAGGCTTGTTCAACAACCGGAAAAGACCTTGAACAGTTCCGTCTTCACCCATGTTCCCGTGAATTACTGGATAAAAGACGTCAACATCCTTCACTTCCGATAAGTTTTGGATGTTTGCTAACGGATTTGAAAAGTCAACGTCCTTCGTTGCTTCGGCAACAACTTCATCCTCTGGTTCGCCATTGAAAATCCGAAGAGAGTCTTTGTTACCAAGTAAGAAACCTTGCTTCGTAAACATGAAGACTGAAACTTCGTATTTGTCTTTGTCTAAAGCGTCATAAATGTTGTGAGCTGAACGCTTTGAAACATCATGTTCAGATGAGTTTCCGCCAAAGAATAATGCAATATGTAATTTCTTTTTGCTATCCATTTACTTAATCACCTTTTGTTTAAAATTTTGTTCGTACATAACTTGAAACCTAAGTATAGCATAATTTATTATCATCTGCATCCAATTACCCTTAAAAAAGACGAATTTCAGCAAGTCGTTTATGCCGTTTGCTCTTCTTCAAAAATTCTTCGCGTGATTTTGCCATCGTCGCTTCAAAACGATGCAGACTGTCGATATCCCATAATGGCATTGCTCGTTTTTTCCGGATAAATTCCTGGTTGCCGATTGCCTGTTCGATTTTCATGACATCATCGATTTTCGGGCATTGGCTATGGTCAAGCATTCCAACTGGTCGTCCTTGCTTGAATGCGTGTTGCAAAGCGGATTCCGTCTTCCCATTTTGGTCAGTTTCAACAACGACCAATCCATCCGCAAGTCCACTTTCCCATTCATCGCGGGCTGCTAAGAATTGCCGCCGCACAATTGCTCCAAGGCTATAAGTTGACATTAATGCGCCACCATTATCAATGATTTCTTGAGCAAAATCTTTGTTTTCCTTCGGGTAAATTGGCTGTTCCAAACTGTGACCTAAAATGGCAACCGTTGTGCCGCCTGCTTTTAACGCGCCGGTATGGGCTGCCGTATTTGTTCCAACGGATAACCCACTGACAACCGTCAAGCCATCTTTTGCAAATTGATATGCCATCCGTTCCGCCATTTTATAACCCAGTTCCGTTGGCCGCCGCGTTCCAATAAATCCTACTGACGGACCTTGAAGGGCTTTAACATTGCCCTTAACGTAAATGATCAATGGATAATGGTTTAAGCTTCGCAAATTATCCGGATAATCAGCATCCTGATAGTTCAAAATTTGAATTCCGTAACTGCGGGTCTTCTCCATCAATTCACGAGCATCCGCAAGCATGTTTTTCCATTTTTGATAATCCAAAGATCCTTCGTTAATTCGCCGATTGATCGTTGAATTGCGGTGCATGTTGCGGAAGTTTTCCAAAATCAATCGTGGTTTAACGGTGTCAAAAAACTTCAACACCGTTTTCGGACCAACGCCCTTGATCATTTGCAACGCTAAAATTAATTCTGTAAGTTGATCGCTATCCATTTTAATTCCTCTTATTCCATAAATTACTATTCTAAGTATAAAGGTTATCGAAATATTTTAGAAATTAAACGCATTAAAAAAAGGCTGCGACCAAATGAAGTGCAAGACAAAAGTT
>NZ_LWUD01000031.1 GCF_001654615.1 Ligilactobacillus aviarius
GTAACTGGCTTCTTGTCCGGTTCACTTGGCTTGTGTTCCGGTGTTGCTGGTTTATCAGCCGTGTAGACGACATTGACAACTTGATCAGTTGAATTTACTGAAACGTTGTTTTCAGCTTCAACTGTCTTTTGCGTTGGCGTGTAGCCCTTCACAGTTGGCGATTCAACTGCGTTGTAGCTGTCACTGCCGCTTGGTTGCCAGTCAGTGTAAGTTACTTGACCCGTAACCTCGTTGACCGTTGCGCTCCGCGTAAACGTGATCGTTTGCGTTACGCTTGGAGCCAACTGTTTACCGTTCGCATCCACGTAATTGATCGTCCGGGTAACCGTCTTCGTTAAGTCAAGCTTCTTCGGATTATTTTCCGGCGTATAGTTGCTTGTCTTTTCCGTAAACTTGATCGTGAAGTGTTGGGTTACTCCGTCTTCGCCAAAGATTTGTCCGTTTGTTGGATAATCATTGCTTACCAACTGGTAACCTTCACTTTCGTACTTATCAATTACTGCTTGTGGATCGTAACTTGACGTTGAATCGTATGGACCGGTCAACGTTGCGGTTGACAATACCTTGCCGGTTGTTTCATCAACGTATGTTACCGTTGCGTTTTCCTTGTTTGCCGTGTAAACAACGTTCGTTACGGTGTTCGTTGCCGTTGCTGGAACGTCATCGACCGCGCCAACTTGGGTCGTGCTTGGCGTGTAACCCTTAACGGCTGGTGATTCAACTGCGTTGTAATCATCGTTGCCACTTGGTTGCCAGTCAGTGTACGTTACTTGACCTGTAACTTCGTTGACCGTTGCGTTCCGCGTAAACGTGATCGTTTGCGTTACGCTTGGAGCCATCTGTTTACCGTTGGCGTCCACGTAATTGATCGTCCGGGTAACCGTCTTCGTTAAGTCAAGCTTCTTCGGATTATTATCCGGCGTATAGTTCGTTGTCTTTTCCTTTAACTGAATGATGTAGTGTTGAACAACTCCATTTTGGCCAAAGACTTTGCCATTTGCTGGATAATCGCTCTTTACAAATTGATAGCCTTTGCTTTCATACTTATCGATCACTGCTTGTGGATCATAATCTGAAGCTGTTCCAAAATCACCCGTTAAATCATCTGTTGATAAAACTTTGCCAGTTGTGATATCAACATATGAAACCGTCGCCTTTTCTTTATCAAGGTCATACGTTACGGTTTGCGTGATATTCGGATGATTTTCAGCAACGTTATCCACTGCGCCGACCGTTTGGATATTCGGAGTATAGTCCCGAACCTTTGGTGAAGCAACTGGTGCAAAATCATCTGCCCCTTCAACCTTCCACGGTGAATATGTGACTTGGTGAGTTACTTCATCAACCGTTGCGGTCCGTCCAAACGTGATCGTTTCAATCTTACTTGGTGCAGCTTGATCACCGTTTGCAAATTGATACTTGATCGTCCGGGTAATCTTGTGACTCAATGTCAATCCCATTGGGTCGTTATCTGGCGTCAAAGTTTCAACCTTATGCTTCAACGTGATCGTGTAGTTCTTCACCGTTCCATCCTGGTTGAAGACGACGCCACCTTGTGGATAATTGTCGCTAACAACTTCATAGCCTTGATTTTCAAGCTGCTTGATCGTTGCCGCTGGACTGTAATCTGACGTTGAACCGAATGGGCCCGTCAAATCAGTAACTGAAATTGTCTTCCCCGTTGTTGCATCCACAAATGTAACCGTTGCTTTTTCTTCGTTTGGAGTATAAACAACGTTCTTCACAATGTTACTTGCATTGGCAGCCACGTTATTCACAGCTCCCACTTGAGCAACACTTGGAGTGTAACCGGTGATCGTTGGTGAAGCAACGGCTGGGAAATCGTCATTGCCAGCTGGCGTCCATGCGCCGTAAGTTACTTTGCCAGTAACTTGGTCTTTGGTTGCTGTCCGCGTAAACGTTACCTTGTTCGTTACGCTTTGAGCGGCTGGTTTACCGTCCGCATACGTATAAGTGATCGTTTCGCTGACAGTCTTCGTTAAGTCTGCAACATTATCTGGATTGCTTGTTGTTGAGTCGCTTGTCACTTTGTGTTTCAAGTGAACAACATACTTATTCACATGTCCTGGATTGTTGAAGACTTCACCGTTTGCCGGATAGTCATCGCTGACTAATTGGTATCCATGATTTTCAAAGTTCTTGATTTGACCTTGAATATCGTAGTTGGCCTTTGAGCCGTATGCTCCTGTCAAAGTTTGTTTGTTCAAAACTTTACCAGTGGTGTCATCAATGTACGTTACCGTTGCTGTTTCTTGGTCAGCAGTATACGTGACAACCGTTGTTTGATCAGCACTTGTTGGGGTAACTTGCACTGGACCAACAACTGATTGACTTGGCGTATATCCTGTAATCGTTGGTGAATCAACGGCTGGGAAGTCATTGCTTGCAGCTGTCCAGTCACTATACGTTACTTTGCCCGTAACATCGTCTTTCGTTGCTGTCCGGGTGTACGTGATTTGAGCAGTATGCGGTTGACTTGCTGTTGTGCCATCAGCATATTGGTACTTGATCGTTTGGGTGATCGTGTGACTCAAATCTAAGTGATCC
Organism: Ligilactobacillus aviarius; assembly: GCF_001654615.1. Taxonomy (GTDB): domain Bacteria; phylum Bacillota; class Bacilli; order Lactobacillales; family Lactobacillaceae; genus Ligilactobacillus; species Ligilactobacillus aviarius_B. The sequence continues at coordinate 2,569 of NZ_LWUD01000031.1, forward strand.
GGATTATTCGTTGCTGTTTCCGTTGTTGTCTTGTGTTTCAAATGGATCGTAAAGCTTTGCACTTTGCCATCTTGATCGAAGACAACTCCACCTTGTGGATAATCATCGCTGACAACTTCGTATCCTTCGCCTTCAAGCTGCTTGATCGTAGTGGCTGGACTGTAACTTGAAGTTGTATCATATGCTCCGGTCAAGTTTGCAACCGTAATTGTCTTACCGGTCGTATCGTCAATATACGTTACCGTTGCCTTTTCTTGGTTTGGAGTATATGTCACCGTGGTGGTGTAATCTGGGGTTGCTTCACTCACGTTGTTGATTGCATTCACAACGCTTTGACTTGGCGTGTACCCCGTGATTGCTGGACTGTCAACTGCTGGGAAGTTCGTCCCATCAACTGGCGTCCATGCACCATAAGTTACTTTCCCTGTAACATCGTCTTTCGTTGCATCCCGGTGGAATGTTAACGTAACCGTCTTGCTTGGAGCGGCTTCCTTACCGTTACTGTATACGTACTTGATCGTCTCGGTAACGGTATGATTCAAGTCTAAGCCGGTTGGGTTGTTATCGTCCTTGTGCTTCAAGTAGATATTGTAGTTCATAACCGTTCCGTCTTGACTGAAGGTTGCGCCGCCTTGTGGATAAGAATTATCAACAAGTTGATATCCTTGATTTTCGTAATCTTGGATCTGTTGTTGCGGATCGTAGTTGGCCTTCGTATTATATGCGCCGGTCAAGGTTACGACTTGCAATGTCTTTCCCGTCGTTTGATCAATATACGTTACCGTAATTTTTTCCTGGTTTGGCGTGTAAACAACGGTTTGGGTTGAATTTTGATCACCTGGTTTAACTGCAATTGCTGCTGTTTGAGCAACACTTGGAGTGTAACCCGTAATCGTTGGTGAAACTTCTTGTGGGAAGTTGCTGATTGCCGGTGTCCATGGAGTGTACGTGATCACGCCGGTTACATTGTTCTTCGTTGCGTCCCGCGTAAACGTTACACTTGCCGTCTTTGAATCGGCCGCCGTTATCCCATCTTGATACTGATACTTAACGGTATGCGTTACCGTGTCTGTCAAATCAAGCTTTTCAGGATTATTGCTTGGTGTATATTGCGTTGTTGTTTCAGTTAAGTGAATTTGGTAAACCTGTTGTTTGCCATCTTCACCGAAGATTGCCCCGTTTGCTGGGTAATCATTGCTTACTAATTTATATCCTTGCTTTTCGTAGCTTTGGATCTGACTATCTGGGTCATAATCCGACTTCGAGTTGTATGCTCCACTCAATGAAACGGTCTTGATCACCTGACCAGTTGTGTCGTCAATGTATTGAACACTTGCTGTTTCCTGATTTGGAGTATACGTTACCGTGACATTGTCCGCCGGAGTATTGACGTTAACTCCCGTAACTGCCGAAACGACCTTCTTATCTGGGGTGTAACCCGTAATTGCTGGTGAATCAACGGCTGGGAAACTTGTCTTTCCGCTTGTCCAAGAAGTATAGGTGATCGCTCCCGTTACTTGATCCTTCGTTGCCGTCCGCGTAAAGGTGATCGAAGTTTTCTTCGTTGGAGCAGCCTGCTTGCCGTTGCTGTATACATAGTTGATCGTTTGGGTAACGGTCTTTGCCTGCGTTGATTGGGTCGTCTTATGGGTCAATCCAATCGTGAAGTTTTGAGCCTTGCCGTCTTCGTCAAAGTTTACTCCATTTGAAGGATAGTTATCGCTTGAAACTTCGTAACCTTGAGCTTCATATTGTTGAATGACACTTTGCGGGTTGTATGAATCGGTTGTTCCATATGCGCCCGTCAAGGTTACCGTTTGCAATGTCTTGCCGGTTGTTTCATCAACAAATGTAACCGTTGCTTTTTCTTGGTTTGGTGAATAAGTTACAGTTTGAACATTGTTTGCAGATGTTCCCGTCAAATTATCCACAGCAGTTGTTGCTGTCGGATTTGGCGTGTAGCCCGTGATCGTTGGTGAAACAACTGATGGGAATGAGTTGCTTCCCGTTGTGGTCCAGTTTGTGTAGCCCACGATCTTGCCCGTAACGTTATCCTTCGTTGCGGTCCGCGTGAAGGTAATTGAAGTTGTCTTCGTTGGCGCAGCTTGCTTACCTGTATTGTAAACGTATTTAATCGTTTGCGTTACCGTGTTGCTGAGATCAAGGCCATCCGGGTTATTTGTTGGCGTTTCGGTTGTATAAGTGTGTTTCAAATGAACCGTAAAGTGTTGCACTTCACCGTTTTCATCGAACTTAACTCCGCCATTTGGATAGTTATTGCTTACAAGTTGGTAGCCTGCTTTTTCAAGCGTACTGATTTCAGATGCTGTTGAGTAATCTGAAGTTGAGCCGAATGCCCCGGTCAACGTAACCGTCTTGATCGTTTGGTTCGTTGTATCGTCAACATACGTTACCGTTGCCGTTTCTTCATTTGGCGTGTACGTAATCGTTTGCGAGCTATTAGCACTTGTAGCTGTTACCCCTGAAACTGCCGTACTTGAAGTTGCACTCGGAGTGTAACCGGCAATTGTTGGCGTCGTCACTGAACTAAAGGTTCCAGATGCTGGACCCCAGTTGCTGTATGTGATCGTTCCCGTAACGTTATCCTTCGTTGCGGTCCGCGTAAAGGTAATCTTTTGCGTATTATCCGGTTGAGCTTGACCGCCGGTACTGTATACGTAATGAACTGTATGCGTAACCGTATTGCTTAAGTCAAGACCAGCTGGGTTATTCGTTGAAGTATACGTTGTCGTTCCGTGTTTCAAGGTAACCGTATAGGTTGGAGTTACCCCATCTTGACTGAATGTAATTCCGTTAGCTGGAACGCCATTGTTTACAAGAACGTATCCTTGTTTTTCATAACCTTGAATTACAGATGTTGGATCGTATGCAGTTGTCCCATCATAAACCCCATTGACCGTTACAGTTTGAAGGGTCTTGCCAGTTGTTTGGTCAACATACTTCACCGTTGCCGTTTCCTTATTTGGCGTATACGTAATCGTTTGAACGTTATCCGGTGTACTTTCAGTCACATTATCAACCGCTGTTGAAGCCGTTGCACTTGGAGTATAGCCGGTAATCGTTGGTGATTTGACTGCTGGAAAATCATCGCTTGAACTTGCAACCGTCCATGGCGTATACGTAATTGCCCCAGTTACTTCATCTTTCGTTGCCGTCCGGTTGAACGTAATTGAAGCCGTTGCGTCCGGAGCAGCTTGTTTCCCATTACTGTATACGTAATGAATCGTTTGCGTTACCGTGTGCTTCAAATCAAGTCCATCTGAATTTGAAGGCGTAAAGGTTTCCGTTGCTTCTTTCAAGTGAACTTGGTAGTTTTGCACAACCCCGGCTTTACCGAAGACTGCCCCATTTGTCGGGTAATCATCGCTGACTAATTGATAGCCTTGCTTTTCATATGAGTCGATCGTGGCTTGCGGATCGTAATTTGAATCCGTGTTGTAAGCCCCCGTCAATGTTTCGGTTGATAACGTCTTTCCGGTTGTATCGTCAATAAACGTTACGGTTGCCTTTTCTTGGTTGGGGGTATACGTAACCGTAACCGTTGAATTTGAATCCGTTGCTGCTACTGGTGATGCTGCCACTTGGGTTTGGCTTGCAGTGTAGCCCGTAATTGCTGGTGACGTTACCGCTGGGTATTCAGCGTTGCCCGTACTTGTCCATGCAGTATAGGTAACCTTCCCCGTGACGTTATCCTTCGTTGCCGTCCGCGTAAACGTTACGGAATTCGTTACTGGGTTAGCTGCTTGCGAACCGTTTTGATATTGGTAATTAATCGTCCTGCTAACCGTCTTTGTCAAATCAAGGTTATCGGGGTTGCTTGATGGGGTCTCAGTTGTTGTCCCGTGTTTCAAAACAATTTGGTATACCTGATTTGAACCATTTGTAAACGTGATTTGGTTATTCTTAACCCCGTTTGAAACTAATTGATAGCCCTTCGCTTCAAGCGCTTTGATCTCATCTGCTGAATCATAGCTGACGGTTTGACCAAATACACCATTAACGGTGTCAGTCTTAATGATCGAGTTATTGTCCGTTTGATCAATGTATTCGATCTTCGCTGATTCGTCATTGGCGTTATACGTAATTGTTTGCGTATTATTGCTTGCACCTGGAGCAACCGTAACTGCCGTTGATGAGGCTGCACTTGGCGTGTAACCTGCAATCGTTGGTGATGTTACGGCCGGGAAACTCCCGCTTGCCGGGGTCCAAGCGCCATAAGTAACTTGCTTTGTTACGTGGTCATATGAAGCACTCCGGGTAAATGTAACCGTCGTTGTCTTCGTCGGAGCAGCTGTTTGCCCTGCTTTTCCTGTATTTGAACCGTAAACATAGTTAATCGTTTGGTCAACTGTGCTTGATAATCCAGCAACGTTATCTGGGTTATTGGTTGTTGTATCTTGTGTAATATTGTGCTTCAAAACAATCGTAAAGGTTGGGTCAGCCCCATCCTGATTGAAGGTATAACCATCCGTCGGGTATCCGTTTGAAACTAAAAGATATCCTTGCTTTTCATATGACTCAATTTCACTTTCAGGAGAATATGATGACTTGGTATCATAGGCTCCCGTTTCTGTAACTGTATCTAAAACTTTATTGTTTTCTGTTTGATCAACAAACTTAACCGTAAACTTCTCCTGATTTGGATTGTACGTTACGGTAACCGTTGAGTTGGTTGAACTTGGGGTAATGTTGCTTTGAGCAGCCACCGTTGCTTGATCAGGTGTATACCCCGTGATCGTTGGGGATGTTACTGCTGGGTATTGACCCGTTGTTGGTGTCCATGCCCCGTATGAAATTACCTGATGCGTTACCTGGTCAACCGTTGCTGTCCGCGTAAATGTAACTGTCTTGGTTACTGAATCAGCAGCCTTTGTTCCAGCTAATGAACCGGCATCCTTGCCGTAAACATAGTTAATCGTTTCACTGACCGTCTTTTGCAGATTATCAGTTGGCAAATTATCTGGATTGCTTGAAACCGAATCCGTCCGGGTCGCATGTTTCAAAACGATCTTATATGTTGGCGTTGTGCCATCATAGTTAAAGTCGATTCCTCCAACTGGAAGGTTATCACTGACAAGTTGGTATCCTTGTTGGATATACTTCATCAATGTTGGAGCCGGGTTATAACTGCTTTGAGTTCCGTAATTTCCCGTTAAGGTTACTGATGACAATACTTTGCCCGTTGTTTCATCGTAGTATTGAACAATTGCGGTTTCCTTATTCGGTGTATACGTGATGGTTTGCGTATTATCTTCCGGATTATCTGGATTGACCGTAACCGCCGTACTTTCAGTTGCACTTGGGGTATAACCCGTGATCTTTGGTGAAGCAACTTGAGGGAACACTGAACTAGCCGGGGTCCATGCACCGTTCGTGACAACTCCAGTAACGTTATTCTTTTCAGTTGGCCGCGTGAATGTGATCGTTGTTTCATGCGGATCAGCAATTTGATTGCCGTTTTGGTCAACATAGTTGATCTTTTGCTTTACCGTTTCGGTTTGCGTTGAATCGGTAATCCCTTCTGTAAAGTCGACCGTGTATGTTGATGCACTCTTACCAAAGGTAATGCCAGTTGATGGGAACCCATCCTTAACCAAGACATAACCCTTTGATTCTAACTGGCTGATTGCATTCTTTGTTGAGTAATCAGATGTCGAACCGTAATTTCCTTTTAATGTAACTGATGTAATTAATTGACCAGTTGTATCATCAACGTATTTAACCGTGACTGATTCTTGAATCGGGGTATAAATGACCGTTGTTGGCGCGATCGTGTCGCCTTCTTCAACGTCCGTTACCGCAGGAACAACGCTGACCGATGCCGTGTAACCTGTAATCGTTGGCGATGTTACGGCTGGAAATTCATTCGTTGATGAAGTCCATTGACCATAAGTATATTGGTTCGTTACATTATCACGCGTTGCTGTCCGCGTAAATGTAATCGTTGCGGTATGCGGCGTTGCTGCCTGTTTCCCGTTAGAATATTGATAATTGATCGTTTGGGTAACCGTTGACGTTTGCGTCGTTGTGGTCGTTCCGTGAGTAAAGTAAATGTTGAATGTTTGCGTACTTTCGTTAAATTCAATCGTTGTTCCACTTGGAACATCACTCTTTGCCTTATCGAGAACATACCCGTTATCTTCAAATCCTGCAATGTACTTTTGCACATCGTTTGGAATCGTTGTTCCGTGATCACCGCTTTGGGTTGTTGTATAAACTAACTTACCGCCGTCAGTTTCATCATAATAATTAAAGACAACTGTCCCTTGGATCGGGGTGTAAACGATTGTCTTTGAAATATTAGCGGTCGTTGCTGAAACGTTTGTGATCATCGGCACTTGGGATTCATTCGGGGTATAACCGGCAATTTCCGGTGCGTCAACAGCTGGGAAATCAACCTTACCGCCAACTGGTTGCCATGCAGTATACGTCCCGTTGCTATTCTTTGTCCGGGTAAACGTAATTGTTGCGGTATACGGATCCTTTAATTGGTTTCCGTTTTCGTCAACAAAGTAAACGGTTTCTGTAACCGTTGTTTTCGTATCTGATTGTGGTGTTTGGGTTCCGCCATTCTTTGTGTAAATAATTGTTTCCGTTGAATCAGCACTATCAGATGAAATTGGAACTACTCCGCTTTCTGCCTTACTTGGCGTGTATCCTGCAATCGTCGGTGATTTCACTGACGGAAATTCAGCCGGATTAGTCGTGGTCTTCCAATTTGAATATGAAATTGCCCCCGTAACGTTATCCTTTGTCGCTGTCCGCGTATACGTAATTGTTTGGACAACACTTTGAGCTGCTTGTGATCCATCAGCATAAATATATTTAATCGTGTTCTTAATTGTTTTTGTCAGATTTGGCGAATCTGGCGGAAGAACAGTCGATGTATGTGTCAAATCAACTTCGTAGCTTTGGCTATCTGAATTAGTGAACACTAACCCCGTTGACGGAATCGTACTCCGTTCAACCTTATAGCCTTCTTTTTCGTATTGAGCAATTACGCTTTGATAATCATAGTCTGGTTTGGTACCGTAACCACCTTGAAGAACCTTCGTTGACAATACTTTACCTTCGTCGGCATCGTAATACGTAATTGTCATTGATTCTTGGTTTGGATTATACGTAACTGTTTGGTTATCACTGCCACCTGGCGTTGCCGTTACGGCCGGAACCGTAACTTGGCTTGGAGTATAACCCGCAATCGTTGGTGATGTTACGGCTGGTAAACTCGTTGAATCGCTGGTTGTCCAGTTGCCAACTGTTTGCACACCCGTAACTTCGTCAGTTTTTACTGTCCGGGTAAAGGTTACCGTTGTGGTCTTCGTTGGTTCGGCTTGACTACCATTGGCGTATTGATACTTGATTGTTTGCGTATACGTTGATGTTTGCGTTGTTGTATCAATTTTATGGTTCAAATAAACCGAATACGAAGTTGCTGAACCGTATGAAAGCACGCCGTTTGATGGTAAGTCTGAACCTGAAATTTCATATCCCGGCATATTTTCGTTAACGTATTGTTGAGCATTATAATCTGTATTTGTGCCGTATGAAACCGTCACGGTATCTGAATCAACAATCGTTCCTTCTGATGGATCAATATAATTGATCGTTACCTTTTGGGTATCAGGGGCATACGTATACGTTACCGTTTGGGCGCTGCTTGTTACCGTTCCCGTTGCATTACTTGGATTTTTAACCAAGTGGTAACCCTTAAACGTTTCGGCACTTGTTGAGTATGTGTCACCGATGTATGGCGTTGTATCCGTATCGCCACTTGGTGAAGTATAATCAGCTGTTCCTGTTCCTAAGGTCTTGCCGCTATTTGTAACGTATTTAACGGTTACAGGTTGTCCTTGTTTCCGCGGGATAGGTTTGAAAAAAAGTGTATAGTATCCAATAAATTCACCATTACCATTACCATCATCACTACTGATTGTAATTGGCCAATCATACATATATTGGTATCCTTCATTTTCAATTGTCTGGATAATAGGTTTAATATTTTCCCTTACTTGATTCCCATATAAATTTGACATTCCGATTGGGGAATGAATAATCTTTCCATTCGTTGACATAAAATAAAATGTCCAATCCCCATAAGTATAATCATCAGCACTTGAATCTAACATTGAATTCAATGAACGCAATTTAGATAAATTTTCAACTTTAGCAGATTCTTTTAAACTTGTCGCATTATCATTTGCTTGGTCTTCTTCGTCATTCTTCCGGTTAGCGATCACCGGTGTACTTTGAACGAGCTTTGTTCCGGCATTGGCACCTAAAACAGAATCTTCCTTGTTTGTGAGATCACTTGCCAATGCTTTATCAGCCGTTACGCCAGCAATCTTGCCCATTGAACTTGCAGTTGAAGCACTTGAAGAATGCTCTGCGCTCTCCTTTGAAGCGCCAACTGAACTTGATGAACCTTGAACGCTTGAAGAGTGCACTGAAGAAGCTTCTTCACTTGATGAAGATGCTTGCTTGCTGCTTGATGATTTCACAGCTGATGATTGTTTGCTTGTTGATGAAGCTGAACTGATTGATGAGCTGCTTTGAACCGAACTTGAAACTGATGAATCAGTTTGAGATTGTGATTCGCAGCTTGAACTAATTGAACTTGATTTTTGACTAGCACTCGCTTCAATCACTGAACTTGCAACTGATTGCGGTTGCATGTGAATTGAAGAAAATGACCGGGCATTGATTTTTGACGCACTTGAAGAGGATACTTCTTCGACTTCTTCATTGCGACTGCTTGATGAAATGTTTGCAGCATGAACTGTGCTGACACCGGCACCAATTCCTAATGATAAAAAGGTAATTGACGATGCCACCCAAAACTTGCCTTTCTTATATAACTTTACACGATTATAACGATTTCCAATATAACTCTTACTTTTCATTTTATTCTCCCAATTAAATTATTTTATATACTATATCTTAATCTAACCCTTATAACTACTTATTAGTTTTACATAGAAGATTATATCAGTTATTTATACTTGACCAAATCATAAGCCTTTATATTTAGGCTTTTTAACTAATTTTTAAACTTTAAATAAAAAAGGAAATTTGATTTTCAGGGTCTATAACATTTAGTA